>NZ_JAKRFR010000003.1:0-539285 GCF_022347865.1 Pseudoalteromonas sp. CNAT2-18.1 | reverse complement strand
ACACATCCATGATGATAGTCACTCGGCTCGGTCATCCACGACCTCGCGTTCTTCACTTTCGAAGTGATGTTAAATCACTTCTCAAAGCCTTTGGCTTACGTTCATCACCTAAGCTATAGGGCCATTTTGTGTTTTATAGTGAAGTCAGAGTAAACACATCCATGATGATAGTCACTCGGCTCGGTCATCCACGACCTCGCGTTCTTCACTTTCGAAGTGATGTTAAATCACTTCTCAAAGCCTTTGGCTTACGTTCATCACCTAAGCTATAGGGCCATTTGCGTGCCACTGATAAAGGTATCAGTATCCTTACAAGCGCCGAGCAGTATAAAAACTTTTGTGGGCCTTGTCACTAGCTGTGGGGTGATTATTTTGCCGCTCGAAATCAATCGCTTACTAATTAACCTAAGGGCGTAGCTTGAGCTGTAACCTCGTAAACGACTTGCTCTGGACTTTTGAGATGATGGGTGAGTGCGCGCTACTTACAAAAAGCGATTTAGGGTTTGCAGGCACAAAAAAAGCCGACGTAGGTCGGCTTTGGCTTTGCTTAACATTTAGCTCTATAGGCCAAGTTTCTTCTCTAAATAGTGGATATTAGTGCCACCATTTTTGAAGTTCTCGTCCGATAAAATCAGTTTATGAAGCTCGGTATTGGTTTTAATGCCGTCGATAACCAACTCGTTGAGCGCGTTGCGCGAGCGAGCAATGGCAACGTCACGGTTCTCACCGTAACAAATAAGCTTACCAATCATTGAGTCATAATGTGGCGGTACAGTGTAGTCCGCATAAATGTGGCTATCCCAGCGAATTCCCAAACCACCGGCTGGGTGGAAGCGGGTGATCTTACCTGGTGATGGGATAAAGGTTTTTGGGTCTTCCGCATTAATACGGCACTCAATTGCGTGACCACGGATTTGCACATCTTCCTGAGTAATTGATAATGGCTGACCAGCAGCAATTTTTAACTGCTCTTTGATTAGGTCAATGCCTGTTACCATTTCTGTTACAGGGTGCTCTACCTGAATACGGGTATTCATCTCGATAAAGTAGAACTCACCGTTTTCATATAGGAATTCGAAGGTGCCCGCGCCGCGATAACCAATTTCGATACACGCGCGAGTACAGCGATCGCCAATGTACTTACGCATTTCTGCGGTGATACCCGGTGCAGGTGCTTCTTCAACTACTTTTTGGTGGCGGCGTTGCATCGAGCAATCACGCTCACCTAAGTGAATTGCGTTGCCTTGGCCGTCTGCCAATACTTGCACTTCGATATGGCGTGGGTTTTCTAGGAATTTCTCCATATAAACCATGCCGTTACCAAAGAACTGCTTGGCTTCTTGCTGAGTAAGGGCGATGGAGTCGACCAGCTCTTTCTCGCTGCGTACGACGCGCATACCACGGCCACCGCCGCCGCCAGCGGCTTTGATGATCACTGGGTAACCGATGCGCTTAGCAATTTGCATATTACGTTCGGTGTCGTTAGTGAGCGGACCATCAGAACCGGGTACACAAGGAACGCCGGCTTTACGCATCGCTTCAATGGCCGATACTTTGTCACCCATAAGACGAATGGTGTCGCCTTTAGGACCAATAAATACAAAGCCACTTTGCTCAACTTGGTCGGCAAAATCAGCGTTTTCCGATAGGAAACCATAACCTGGGTGAATAGCGACTGCATCGGTGACTTCCGCCGCAGCAATAATACGGGGGATATCTAAGTAGCTTTCGGTAGCAGGTGGCTTACCAATACAAATAGTTTCATCTGCAAGGAGCACGTGTTTCAGGTCACGGTCGGCGGTAGAATGCACGGCAACCGTTTTTATACCTAGCTCTTTACAGGCGCGCAGAACACGAAGTGCAATTTCACCTCGGTTTGCGATAACAACTTTATCTAACATAGTTAGTGCCTTGTTTGAGTTGCGCGATTATTCGATGATGAAAAGAGGTTGGTCGAACTCAACAGGCTCGCCATTCTCAACCAAGATAGCTTTAACCGTACCGGCTTTGTCAGCTTCAATCTGGTTCATCATCTTCATCGCTTCAACGATGCACAAAGTGTCGCCTACGTTAACTTTACTACCTACTTCAACATAAGCAGCGGCTTCTGGTGAAGAGGCCGCGTAGAATGTACCAACCATAGGTGAGGTTACTTCATGGCCGCTAGGGCGAGCAGGTGCATCGCTCGCTGCTGGTGCATCACTTGCTGGAGCAGCCGCCGGGGCTGCAGGAGCAGGAGCCGCTTGTGGCGCCAAGGCGTAATGCTGTGGCATCGCAGGAGCTTGGCTATGACGGTTAATACGTACCGACTCTTCACCTTCGGTGATCTCAAGCTCAGCAATGCCAGACTCTTCAACTAGTTCAATTAATTTCTTTATTTTGCGAATGTCCATGAAAAACCCGCCTGTTAGTTAGTTTTTAATTCGAATTCTGCAACCGGTTGACCGCTGCTTGAAGCGCGAAGTGGTAACCCATTGCACCAAAACCGCAGATAACCCCTTGTGCCACGTCAGAAAAGTAAGAGTGGTGACGGAAGGGTTCGCGTTGATGAATGTTGCTGAGGTGAACTTCAAAGAAAGGAATATCAACACTGAGTAGAGCATCACGCAGGGCCACACTGGTGTGGGTGAATGCGGCAGGGTTTATAATAATGCTATCAAATTGCTGCCACGCGTCGTGAATGTGCTCTATTAATGCTGCTTCGCTGTTACTTTGAAAGTGCGCCAGCTCAACATTTAAGGCCGCTGCTGCATCATTTAGTTCACCGGTGATCTGCGCCAGTGTTTTTACGCCATATTTATCCGGCTCACGCTTACCTAACATGTTTAGGTTAGGACCGTTAATAACTAAAATCTTAAACTTTGCAGTCATAATGCGACTAAAATCCTTTATCGTGTGAGTTTTAAGTGATTGTACAAATAATAGTATTTAACTTAAGGGCAAAAGTAGCAAATAGCAAACTTTTCTCACGTTTGCCGACTATTATAGAGAGTTCGACGTAAATAGCAGCAAAATACTGGTCTAATGACCTTGTTAACCAGGTCTGGCTAGGTGGGGTTTACCAGTGCGGGGAAAGTGAGCAGGGTGATGAGGCTCACCCTGCATTAATCAGTAAAAAGGATTACTGTGCTGCGTCACGTACTGCTTGTAGGTGGGAAGCAAACTCATCTGCCCCCATAAAACCGGTGACTCTCAGCTCAGGTAATTCTTCGTTGCTGTTATCAAAAAACAAAATACTTGGTAGACCAAAAACGGTGTAGTGCTCCATTAATTCAATGGTGGTGTCATTACTTTCGGTGAGGTCGACCTGTACCAAAGTGAAATGCTCAAACTGCTGTTGCACGTTGTCTTTCGGGAATGTGTACTTCTCAAACTCTTTACATGCCACACACCACTCGGCATAGAGATCAACCATCACCAAGCCATCGGTTTGAGCAATCAAGGTTTCCAGCTCTGCTAAATTAGCTACATGTACAAATTCACCATGCTTTTCGTTAGAGGAAACTGTCGCAGCCGTGCTGTTACTCTGTGGCTTAGGCCAAATGTAGTTTTGTACCAGCATTAAGCCACCAACAAACAGCAGCATGGCAAAACTCCATAGAGTCGTTTTTCCTTTCCCTTGGTTTTGACCGCTTTGCCAATAATGTAAGTAGATAGCGGTAGCAATTGCCAACAAGCCGGCCATTAGCAAGATCACCTCGAAAGGTAAAATACGCTCTAACAAGATAAGTGGCACAAACAACATTAAAAAGCCAAACAAGGTTTTTACTTGCTCCATCCAGCCACCGGCCTTGGGGAGTAATTTCCCGCCCGAGGTGCCTAATAGCAGCAGTGGTAGGCCCATACCTAGGCTTAAGGCATATAAGGTCAAGCCACCAACTACAAAATCGCCGCTTTGAGCCACATAAAGTAGCGCTGCAGAAAGTGGTGCAGTGGTGCACGGCGAGGCAATCAGGCCGCTGAGCACGCCCATCAAGAATACGCCGGTGTAGTTTCCGCCTTTTTGCTTATTACTGACTTCTGTTAGGCGGCTCATCAAACTTTGGGGTAAACGAATTTCGTAAAGCCCAAACATCGATAGCGCCAGCAATACAAACAGCAAACTAAAGCTGATTAATACATAGGGATGCTGTAAATAGCCTTGAATATGCCCGCCGAAATAGGCAACCACTAAACCTAGTAGCGCGTAGGTAACGGCCATGCCCTGTACATAAACAAACGACAGGCTAAAGGCTTTTTTCGTAGAGAGGTTTTTCTGCCCAGCGATTAAGCTAGAAAGAATCGGGAACATGGGGAACACACAAGGTGTAAACGCCAGGCCGATACCGACAACAAAAAAGAATACTAAATTCGTGACCAAGCTTTGGCTGGCTAAACGCTCAGTGAGTGATTGTTCACCCTCATCACTGGTGGCTTTGTTAACCGGGACCTCGCTGGTTGGCGCAGCGGTAGTCGCCGTGCTGGTAGCAAGGGCCGTAAGCGGAATTTCCACCACTTCAGGGGGGTAGCAAAGGCCTGCTTCGGCGCAGCCCTGATAACGTACTTTGACACTGGCATTATCACCAACATCACTGAGTTTGGAAATAATACTCACACTATCAAAATAGACCTCAGTGCGACCGAAAAACTCGTCTTCAATCATGTCCCCTTGGGGAAGGTCACTGGGTGGAGTGATGGTGGCGCCCTTACCGACGAACTCTAACTTGTGTTTGTAGAGGTAATAACCTGGCTCAATATCCCACCCTACAAATAAGGTGTCGCCTTGTTGGTCAAAGTCGAGCTTAAATGCCTGCTCAACGGGGAGAAAAGTGCTTTTAGAGGGCTCTAATAAGCTATTTAAAACGGAGTTGTTCGCCCAACTTAGCGAGCTAAACGCTAAGGTGAGCAAAAACAGCACATAACGCATTAATTTAATACCTCATCCATCCAATTAAAATACGCCAGGTTTCCGGTGGCCACATCAACAACCTGAATTTCAGGCACTTCATAACTATGTAGCTGTTTAATGGTTTGGATCACCTGGTTCATTTTCTCAGACTTGGTTTTAATTAGCAGTTTGGTCTCGTTTTCGCTGGTCACTTCTCCTTGCCACATGTAGATTGACTCTACTTCGGGAAGAATGTTGACACAGGCGGCGAGTTTTAACTGCACCAATTGTTCTGCCATCGCGCGTGCTTCTTGTTTATTTGCACAAGTTGTAAAGATAAGCCGGTAGTGAGTAGTCATACTGAACCTTTTTGTGAGTCCCGTTTCTAACCCCCATACTAGCTGATAGCAAGGGCAAAGCCCATAGAGCGACAACAGATGACTTGAAATCTGACCTTATCAACCTCAATTCTATTTCATCGACTTTTATGAGAGCCGTTATGTTCAGAGCACTTTTTTTACTATTTATCATTGTTCCAATCATTGAAATCGCGCTATTGATTCAATTAAGCGAGGTGATTGGCGGCGTTGCCACCATTGCCTTAATTATCGTTACCGCGATTTTGGGCGCTAAGCTGGTGAAGCAACAAGGCGTTGGTGCAATGCGTGAGGCGCAGGTGCAAATGGCACAAGGGCAAATGCCGGCAAAACAAATGTTTACTGGTATCTGTGTCATCATTGCTGGCGTTCTGTTGTTGACGCCCGGTATAGTGACCGACGTATTCGGCTTCTTATTACTGACGCCAGCAGTGCGCAATAAAATGGCCGCAACCTTTGCTTCTCAGGCGCAAGTGCGCATGAGCCAAGGTATGGGGCAAAGCACCTTCAGTGCTGAATTTCACAGCCATCAACAGCATCAACACAGTGAGCGTCGCGAAGAGCACACCACCATCGAAGGTGAATATGAACGAAAAGAGTAAAAAATTTTAATTTTTACTCTTGGGTTTTAAAACCTCGACCCCCATTAGATATGGCAACTAAATTTTAATGACTTTTCTGTAGTTGTTCAGAAACTGTTAGGAGAAACAAACAAATGAACATTCGTCCTTTACATGATCGCGTGATCGTTAAGCGTCTAGAAGAAGAAACCAAGTCTGCTGGCGGTATCGTGCTGACTGGTTCTGCGGCTGAAAAATCATCGCGAGGTGAAGTAGTGGCAGTAGGTAACGGCCGAGTATTGGATAGCGGCGAAGTACGCGCATTGGAAGTAAAAGCGGGCGACACTGTGTTGTTCGGCTCTTACGTTGAGAAGACTGAAAAAATCGACGGTCAAGAGTACCTAATTATGCGTGAAGACAACATCCTAGGTATCGTGAGCTAACTCACCCCTTGATGTTGACACACTTGGTTTAAACAGAATTTAGAGGAAAGAAACAATGGCAGCAAAAGAAGTACGTTTTGCAAATGACGCCCGCACTAAAATGCTTAAAGGCGTAAATGTATTAGCAGATGCAGTAAAAGTAACTTTAGGTCCTAAAGGCCGTAACGTTGTTCTAGATAAGTCTTTTGGCTCACCCACAATCACTAAAGATGGTGTTTCTGTAGCGAAAGAAATTGAGCTTGAAGACAAGTTCGAAAACATGGGCGCGCAGATGGTTAAAGAAGTAGCCTCAAAAGCGAATGACGCTGCCGGTGACGGTACCACTACTGCAACCGTACTAGCACAGTCAATTGTTAACGAAGGCCTTAAAGCTGTTGCTGCGGGTATGAATCCAATGGATCTTAAGCGCGGTATCGACAAAGCCGTTACCGCTGCAGTAGAGGAATTGAAAACCCTTTCTGTGCCTTGTGCAGATAACAAAGCCATTGCTCAGGTGGGCACTATCTCAGCCAACTCTGACAAAGAAATTGGTGAAATCATTGCTGAAGCAATGGAAAAAGTAGGCCGTGAGTCTGGTGTTATCACTGTTGAAGAAGGTCAATCACTACAGAATGAACTGGATGTTGTTGAAGGTATGCAGTTCGACCGTGGTTATCTTTCTCCTTACTTCATCAATAACTCAGAAAAAGGTGTTGTTGAACTAGATAACCCACACATCCTATTGGTCGACAAAAAAGTATCAAACATCCGTGAGCTTCTACCTACCCTAGAAGCGGTAGCGAAAACTAGCAAGCCATTGCTGATTGTTGCTGAAGACCTAGAAGGTGAGGCACTGGCAACATTGGTTGTTAACAACATGCGTGGCATCGTTAAAGTAGCTGCGGTTAAAGCGCCTGGTTTTGGTGACCGTCGTAAAGCGATGTTACAAGACATCGCCATCTTAACCGGTGGTACGGTGATTTCTGAAGAAATCGGTCTTGAGCTTGAAAAAGCGACACTAGAAGACTTAGGTACAGCGAAGCGCGTAGTAATCACCAAAGATGACACTACCATTATTGATGGTGCTGGTGAGCAAGAAGCGATTGATGGCCGTGTTGGTCAAATCAAAGCGCAAATCGAAGAAGCGACGTCTGACTACGATAAAGAGAAACTACAAGAGCGCATGGCGAAACTAGCTGGCGGTGTTGCGGTAATCAAAGTCGGCGCTGCGACCGAAGTTGAAATGAAAGAGAAGAAAGACCGCGTAGAAGATGCGTTACACGCAACGCGTGCTGCGGTTGAAGAGGGTGTTGTACCTGGTGGTGGTGTAGCGCTGGTTCGTGTGGCAACTAAGATTGCTTCACTTACCGCTGACAACGAAGACCAAAATCATGGTATCAACGTAGCCCTACGCGCTATGGAAGCGCCACTTCGTCAAATCGTTTCTAACGCTGGTGATGAAGCATCAGTGGTTGTTAACGCAGTCAAAGGTGGCGAAGGTAACTACGGTTACAACGCGGCAACAGGCGAGTACAGCGACATGCTAGAGATGGGTATCCTTGACCCAACGAAAGTAACACGCTCTGCATTGCAGTTCGCAGCTTCGGTAGCCGGTCTAATGATCACCACAGAAGCGATGGTTGCTGAACTACCTAAAGACGACGCACCAGCTGCACCAGATATGGGTGGCATGGGCGGAATGGGTGGCATGGGCGGCATGATGTAATCATCCCTCAAGCTATCTCGCTTTATAAAAACCCAGCTTCGGTTGGGTTTTTTTATGGCTGCTGAATTTCATCCCAAACTAGGCCCTGACAGCAACATTCTTCTGGCGTACTGAGAAAAAGCTGAAAGCGGCAACGAGTATTGGCTCAATAACCTTTATTATTAGGGCGCTACAAAAAGTAGCGAACGTTAGACTCAAGCAATAAATAGTCGCTGCTGCTAAATGAGAGATTCGACGAGGCAAACTGTTAAACCCAGAGGGGTTAGTTGCAGGGCGTTGACTCGATTGGGTACACAGGCTACAAATAGTTATTAATGATTACTAATTGTTACGAACTTGGCGGTGTTTTAGTAATCAAACAACACAACAAGCGGTCTATAGTAGATAGACGTACGCAATTGGAGAGTATGATGAAATCACTGAGCTACAGTTTGGCAATCGCGGCATTAGTTACATCCCTTAGTAGCTATGCTGGCGAAGCAAAAATCAAATGGCATGACTTAGACGATTACACCGATGCGCGTCCAGCTAATGAAGTAAAAGGACCGTTTCACAAGCGACTGGTTAAAAACTTTAATAAGCACTTTAGTAGAGAAGCAGAAAACCTGCCTGAAGGGTATGTGTTTAACGCTGAGATCACCAACCTCGATTTGGCCGGCGATGTGCGCTTTGGGATGAATGAGATCCGCGTGATTAAACCTATCTACATGCCTAAGATTAACTTTACTTACTCGGTCACCGATGCCGAGGGTAACGTGGTCAGTGAAGGGGAAGCGGATTTAAAAGACATGCAGTTTATGGATCGCATTCGCTCACCTCGAGCCAACGAAGCCAACTATTATGATTTTCGCTTGATAAGCTCGTGGTTTGAGAAAACCTTGTTGCCTGAGCTGGGTATCGAGCCGAAGAAAGCCTATCGCTAGCGACTAGCACTATTTAATTAAGGCAAAGTTAGGCGCCCAATGGGCGCTTTTTCTTTTTGATCTTAACTTGATCTTTTCCATTTCAGAATGTACATTCTTAAAAACGCTAAGCAGAGAACAACCTATGGCACGAACCAGAGAATTTGATGTAAGTGAAGCCCTGCGCAAGGCAACTATTATGTTTTGGCGCCAAGGTTACCGCGATACATCAATGGAGCAGTTGGTTAAAGCAACAGGTGTGAGTAGGTATGGTTTTTACCAAGAATTTGGTAATAAGAAAGAACTGTTCAAACGGTGTTTGCAAGAGTATTCCCTCAGCAAAATTAGCCCGGGGTTAAAGCGCATTGCGCAGAGTGATGGTGAGCTTGAAGATCTACGCTGTTTTTTCTCCATGTACAGCGAGAACATTGCAGAGCATGGCGCTAATGGCTGTCT
The DNA here is from genome assembly GCF_022347865.1 of Pseudoalteromonas sp. CNAT2-18.1. Classification (NCBI taxonomy): domain Bacteria; kingdom Pseudomonadati; phylum Pseudomonadota; class Gammaproteobacteria; order Alteromonadales; family Pseudoalteromonadaceae; genus Pseudoalteromonas; species Pseudoalteromonas sp. CNAT2-18.1. Next base: position 529,975 of record NZ_JAKRFR010000003.1, on the reverse strand, counting down.
TATTTGCAATACAGCTACCGAGATTGGTGAAACAGATATGGATGTGAACAGCATTGTGCGTGATATTTATGCCAAGCTGACCGCACAGTTTCAGCATTTTATTGAGCGAGCTCAAGCACGTAGCGAGGTACGCCAGGAGCTCAGTGCATTTGATTTGAGCGTGTGCTTACTCGGTGTGTTGCAAGGCGTAGCAGTGATGGCTCGCAGTGATTTTCATCGTGACACATTACGGCAATATTTGACGACTATATTCGACATGATGGCTGAACCCGAATAAGGTACTGTGCTATTATGAAAATAAAGAGCCTCACTTGAGGCGTTATTTTTTACTATTATCAGAATGTGTGTTCTGTTATAAGGAGTGATAATGAACCACTTTATTAGCAACTTAGCCCTGCGGTGGGGGCAGTGCGTGACACGCTACCCTTGGCTATTGCTTATTGTCAGTGTGCTGGTTTGCATCGCACTGGCAATAGGGGCTAAAGGGCTCACTTTCTCGAACGACTACCGGGCATTTTTCAGCCCTGAGAACCCAGAGCTCGTTGCCTTTGAGAACTTCCAAGACAAATACAGTAAAAATGACAACATTCTGATCGTCGTGCACGACGAGCAAAGCCAAGGGTTAACGCCTAATCATGCGAAGGTGGTGGAGCAGCTCACCGAACAGGCGTGGAAAACCCCTTTTGCGAGTCGTGTCGACTCTATCACTAATTTCCAACATACCTATGCTGAGCAAGACGACCTTATCGTCGCCGATCTGATCAAAAATGCCGAGCAATTATCTTGGCCAGCGTTGCAAGAAAAAGCACGCATAGCCCTTGATGAGCCGCTACTGGCCAATCGGTTGATTGCCAACAATGGCCGCACCTCGGGTATTAATATTACCGTGCAATATCCAGGGGAGTCTTTGGCTGAAGTGCCAAAAGCGGTGAATTATGTGCGCGATTTAGTGGCGCAAATGAAGCAGCAGCACCCTGAGCTTACCTTTGCTATTAGTGGCATCTCTATGCTCAACAACGCCTTTAGTGAGGCTGGGCAAACCGATGCGCAAACTCTCACGCCGATTATGTACCTAGTGCTCATCGTGGTGATGTATATGAGCCTGCGCAGTATTCTCGGTACCATTGCTGCGGTGGGCGTAGTGATTCTTGCCAGCGCTGCGGCCATGGGCCTAACTGGCTATATCGGCATAGAGCTTACGCCTATCTCCATTACCGCACCGACCATCATTCTCACCTTGGCCATTGCCGATAGCATCCACGTGCTGTTGTCTTACGCAAGCGCACGAAGAGAGGGCATGGACAAGCTCGCTGCAATTAAAGAGAGCTTACGGGTCAATTTTGTTGCCGTGTCCATTACCAGTATCACTACCATCGTTGGTTTTTTAACCTTAAATATGTCTGATGCGCCGCCATTTGCTGATTTAGGGAACATCACCGCGATGGGTATCGCCGCAGCTTGGTTGCTCTCACTGGTATTCCTGCCTTGTTTACTGGCTATTTTGCCGGATAAGAAAACCTATAAGAAAAAGCGCAACGGGCTGAATGTGTGGTTAGGGCGCTTTGGTAATCAGGTCGCGAAAAAGTATCGAATGATTATTGCTGCGACAGTGCTACTGAGCATTGGCTTTGGCTTGGCTATTCCGCAAATTGAGCTCAATGACGAGTTCGTAAACTACTTTGATCAGCGCGTTGAGTTTCGTCGCGATACCGACTTCACCATGGAGCACTTAACAGGCATTTATGTAGTGGAGTTTGACATTCAAAGTGGTGAAAGTGGCGGCGTCAGTAAACCCGAGTATCAGCAGGGACTGGCAGATTTCACCACATGGTTACGTCAACAGCCAGAAGTAGTTCATGTGTATAGCTACACCGACATCATTAAACGCTTAAATAAGAATATGCATCAGGATAACGAGGCGCTATATCGCTTGCCTGATAATCGCCAGTTGGCGGCGCAGTATCTGTTGCTGTACGAGATGTCACTGCCCTTTGGTCTCGATTTAACTGACCGCGTCAGTATGGATAAATCGGCTTCACGGTTAAGCCTGACGCTGGATAACCTATCTACTGCAGAGATTCAGGCCTTTATTGAGCGCGCTGAAGGCTGGCTGCAAAGCAACACGCCAGCGGCGATGCATGCCAAAGCCACTGGCGCTACGGTGATGTTCTCACATATTTTCCAACGTAACGCACAAAGCATGCTCAGTGGTAATGCCATTGCCATCATCGCGATTTGCCTGATTATGATCCTCACCTTACGTAGCCTGAAGTACGGCTTCTTAAGCTTGATCCCCAATACCATCCCGATGTTGTTCACCTTTGGCGTGTGGGCACTGTTAGTGGGGCAAGTGGGGGTTGCGGCAGCCACAGTGACCTCCACTTCGTTAGGGATCATTGTCGATAACACCGTGCACTTCCTCAGCAAGTACCTGAGAGCTCGGCGAGAGCGCGGCCTCACACCGCAAGCGGCCATTGAATATGCGTTTACCACTGTCGGAGAGGCCATTTTCGTGACCACCTTAATTTTAGCGGGCGGCTTTATGGTGCTGGCTTACTCCACCTTTATGATCAACGCGCAAATGGGCATGTTAACGGCGCTGGCCATTGTTATGGCACTGATTATTGATTTCTTATTACTCCCGGCGCTGCTCATGCTTGTTGCACGCCCGTCTACCTCATCTCAACCGAGTCTTTCAGCTATTAAGGAGAACCCGCATGAAGCCATTAATTCCTAGTGCTTTTGCCGTGCTATCGGCAGTCACATTTACCACCCCAGTTTGGGCTGCCGCAGCTTCCAGTGATGCGCAACAACGAGGCTATGAAATTGCGGCACAAAGTGACCGCTCCGATCGCGGCTTTGGCGTGAGTCGTGTCGATGTCATGATGCACCTTGAAGATGCCAGCGGGCGTAAATCGAGCCGCAGCTTAAGCATGCTCACCAAAGAAGTGGCCGACGAAAATAAAGGCGATAAAAGCCTGATTGTCTTTAACTCTCCAGCCGATGTACAAGACACCAAGCTGTTATCGCATGCGCAAATACTGGAGCCAGACGATCAATGGCTTTATCTTCCTGCGCTAAAACGCGTAAAGCGCATTTCCTCGGCGAATAAATCGGGCCCCTTTGTGGGCAGTGAATTTGCTTTTGAAGATTTTACCGCCCAAGAGCTCAATAAGTACGAGTATCGCTATATTGATGAGCAACAATGCGGTGAGTTCACCTGTGCGGTGGTCGACCGTATTCCCAAGTATGAAAATTCTGGCTATACCCGCCAGCGCGCCTTAATTGACTTAAGCCATTACCAAGTGCGCAAAATCGACTTTTATGACCGTAAAGAAGCCCATCTTAAAACCCTGACATTGTCTGATTATCAGCACTATCAAGACAAATTCTGGCGACCACAAACCATGCATATGGAAAACCATCAAAGCGGTAAAAAAACTACCTTGGTGTTCTCCGATTACGATTTCTCTGTGCGCTTAAGTAATCGCGATTTTGTTAAATCGTCATTGAAGTAAGGATGTAGTGATGTTCAGGAAGTGGTGGCTATTGCTCTGTGTGTTTGCGCCTTGCGTGTATGGTCAATGGCAAATAACGCCTGCGGTAGAGCTCGGCGCCCGGCAATACAATAGTGATAGCGCTCGGGCTCAGCAAACGCATAACTTTGCTTGGGACCCAAGGCTATGGCTTGAGCTTGATTACCGCTCCCGCGCCTCGGGTATACAAGCACATATAAAGCCGGTGGTGACTGTGGCCGCGACCAATAGCGCCCTGCCTGAATGGGATTTACAAGAGGCTTACTTACAGAAAACATTCTATAACTGGCAGCTAAGCGCCGGTATGAACACGGTATTTTGGGGCGTCGCCGAGTCTCGTCATTTGGTGGATATTGTCAATCAGCGTATTCCTGCACGTAATTTTGAAGGCGAAGAGAAACTTGGCGAACTATTGGTGCAGGTTGACTACTTTACCGAAAACGGCACCTTATCGCTGTTGTCTATGCCTTGGTTTCGCTCCCGCGATTACAGCCAACCTGATGAGCGCTTTTCATTGCCAGTGGCCATTAGCCAAGAGCGCTTTGTCGGTTTATCTGAGCACACTCGGGAATCACTGGCGCTGCGCTATGCCACGGTGCTCGATGATTGGGATGTCGGTGCTTATTTCTTCCACGGTTTAGATAAAATCCCAGCCTTTGAGATCACCGAGCAAGGCCAAGGACAAGCCATTTACAGCGCCTTGCAGCAATGGGGCCTTGATGCGCAATACACCACTGAGCGCTGGCTCGGTAAGCTCGAAGCGGTGCACCGCGACCATGATTACGGTGGTAATAGCTGGGCTTATACCCTAGGGGGAGAATATTACTTTTATGGGGTGGCGGGCAGCAGTAAAGATCTCAGTCTGCTGCTGGAGCTGCACCGCGACACCGACGCCGAGGCTCGGGAAAATCAAATATATCGTAATAGCAGCTTTGTAGGCTCTCGCCTCGCTTGGAACGACACCGATGCCACCACCTTGTTATTGGGAGCCCTTATCGATAATGGCGGCGATTCCATCGCCATTAAGGGCGAATTCGAAACCCGTATTCATAGTCAGTTGAGTCTTGATATTGAGGCCCGGATGTTTGTTGAACAACAGCCACAGCAGCCGCTTTACCTCTACCGAGATGATGACTTTATAGAAGTAAGATTGACCTATTACCTGTAAGGAGCATGTATGGTAAGTCAGTATAGTGATGTTGTGATCATCGGTGGTTCAATGGCTGGTGGTTGCTTAGCACGACAATTAAAACTAAAACACCCCGAGCTATCGGTCACCGTGTTAGAGCGCAAAAAGTCATTTAATTCTTGGGTCGGGGAGTCAACCCTAGAATCGTTTTGGGATTATGCCGCCAGTGATCTGCAACTGGGCTTTTACCTAGACACCAACCATTTGTACAAACATGGTTTGCGATTTTTCTTCGACAGCGTCGACCGTGATCTCAATGTCGAGGAAATGAGTGAGCTTGGGCGCACCTGGTATCACGGTATTCCGGCGCACCAAATTGATCGCGCTAAATTTGATAACGACCTAGTGCGCTTTAACCGAGATATTGGTGTGGACGTTTTACTGGGTGAGACGGTCAGCGATATCGAACTCGATGGCGAGCATGGTCACAGCGTGAAAACCGCAGACAAATCCTTTCGCTGTCGTTATTTAGTCGATGCCGCCGGGTTTGCTGCGCCGCTGGGTAAAAAGCTGGATTTAATTGAGTCGCAAGATCATCGCCATTCTGTGAGCTCAGCTTGGGCGCGGTTTAAGTTCACCACGCCACTCGATAGCCTGGGCAGTGAGCAGTGGCGTGCACGTACCAACTTTACCACCCGCGCATTAGCGACCAACCACTTTATGTATAAAGGGTATTGGTTATGGCTCATTCCATTGGATGAGCACACAGTCAGTATCGGTGTAACCGCTAAAAATACCGATGTCAGCTTAAATGTGAGAACCAGTGACGACTTCGTGGAATTTTTACGCTCGCATAAATGTATGCAGGAAATTCTGGGCAGCCACTTCGAATTGCAGGATTACAAAGCCATGAAGCGGCTATCACGGCGGGCCAAGCAGTCGTTCTCAACTGATCGTTGGTTCCTCACCGGCATGTCATCGGCCTTTTTAGACCCCTTGTTATCGCCGGGCTCGGCCTATTTGACCGATGCTAATCGCATGATCGGTGAACTTATAGAGGCGGATTTAGCCGGTAACGAGGCCATGTTTGCAGGCAAAACCAAGGCCTTCAATGCCTACCTCTTAGGCTGGTTTGAGAGCTTTATGCTGCATATTACCGGGAACTACCACGGCAGCTATGAGGTGCACCGCACGCATTTTGAAGCCTTATTAATGCATTGGTTCGGCTTTATTTTACCTTCATCCATGGCGCGCCATTTTGGTTATTGCCCGAGCATGAGTGAAATGAGCCAAGAGCAGCTGAATGAAAAAGCGCTGGCCATGGTGCAAGGGGCGGCGATTTCCCGCATTCATGAGCTTAAAGATGAGTTTATCCAGCTGATCCAAGGTCAAGAGTATCGCCTTAATCGCGGTCACTTCTTTGATATAGAGCTCACCAAGTGCCGCATGAAACACGCCCATAGCCGAGGCGTCATGTTAGACGAGATGGCCATAGCCGAACTCGATAAGGCCTTATTGGAAGTCACTTATTTAGGGTTCTTACGCAGTCTGTGTGAAATTCAGCGTATGGACTTTGATGAAGAAAAAATGCCGCTAGTGGTCGAAGCAGCAATTAATGACAAGCTATCGCTTACCCACGCGATGGAATTATTTAAACACTGATACTGACAGAACAAAGAGCACAAAAATGGAAAATTTAGCAAACAACAACAGGGTTAATGCACACACGGCGGATGCCACTGCGCGGGCTATTTTAGAACTCATTTTTGCCCAGCGGCGGCTGCTACCGATTGAGCAAGATGTGGCGTTTGACGAGCAAATAGCCGGTCATTATGAAAAGGTGTTGGATTTTGTTCACCGCCAGCAGCCCATCAATATGGTGCTGCCAGCCTTTCCTGCAAAATCACCCAATCGCAACAAAACCTTGGGCTATCTGCCAGATAAAGGAGAGTTTTTTGCATTTGAGCGGCTGGTGCAATTATGTCAGCAAATTGAAGAGGTTTATGAGCCAGGTGCAAAAGTAACGATTTGCTCGGATGGCCGCGTTTTCGCCGATATTATCCATGTCAGCGACGCCCATGTCAGTGAGTATGTAAACGGCCTGCGTCGTTTTGCCAATCAACATTATCCGGATTATTTCGACTTCTTTAACCTCGAAGATGTATATGACAAGGTCAATGACTTTGCGGTATTGCGTGAGGAGCTGATGATTGAATACGGTGAAACGCTAAAATCTCTGCGTCAGCGCATTAAAACAGAGAAAGAAGCCAGCACCATGTACAAGGGCATTACCCGTTTCATGTTAGAAGATTTCTCGGGTATCGAAAAGTTTTCTCAACATAGCCGCACAGCGCTGCAAAAGGTTGCTAAAACCGCCGCTTACCGTGTTATTCAGCGCAGTAATGCGTGGGGGCGATTGTTGAAACAGGAGTTGCCTCAGGCGCTGCGATTATCGATTCACCCGCAGTATCTGGTTTCTGAGAAAATCGGCATTTCACTGGTATCGCAAAACGACGTGTGGACCACGCCTTGGCACTCGGTACTGGTTAAAGATGGCGACGAGCACAGTTTGATGCCTCGGGAGCAAGCCGAGCAGCTGGGTTGTGTCTTAGTGTTCATTAATGGCCAAGCCAGCCACTATGAGCGTATGCACAGAGAGCCACAGTTATGATCAGCGAACAGGTCTCACCGGCGTGCTTCACGATTGACGCACGAGAAAGCGGTGCTAAGAAACTAGCACATTTAAACATTGCCGAACTTGAGCAAGTGATCTTGAACCAAGGTATGGTGCTGCTGCGTGGCTTTGACCCCAGCAGCGATGAGCAAATGGTGGCCTTTGCGAAAAAGCTGGGGCCGCTGCTGGCGTGGGATTTTGGCTATGTGCTGGATTTAAAAATAAACCAACAGCCGCAAAATCATATTTTTAGTCAAGGAAAGGTTGAGCTGCATTGGGATGGTGCCTTTGCAGGGGCAACGCCGCGATTTAACTTCTTTCAGTGTCTACAAAGTAGTGCCATGAGTGGTGGCGGTGAAACCACCTTTGTGAATACCTGTAGGTTGCTTGAGAGCTGTTCATCCCAGCAGTTGCAGCAGTATCAAGATAAGGTGATCCGCTATTTTGCTGAGAAAAAGGCGCATTATGGTGGGGCTATTGAGGAGCCACTGATTAGCCCGCATCCAGCAACTAAACGTCAGCGAATGCGCTTTATTGAACCCTTCAATGAGGATAATATGGCCGTTAATCCAGTGGAGACCCAGGTGCAGGGCATGTCCTCGTCGCAAGGTGACGCTTTTTTGCGTGAGCTGATAGCTCACCTATATGGCAGCGATAGCTTCTACGCCCATCAGTGGACACAAGGCGATTACTTGCTGGTGGATAACCATGCCATGTTGCATGGTCGCCACCGCTTTCAAGGTGAAGGGTTAACGCGACACCTTAAGCGTGTTCATATTTTGTAACGAGCAACCAATAACGATGAAAAGAGCTTATCTTTACCCCACTTTACTGACGCTATTTTTTATAGCGTGGAGTTCAGCATTTGCGACGAAGTTCAGTGTCACTGATGCTGTGCATAACTGGGGAACATCGTTGACTATGGTATTAGGATCCTTTGTCGCAGGTGCGACGCCCTTAGGTGGCGGAGCTGTTGCTTTTCCGGTCTTCACTAAGTTATTCGGGTTTGAAGCACACAGCGCAAAGGTCTTCTCATTGGCGATTCAGTCTGTGGGAATGACCTTTGCCACCATTTTTTTTGTTTCTCGCGGGGTCCGCATATATTGGTCACTGCTGGCGCGATTAATGCCCTTTGCGTTATTTGGTTTAGCGTGTGGGTTTTCATTATCGGTTGACGGTGAACCACTTAAGATCACCTTTAGTTTCTTGCTATTGGCTTGTAGTTACTTATTGATGCAGCGCTGTGATACGCGGTTGCTGCAGTGGCGAAACAGTTGGTCGCTGTATCTTATCGCTACACTGGGCGGGTTACTCTCGGCATATATTGGCGCCGGAGCCGATACCTTGCTGTTTTTCTACCTGGTATTGCGGCAAAAGTTCGATGCCAAAGCACTGATCCCAACCACAGTGTGTTTTATGGCAATACTTTCTGTGACTGGCAGTGTACTGCTCATTTTACAAGGGCAGCTAAGCAGCGCTCATGTGGCCTTTGAACCGTGGTTTTTCGCCGCTCCCGTGGTCGCCATAGGCGCACCGCTAGGAGGGTATGTAATGAGTAAAATCAACGAAAAGTACGTATTACGCTTTATTTATGCGTTGATATTCATTGAAGTGTGCTCAACGGTGGTGATATTACAATTTTCGCTGGCATTGAAGGTGCTATTGGTGGCGGCAACGCTCGCGGTGGTTGTACTTGCATTGCGCCAACGCGGGGGCATTCTCCCTGAGCGGTGGATAAAGGCAAAAGGCGCTTAACGCGCCGCGAGCAATGTCTCGACCTCTCCAAGGCGGGTGATGATTTTATCCGGATTAGCATCGGCGATATCCAACCCGTGGTTGTAGCCATAATTAACGCAGATCACCGGGCAGCCGGCGTTTCTGGCGGTTGCCACATCATTTTTTGAATCTCCCACATATATGCCTTCGCTAATATCAAGACTGAGATTATTTAAGGCACTAAACAGCATGGCTGGGTCTGGCTTGCGCTGGGGCAGAGTGTCACCACAGACAATGGCATCAAAGTAATCGGCAATGCCCAATGCATTTACCAGAGCATGAGTGTGGCTTTCATTTTTATTAGTGACAAGTAATAACTTTAACCCTTGCTGCTGCAGTGTTTGTAGGGTCGCTTTGGCATCAACATATAAAGTCGAGGAATCGGTCACACATTGGTTGTAAGCAGCACTGACTTTCGCCGCCGCTGCGCTAACATCAATATGTGTGGCGCCCACTTTTGCTAAGGCGCGCTCGGTGGCTTTATCAATACCGTTGCCTATCCAAGTTTGCACGTCGTCCACGGCGACTTGACCGACTTGGTAATGCTCCAGCGTGGTATTAATGGCGGCGCAGATATCGGCAGCGGTATTGACTAAGGTGCCGTCTAAATCAAAGCCAACCCAAGTCAGCGAGTGAGGCAATTGCATTTTAACATCCTTGTTTTAAACAGGACTTTACTGGTCTTTAAAAGTCGCCAGCAAAGTGAGTATATGTTGCAGTTTAACCACGGTTTGTTTCAACTTTTGTTCATCAAGTTGCTCGGCTTGGGAAAGTGCCTCGACATCGGCGGCCACGTCTAATACATAGGGTTTAAAGCGCTTTGCTTCAAAGTCGAATCCCGCGTCGCGATTGAACAAGGCTTGAAACTTACCATGGCCTTCTTTTTGTAGCTGATCCAGTTTTTGATCGGCGTCTAAGGCCTGACGATAGGCGAGTTTAAGGTTTTCGTTTAACTTTTCGATAATTGCGTGCATTTTTTTCTAAAGCTTTAGAGCAGATGGCCGATATGGTACGTGGATTCATTTAAAATGTCAGGTAGCGTTATGAATATATCAGGAAGTTCACTTCCCGCCATGAGTGGAGCCGATCAAGGCGCCGAGGTTTATAGCGCGGCCCTTGCTAAGAAACGACAGCAAGCCGATGGCCAGGCTGCATTGGCGTTGATTGAGTCAGCAGGTAATGTGACCAAAGCAGCGCAGAGCCCAGCCGCCTCGACTACGGCAACCTTGGGTAATAACATTAATATCCACGTGTAATAGCAAGGCAGCGCGTCGTAAATGAACCCCAAGCAACCCGCGTTAAGCGGGTTTTTTTATGGCTCTAAATGCAGATCAATGGGGGTTTTACTGCGTTCGCCACCGACCTCACGCACCAACTTTGGCACTAAAAAGCCAGGCAGTTCGCTAAGTACCTCTGTCATGATAGTGCGGGCTTCATCATCGCTTACCTCAAAATGTGCAGCGCCTTGCACTTTGTCTAATTGATGCAGGTAGTAGGGGAGTATCCCGGCGGCAAATAAGCGCTCACTTAAGGCGATTTGCGCAGCCGCATTGGCATTGACCTCTTTCAATAACACCGCTTGATTCAGCTGCGTTACTCCTGCTTGGGTCAGCTTTTTACAGGCGTGGCTAAAAACCTCATCGACCTCGTTGGCATGATTAATATGGTGCACAAAGACTATTTGTAAGGGCGATTGGGCAAAACGCTGACATAACTGCTCGGTAATGCGTGCCGGGATGGTCACCGGCAAGCGCGAGTGAATGCGTAAACGCTTAATGTTGGGGAGTTGCTCTAGCTTATCTAAAAACCATGCCAGTGCTTCGTCTTTTGCCATGAGCGGGTCGCCACCGCTGAGGATCACTTCATTGATCTCTGAATGATTACCAATGTAGGTTAGTTTATCGGCCAAAGCGGCTTTATTGAGTTGGTTATCTTGGTACGGGAAATGACGACGAAAACAATATCGGCAGTTGATTGCGCACGCGGTTTTAAACATCAACAAGACACGGGAGCGGTATTTGTGCAATAAACCCGGCTCGTTGTTATCTTGTTCTTGCAACGGATCGACACTGTACTGCGAGTGTTGCTGAAACTCTTGTCGTCGTGGCAGCACTTGTAATAACAAGGGGTCGCGGGTGTCACCCTTGGCCATTTTGGCGATAAAGGGGCGCGGTACTCGTAGATTAAATAAGCTTTTGGCCTCACTATCCGGTTGATACGCATCGGGGGGTAAATCCAACATACTCAGCAGCTCTTCGGGGCGAGTGACTACATCGGCTAATTCTTTTTGCCAGTTTTTATGCAAATTTACTTCGATTCTTTGTATCATTGACGGATTAATTACTCGAAAAACGGTTATTAGAGGACAAGATGGCGAATTATAGCACCAACGAATTCAAGGGTGGCCTAAAATTTATGTTGGATGGCGAGCCTTGCAGCATCCTAGAAAACGAAGTGGTTAAGCCGGGTAAAGGCCAGGCATTTAACCGCGTTCGTATCCGCAAACTGATCTCAGGTAAGGTATTAGAGAAAACCTTTAAGTCAGGCGAAAGTGTGGAAGCGGCTGATGTAATGGATACCGACCTAGCTTATCTATACACAGATGGCGAATTCTGGCACTTCATGAACAACGAAACCTTTGAGCAAATCGCTGCTGATGAAAAAGCTGTAGGCGACAACGTAAAATGGCTTGTAGAAAACGATGTGTGCACCATTACTTTATGGGACGGCAACCCGATTGCAGTAACGCCACCCAACTTCGTTGAACTTGAAGTAACTGAAACCGATCCAGGCCTAAAAGGCGACACGGCTGGTACAGGCGGCAAACCTGCTACATTGAGCACCGGTGCCGTGGTACGTGTTCCTTTATTCATTCAAATTGGTGAAGTGATCAAAGTTGATACCCGCTCAGCTGAGTACGTGGGTCGCGTAAAATAAGCACCTTACACGTGTATATCCCAGCCCGGGCAGCCGCGCTGGGATTTTTTATGGGAGATTTTTGTGATGTGGCAGCCCAGTGCCGATATTCATACTTTGCAGCAGCGCGCTAAGCTCATTCAGCAGATTAGGCAGTTCTTTTATCAACGTGATGTGATGGAGGTGGATACCCCGTCGCTAAGCAAGGCGTCGGTGACTGATGAACACTTACATAGCTTTGCCACGCGGTTTGTGGGCCAAGGCTATGCCGAGGGCTTGCCACTGTATTTACAAACCTCTCCCGAATATGCGATGAAGCGCCTTCTTGCAGCAGGCAGTGGGGCTATTTTCCAAATCTGTAAAGCCTTTCGTAACGAGGAAAATGGCCGTCATCACAATCCCGAGTTCACTATGCTTGAGTGGTATCGTCCAGGCTTTGATGAGTTTGACCTTATGGCTGAGATTGACGAATTGATGCAACAGCTACTGGATTGTGAAAAAGCCCAATATATAAGCTATCAGCAGGTGTTTATACAGGTGCTGGGTGTAGATCCGTTAACGGCAAGTTTGCGTGAATTAAAGCAGCTTGCAAGCACTCATGGCTTTGCCGATATCGCCGCGAATGAAGAAGATGCTGACACCTTATTACAGCTGCTATTTTGCATGGTGATAGAGCCGACGATTGGCCAGCAACAGCCGTGTTTTGTGTATCACTTTCCGGCCTCGCAAGCGGCACTAGCGCGTCTTCATGAGCAAGACCCACGCGTTGCCGGGCGTTTTGAGCTGTATTACCAAGGGCAAGAGCTCGCTAATGGCTTTAATGAGCTGACCGACGCCAATGAACAGCGCCAGCGTTTTGCCAATGACAACAACAAACGTATTGCCAAAGGTCTTGAGCCCGTAGCCTTGGATGAAAACTTATTAGCAGCACTGGATGCTGGCCTACCACAATGTGCCGGAGTCGCCCTCGGAGTGGATCGTCTCGTGATGATTGCCTGTGGCAAAAAGCATATTCGCGAAGTGCTTAGTTTCGACATCGAACGTGCCTAACCTCAAATTGTTGTAGGCAAGGCTTCAGCCTTGCAAAGCACGCGATTGGGCTAAAGCCCAACCTACAGGTGCAGGTTGGTTTGTTGTAGGTAAGGCTTCAGCCTTGCACAGCACGCGATTGGGCTAAAGCCCAACCTACAGGTTCAGGGTCGATGTGTTGTAGGCAAGGCTTCAGCCTCGCACAGCACGGGATTGGGCTAAAGCCCAACCCACAAAGTTCCACTGGTTTGTTGTAGGCAAGGCTTCAGCCTTGCAACCTATAAATAAACTGAATTCCAGTACGGGTATAATCGCACACTAGAGACAATCCCTTTTCGCAATGGGTTGGCAACGATGTACCTGGCTATGTGAATGCGCTGCTCATCCTCACGCAAAGCGTGATCATAAAACCCGCTTTGCCAAACTTTACCGCGACGCTGTAATTGACGATTAACCATGGCTGCGGTGCAACCTTTTAGGTGCCGTACACAAGCGCTAAGATCGCTATGGTGCAGCAACACAAGCCCATGGAAGTGGTCTGGCATTAAGACCCAGGTTAACCATTGGCAGCCGCAAGCCTGCTCATTCGTTGTAATCGTGGTGCAAAATAGCTGTGCTAGTTTCGCAGAGGCAAAAAATGGTGTGCGTTTGTAACAACAAAAAGTAATAAAATACTCGCGGTGAATTTGCGAATAACGTCCTTTTAATAAATCACTATAAGGCATATTCAGCTCCTTTGAATATGGTGAACATTTAATTATAGCTCGAGAGTTACAAGGTTGCCTGTGTTGAGATGAAGGTGTTATTGGGCTAAAGCCCAACCTACAAGTTCAGGATAGGTTTGTTGTAGGCAAGGCTTTAGCCTTGCAAAGCAAGGGATTGGGCTAAAGTCCAACCTACAGGTGCAGGTAGGTTTGTTGTAGGCAAGGCTTCAGCCTTGCAAAGCTCGGGATTGGGCTAAAGCCCAACCTACAGGTTCCGCCAGATGTGTTGTAGGCAAGGCTCCAGCCTTGCAAAGCACGGGATTGGGCTAAAGCCCAACCTACAAGTTCAGGATAGGTTTGTTGTAGGCAGGGCTTTAGCCTTGCAAGCTATTGGGCACAATATTGGCGTAATAGGGAATAAAAACGAGCTGATAGCTGTTTGATTTAAATAAGGAATACAAATAAGAAAGAAAAGAATGGGGCGACTGATGGGACTTGAACCCACGACAACCGGAATCACAATCCAGGGCTCTACCAACTGAGCTACAGCCGCCACAAAGGGGATACACCACCTCGTGATGTGTGGCGCGCATAATACATAGTTTCCGCCACCTTGTGAAGTGTAAATTTAAGATAATTATTCGTTCGCTGCAAATTTGTTCAGTGAACACAATGAAAGCCGCTTAACCACGGAGTATTACAGCACGAAAAGCATATGCTAGGCTTATTGTTGCTTGAGTTGCACTAATGTTCAGTTGGCGTTTAGGTTCGGCTTGAGAAAATAATAGATTAGGTACTTTACGGCGCATAGGTACAAAGCATAAAGTTGTAAGGTGTCATGGGCTATCAGCATATAATTAGGAGCGCTAATGGAAGCAATAACAAACTGGCTGTCGGAAAATTCCGGACTGCTCACTCACTACGCCATTCAATTTGTTTTGGCACTGATTGTCTTTTTGGTCGGTATGCGCCTTGCTAAGTGGTGTAGCAAGCTGACTGAAAAAGGTTTTGCCAAGCGTAAGGTAGACAAAGCGGTTGGCTCATTCTGTGGCAACATCATTTATGCCTTGGTGTTCATCGCTACTATTTTAATGGCGCTATCACAAGTAGGTGTTGAGACCACTTCCTTTATTGCTATTCTAGGTGCGGCGGGCTTGGCCGTAGGTCTGGCATTGCAAGGGTCGCTTTCTAATTTTGCCTCGGGTGTGCTGATCATTATTTTGCGTCCATTTAAATCAGGTGACTACATCGAAGCAGGCGGTAAAGCAGGAAGCGTTCGTAAAATTGAAATCTTCTCTACCGAGCTCAATACACCAGACAATAAAATTATCGTGATGCCTAATTCATCGATTATGTCTGGCGCCATAGTAAACTACTCACGTGAGAAAACGCGTCGTATCGACTTGGTTATTGGCGTGAGCTACGATGCCGACCTTAAAAAGACCAAAGAAGTTTTAAAGTCAGTGCTTGATGCTGAATCAAGGCTGTTAAAAGAGCCAGCATACACGGTGGCCGTGAACGAACTGGCTGATTCAAGTGTGAACTTTGTGGTTCGCCCTTGGGTAAACACCGTTGACTATTGGCCAACGTATTTTGATTTGATGGAAAACATCAAAATTGCATTAGATGACAACGACATCGGTATTCCATATCCACAAATGGATGTGCATTTACATAAAACCAGCGAATAAACTAGGGGAACCGCGCTGACATGAAATTGAAGTATTTATCTGTTCTCATTGCTGCAGGCGTAGCAACGAGCGCTGTGGCTAGCGAAAAAAAGACTTGGGAAGCCAACGCTGAGCTAGGTGCCATTATCACCAGTGGTAATACCGAAACAACTACATTCAAGGGCGCTTTAAACGTAAAGCACAACCTTGAAAACTGGAATAACGAGTACAAGCTCGACGGCATCTATAAAGAAGACGAAGTCGAGAAAGACAACGGTACTAAAGTAACTGAGCGCACTAACGAAAAGTACTTTGCATCGGCGCAAGGTAACTACAAGCTCAACGAGGAAAACGCGCACTTATTCGTGTACGGCTCCTACTTAAGTGACTACTTTGGCGCTTACCGCCAAGAAGCGGTGGTCTCTGGCGGTTACGGTTTGCGTTTGCTCGATACCGACACCATGGTGCTCAATGCGGAAATTGGTCCGGGTTATAAGTATTTCCAATACCCAGACGATAGCACCGAAGTAGGCGATGACGGTGAGTTACTGGCTGACGAGTGGGAAGGTGAAGTGATCGCCCTAGCAAAGGCTGATTACACTTGGCAAATCTCCGAGGGTGCCAAATTTACTCAGCTAGTTGCGATGGAATACGGTAGTACCAACACTAAAACTCGCTCTGAAACAGCGCTATTAACTAAAATTAATGGCTCTTTGCAAATGAAAGTGGGCTTTAACGTCACTCATAACTCCGATGTTGCGGATGACAAAGAAAACACTGACACCGAAACCGCGTTAACCTTGGTGTATAACTTTTAACAAATCAAGTAACGCGAGATAACAACGGAAGACCACCATCTTCCGTTTTTTTTCGCTCAAAATTCCGGTAATATGCCGCGGTTGTCTTCTATTTTTCTATTC
Organism: Pseudoalteromonas sp. CNAT2-18.1; assembly: GCF_022347865.1. Lineage (NCBI taxonomy): Bacteria > Pseudomonadati > Pseudomonadota > Gammaproteobacteria > Alteromonadales > Pseudoalteromonadaceae > Pseudoalteromonas > Pseudoalteromonas sp. CNAT2-18.1. Next base: position 513,621 of record NZ_JAKRFR010000003.1, on the reverse strand, counting down.
TCGGGAAGGGATGTTGTGAAGTTCTTAAAACTTTTACTAGTAACGCTACTGTTGGTAACAGTTCAGTCAGTGTCGGCAAATTCGCAAATGCCAACACCAACACCAGAGCAAATCGAACAATTTAAAAAGCTACCTCGTGCCCAACAAGAAGCTATAGCACAACAATATGGTATTAGTATTGATGAGCTCACTAGCCAAGGCACACAACAAAAACAGAGCAAAAACGAACAAAACCCCTTCGAGAGCTTGCCCATGAAGCCCAAAGAAGAGGAAGACGAAGAAGATAAATATAAGCCAGAGATTGAAGAGCTCAAGCCCTTTGGTTACGAGCTGTTTGCCCCGCCAGAAGACCAATTTGATACCCGCCAGCCATTGCTTATGGCAAACCAAAATGTGCCGGTGCCAGACGATTACTCGCTTAACATCGGGGATTCACTGGTTGTCACTTTTTACGGGAAAGAAAACTTTTCTCAAGAAGTGGTAATTGACCGCGATGGTCGTCTTGCTTTACCAGGGTTATCGCCTGTTCAAGTTGTTGGTCTTACTTTCAACGAGGCAAAGAAGCTACTCAAAAATAAAATAGAGCGAGAAGTGATCGGTGGTGAGGCATTTGTCTCTATTGGCGAACTTGAAGATATTCGTGTCATGGTGCTAGGGGAAGTGAAAAAGCCGGGGGCGTTTTCTTTACCTGCTATGTCTACCATTTTTAATGGCCTTATCGCTGCAGAAGGGATCACTGAAATAGGCTCGTTGCGTCACATCTCCCTCAAGCGTAAGGGTAAAACAGTCACAGAACTAGACTTATATGACTTACTGCTCAGTGGTGACAGCTCTGATGACTATACCCTTAAATCCGGTGACGTTATTTTCGTTCCTGCATCGAATAAGCGTGTGACCTTACGCGGTGAAGTTCATCGCCCGGCAATTTATGAGCTCTCTGAAGGAGAGTCTTTTCAAGATCTTATGCGTATGAGTGGCGGTTTGAAGGCGGATGCAGCGAAAAACAAACTCACCATTAAACGTTATGGCAACAATGGTGAGCGTCGTGTTATTTCTGTTGTTAACGCTCAGCAACGGGCGCAAACCGAATTGCAAAATGGTGACGAAGTGCGTGTGCCACAAGCGTCACAGTCGCTGTCCAACTCCATCACCTTAATTGGTGCGGTGACACACCCCGGCCATTACCAATGGCAAAAAGGCGCGTATGTCGGCGACTTTATTCAGTCACTTAATAATGACTTATTGCCAATTGCCGACCGTGAATATGCCCTTATTGTTCGTGAAAGCCAGCTTTCAGGGCGTATCAGTATCTTGCAGTTTTCGCCGCTGGCCTTGCTTGCTGGCGAGCAGCAAGATGTGGCTCTGCAACCAAGAGACAAAGTATTATTCTTCAGCCGCTATGAATCCCGAGAAGATGAAATCGACGCGCTGGAGCAGTTGGCCTACACCAAAGAACAAATCATTGAAAATGAGCGCTTAGCGCTGTGGGATAAGTATCAGTCGCGGCAGTTCTTTGAGTTTATCGATGAAAAAAGTGACTACTTGTCATTTGAAAAAGAAGAAAAGGAAACATTATCGGTACGCGACCTTCTTAAAGGCAAAGCGCATGAGCTTGAAGATGGTGAATATTCAGTCTTTAGTCGTAAGCGTATGTTGGGGCCATTACTGTCACAGCTAAACCGTCAAGGCTCACCTCGTAATGGTGCACCTTTGATCAATGTCAATGGTGAGGTTCGTTACCCCGGTGTGTATCCTATGCCGGAACAAGCCAGTGTAGAGAAGGCGATAGCCGCTGCTGGCGGGCTAAAAGAGTCGGCATTTGTCGGTAAAGTTGAGGTAACACGTGCCGATAATGATAATTCAGGCAATATTAAACACTTGTCATTAAGCCTTGCCGATGATAAGAATAGTATAGCGTTACAGAGCAAGGATACCGTTACGGTATTCTCGAAACCGAACTGGCAAGAGAACGTAACCGTTCGTTTGTTGGGAGAGGTTAAGTTTCCAGGGGCTTATGCTATTCGCCCCGGCGAAACGCTTGCAGAAGTACTTGAGCGAGCGGGCGGCTTAACACAGTACGCCTTTGCTCAAGGTGCAATATTTACCCGCGAGTACCTCCGTGAGCAAGAACAGGATATGCTACAGAAGTTAGCCGAAGACCTACGTAGGGATTTGGCTTCAAGTAGCTTCCAAAATTCGATAAGTAGCGCCAAACTCACCTATGACGATATGGATAATCTGCTTAAAGATCTATCCATGACTGATGCCCTTGGGCGAATGGTCATTGATATGGACCAGGTGGTTGCAGGTGGTGAAAATATCGAGTTGCGCAATGCAGATACGCTGTTTATTCCAAAGCGTATGGAAACTGTAACAGTGATCGGGGAAGTGCATGTATCAACATCTACCATGTTTAACGCAGGCTTTTCTATCGATGACTATATTCGTAATAGCGGTGGTCTAAAACAAAAGGCAGACGAAGACGGTATTTACATTATTCGCGCCAACGGTTCGGTGCAAAAACCCGATACTGGCTCATGGTTTGCGTCTAATCGCGATACTGGCATTAAGCCTGGCGACACAATCGTGGTACCACTGGATTACGAACATATGGACAATTTAACATTGTGGAGCAAAGCAACCCAAATTGTGTATCAAATGGGTGTTGCTGTTGCTGCATTGAGTTCGCTATAAGTTCATGATTGTCTATAATATGTTCAGTTTTGCATAGGCAACAACTAAAGTTATGGGTGTGTTAATAAATCCGTAACTTTATTTTGTGATTGGGACTTGAATTACGCTTGAGTTCTTATCATAATGTTCGAGCCTGGATTTGATACTGCAGTAACTGGAGTGTCGGTCGGGCTCTTTAAATTATCTAACTTTTGCTACGCTCTGCGCACAGAGCATGTGAATAAAATCTGAAATCATAAAGTGTCCACCGGATACATGGAGAAATATAATGAAGCGTTTTAATAAAGTCGCTTTACTTCCAGCTGCAGTTGCAGCTGTACTAGCTGGCAACGCGTATGCTGGTACAGAAGCGTGTTTTGAAGTTTATAAAGCTGGTAACGATGCAGCCCTAGCAGTTGCAGATATGAACACTATCTACGGCAACGCAGCTTGTGTTGATACTCGTGGTGGTGCAGCAGCTGATGACTTGGCACCTATCAATGAAGGTAAAATCGCTTACGAACTTACTGGTGACCTAACAGTAGATCTAGACAACATCACTGCTGATGTTGACGCTACTACTGGTGATGACCTTCAAGTTGTTTACATCCCTACTACTGATATCCCAGGTGGTACTAAAATCACTATGGAAATCACTGGTGCATTGTTCGCAGGCAACGGTAACCAAATCCACCTAGTAAAAGACGCAGACCTAGCTGATCCACTAGACAATGGCTTCGAAGCTGTTGGCTCTTCAGATGGTACAGTTGATGGTACTAACACTATCACTTTCATCACTAAAGCTGGTGTAACTATCGGTGCTGGTACTCGTCTAGCTCTATCTCGCGTATCTTCTGGTGCTGCGATTACTGACGTTGTTCCTGTTGGTCTTAAAATCGAAAACGATACTTGTACTAACGCTAACTCAAGCAAGCTAGTACAAATCCGTTCTACTGAAGCGGTAACTGACGGTGGTACTGGTTACAGCATCATCGGTGGTGTTTCAGAAGCAACTACTGTTATCGATATCTCTCCACAGTTCTATACTTTCTTCGGCAGCACTACTGCAGAAGCAGAAGTTAACGCTGAAAGCTCAGACTCAGCTGGTGACGCTATCATCGCGCGTACTGAGTTTGTTTACAACGCAGGCGACGTAACTGACCAACTAGTTGCTAAGCAACACGAAGTTGTTTACAAAACTGCATTCTACAACCGTGGCGGCGCTGGCGGTGACCTAGACCAAGCTATCACGCTTGACGCTGATGACCACCTAGAGACTGCTTTCCTTGCATCTGCTGAGCCAGGCGCAACTGTGAAAATGGCTCTATGGAACGGCCGTACTGCAGCAACTGGTGTTCTTGACACTCAAGAAGAAGTTGAAACTGGTACTCTTCTAGGTGACTTCGGTCTTACTGAAGCTACAGCTACAGTTTACAACACTGAAGCACTAGACATCTTCACTCCAGCTACAGCTGGTGATGCAGAAGCTAACCCAGCAGCTGCTACTTCAAACCTATTCGGTGCTGATTACAACGAAATGTTCTACGTTGTAACTAACACTATCCCAGCTGGTGCAACTGACTACGGTGTAATGAACTTCAACTACAACGTTAAGCCTAACTACACGCTAGACTTCGGTACAGCGACTGAGCTTGACCACTGTAAAGATGAAGTAACTTCACACGAAATCGGTGTAAACGGCGCAGTACTTAAAGTACCTTACGCTGTAAGCGCAGAAGGTAACTTCGTACGTGTAACTAACGAGCACGACGAAGCAGCAGAAGTAACTGTTGACCTATTCAGCGAATCAGACAACGGTAACCTAAACAACCGTAAAGTAACTGCTGTTCAGCTAGGTACTGTACCTGCTAAATCTTCAGTAGTTTACTTCGTACCTGAGCTAGTATCAGAAGCAGAAGCGCAGCAAGGCTACACTTCAGCTGACGGCGGCTTCGGCGCGGGTGACCTAGGTTCTAACGCTGGTGCAAGCACCAACCGTCACACTCTAACGTTCACTGTAACTGCACCACGCGACAGCGTACACGGTGTATCTGTACAGCGCATCGTTGGCGGTGTTGACCGTGTAATGCCAGTACTTGACCAAAACGAGTGGAGCCAGTAATTTAATTACTCGCTTTAACGTTTAAAAAAAACCCTCGCTTAGGCGGGGGTTTTTTATTTTTTAAGAAGGAAGAAGCTATGAAACGACTTGTGTCATTATTACTTGGGGCGGCGGTGCTCAGTGGTTGTCAGTCGAACCAAAATGACGAAATACAAGCCTTGAAACAAGAAATCAACGAGCTTAAAAGCGTGCAACGCGAAGTGGCCGTGCGCGTTGGCTTGGCTGAGCTTGTGCGCCCTGATGTATTGCCGTTGTCCAAAGAAGGCCAGTGGCTGGGCAATAAAGAAGCAGAGATTGTTATTTTAGAGTACACCGATTTACATTGCCCATTTTGTAAGAAGTTCCAACAAGATGTGTTTCCTGAGTTAAAAGCAGAGTTTATTGACAGCGGTGAGGTGGCGTTTTTAGCCCGTGAGTTACCGCTATCTAAATTGCACCCTAAAGCCCCTTATGCAGCGGTGTTACTGCGCTGTGCAGCACAACAAGACCAGTATGAGCCGGTGCGCGAAAAACTATTTGAATTAGGCGCAAACATTGTGCCTGATGATATCGATACCATTATTAGCGAATTTGAGCTAGACAAAGAAGCTTACGATAGTTGTCGTGCTGATAAGAGTGTTCATCAAAAAGTGAGTGACTCTATTTTAGAAGCGAAAACACTGGGCCTAGAATCAACACCTTCATTTATTGTGGGTCGCCGTGACGGCAACACCCTCACTGACTATAAAATTATTGTTGGTGCTGGCAGTGTTGAGCAATTTAGCGCAGCCATTAAGGCCCTGCGTTAATGTCATAGTTTGATAATGCCCCCTATTGTGGTAGATTCAGCAGGGTGCTTCGGCACCCTGTCTTATTTTTGTAAGTAAACCGTTGAGAATTCCTATGAAAACAGTTCATCGTTCACGAGGCTTTACGCTCGTAGAGCTTCTTATTGTAATGGTTATTTTAGGTCTGCTAGCGTCAATTATTGCCCCGCGTATGTTCAGCAAAGTGGATTCCGCTCGTGAAGGTACCGCAAAGGCGCAGATGCAAGTAATGGCCACCGCGTTAGACTCGTACCGTTTAGATATTGGTTATTACCCGAAAACGCTGGATGAGCTAGTTAATAGCTCACATAAAATGTGGGATGGCCCTTACTTTCCCAAAGCGATCCCAGCAGACCCTTGGGGTAATGAGTACAGCTACGAAGTAACAAGTGAAAATGGCCGTGAGTCTTTTACTTTAAAAAGCCTTGGACGAGATGGAAAACCTGGCGGTGAAGGCGAAGATGCAGACGTGGAACTCTAAAGTAGAAGAGTACATCAGGCACAGTGAACTGCTTGATATTGCCCGCCTAGAGCAGGCGCTAGATTATCAACAAGACTCAAGCCAGCACTTGGAGACTATCTTATTAAACTCTGGCTGGATTGACGATGAGCAACTCAGTACGCTTTATTGCAGTGTGCTGCAATGCCCACTGTTTCAAGGTTCGGTCAGTGTGGCTGAGTCGGAGCTGAGTGCTTATCGCAAGTTAAATGTGGAGTTTTTGCTAGAGCAGGGCTTTGCTCCGGTTGCTTTAGAAGGCCAACAGCTCGTTGTGGCCTTATCTAACCCACATAGCCAGGAAGCCCGAGATTACCTGCGCCTAAGTGATTATCAGGTTCGCTTTGAAGTTGTCAGCTATAAAGAATTTGAACTACTCGCTGAGCAATGCCGTGCGCTTTTACATGATCAAAGTGAAATTAGTGTCGCAGGTGACAATGTCGCTGCGTTAAAAGAGTTGGCCTTGGGCGCGCCCACCGTCAACTTGGTAAATAGCTTGATTAATAAAGGCGTAAAACTAGGTGCATCGGACTTACATATCGAACCCATTAACGGGCGTTACCGTGCCCGATATCGTATTGACGGGCTGTTAAAAGAAGCAGACCCTATCCCCGCTAATTTACAGCTAGCCGTTATCTCACGCATTAAAATCCTCTCGGCGATGGATATAGCAGAGAAACGCCGCCCTCAAGATGGCAAAATTGAGATGAAGGCGGGCACCACAGATTTAGACATTCGTTGCTCAACCTTGCCCTTAGGCAGTGGTGAAAGTGTGGTTATGCGTTTTCTAATCAAAAACGCCGTTAAGTTTGACTTAGAGCGTTTGGGTTATGCTGATGATTTAGTGGCGATGATCGACGAGGACCTTAAACGTACCTCGGGTGTGGTATTAATGACTGGCCCAACCGGTTCCGGTAAGACCACGTCTTTGTATTCTTTCTTGAATCAAATTAATAATCCCAAGATAAAAATAATCACCCTTGAAGACCCGATTGAATATCAGCTCCCAGGGATTAACCAAGTTCAGGTGAATGCCGATATCGGCTTTGATTTTTCGGCGGGATTAAGAAGTATTGTTCGTCAAGACCCGGATGTGATCATGGTCGGTGAAATTCGTGATAACGAAACCGCTAAAATCGCATTGCAGTCGGCGCTCACTGGGCACTTAGTATTTAGTACTGTGCACACCAATGATGCGCCCTCGGCGTATACCCGTTTAATGGATTTAGGTATTCAAGAGTATCTTCTTAATGCTGGCTTAGTATCAATTATGGCGCAGCGCTTGGCGAGAACCTTATGCACGCACTGTAAACGACCTATGAGTGAGCAGGAAGCTGATATTCTGTATGAAAAGTACAACCTAACAACGATGACCGACGGACAGCGTGTGCCGCTTTATGAGGCGGTGGGGTGCGAACAGTGTGAGCATACCGGCTATGCAGGGCGAGTAGCGTTTCTTGAGTATTTACCCTGTGACGCCGAAGTTAAACGCTTAGCTAAAGATGAGAACTTACTTGATAACTTGTATGCCATGATGAAAGAGCGCAAGTTACGTTCGTTGAAAGAAGATGGCTTACTTAAAGCAATTAAAGGGATTACCACGGTAGATGAAGTGATGAGGGTTGCCGGGTGAGTGTATTGTTTAAATACAAGGCATACAGCGCAGATGGGCAAGTAGAGCAAGGTGAAATCAGCGCTGTAAACGAGCAAGCGGCTGTGCAGGAGCTTAAAAAGCAACAAAAGCTGGTGCTAAAAATCTCCGAAGCAAAACAAGCCAGCTCGTCCAAGCGCGTCACCTTAAACGAGTTGGAGCAATCTACTAGCCAACTTTCAACTTTGCTGGCCAATGGCCTAAAAGTGGACAAAGCGCTCAGTGTGCTTGCTCGCTCTAACCGTAGTTCAGCTATCGGGGCGGTGTGGGCTTCGGTATTAAATGATATTAAGCAAGGCTTTGTATTAAGCGATGCTATCGCGCAGCGCCCCCATGTGTTCTCAACACTGTATGCGGAAATGGTCAAAATAGGTGAAAGTACCGGTAATCTACCACGGGTATTTTCACGGTTGAGCCAGAACCTACAGTTCCAAAGTGAACTGCGTAAGAAAGTGATTCAGGCTTCAACATATCCGCTGTTTATCCTCATTGTGTGTGTGGTGGCCATTTGGGCTATTTTTAACTTTGTTGTCCCAAGTATGTCATCGATGTTTGAGGGAACCGGTGATATACCAAGCTACACGCAAACACTGCTAGCGGTTTCTGCTTGGGTGCAACAATACCAATGGCATATGCTCATAGGGCTACTATTAGTTGGTGGTGGTATTAGCTTAGGTATGCAAAAGCCGGCCATTCGTTTACGGTTATTTAAAACCTTAACCTCTTTGCCTTTGCTAAAGCATATAGTTAAACACTCTGACCGGATAAAGTTCTCTACTGCATTACAGTTGACGCTGGAAAGTGGTGTGAGTTTATCCGATAGCTTATCGCTGGCGGCGCATACGGTTAGCCATCCGGTATTAAAAGAGCGACTGCTGGCAGTTGTTAGTAAAGTGAGTGCCGGTGGGGTCTTAAGCGACGAGCTAGAGCGCTTGGAGATGTATGATGATGTTGCCATTTCCCTGATCTCTGTCGGTGAAGAAAGTGGTACTTTGGCTGGCTCTTTTGCAGAAATAGCACGGCGTTCGCGTAGTAACTTTGAGCAGTGGCTAACCAAGTTCACGGCATTACTAGAGCCATTATTGATTCTGATTATGGGTGGTATCGTAGGCTCAGTAGTGATTATTATGCTGCTTAGTATAGTGTCGATGAATGATGTATCGTTCTAGCCCCCGTGGTTTTACTTTAATTGAATTATTGATTGTACTTGCGCTTATCGCCGCAGCGAGTTCGGTGGTGCTGCCTGATATGTGGCGCCAACTGGAACAAGTGCGCTACCACAGTGAGCGCAATCAAGTAACTTCGTTGTTAGCCTTTGCCAAAGAATATGTGGTGTACAGTGGCCAGCCGCTCGATGTTGAAGTTAACGAGAACAGTATTGTTGTTTATGTAAGTGAAAGTGATAAGGCGGCTGAACAATCTCCCGATGCGCTCAAACGTGTTGAATTCAATATATTAGAGCTAAAGCCTACCGCCTTTACATTGAGTACCAACAACTATTTTATTACGCAACAGGTTGAAGTACTGACTCGCTCAGGTTTGGAATATGAAGTACTCGAGCTATAACAAAGCGCAAGGCATGACGTTGATAGAGGTATTGATTGCCTCGCTGATCCTTTTTATTGCTATCAGTGCGATGACCTTTGTAATGCGCTCTAGCTTGTTACATGAGGGCCGGCTAAACCGGGCGGTGGAGTTAGGGTTAGTCGCTGAGCTGCTCAAAGATCAAATCACCTATGAGTACACTCAGCAGCAGCAAACCCAAGGTCAATGGCGTTTCAAAGCGCGTAACTACCAGTGGCAGGTTAGCGAGTTAGAGCACAAGCCTGCGCAAAGGTTTATCTCCTCAGAAGGGCAAAGTGATACGCCAGAAAGTGGCCATATCGTGCTGTATCAGGTGAGAGTGTATATCGAAACACAAGAAACCCCATTGTTGGAGTACCGAGATGTCTATTGGCGCTTTTAAAAAAAGCCGGCTCGGCTTTACCTTAGTTGAAGTGCTGGTTGCGATGGTGATTTTTACCATGGTGATTGCTTTATCGGTAACCAGTTATCGCTTTGTACTTGGTCAAATAGACGATAACCAAAATCGCAGCGATGTCAGTCAGCTCAGCAAGATTAAAATGCTCAATCAGCAGGTGCGCGCACTCGAGCCCTTATTCTTTATTAATAACAAAGGCGAAGGGGTGCCCTTTTTTGTCGGTCAAAAGGATGGCTTCGCGTTTATATCTCCCACGCCTAAGTTACTCGATGAGCATATGGTGATTGCGCAAATTTTGGCAAGCGAACAAGGGTTTATATATTGTGAATTACCTTATGGCTCGCAATCATTACAAAACTATGTGCTGCGTGAGCGCCTTTGTCAGCAGCAGGTAATATTATACCAAGGCGATAATGCGGAGCTTGAGTACTTTGGCTGGCGCGACGCGCTGCAACTTGATAATTATTACTCCGAATACCTTAATGTTTCTGTGCGTCCAGAGCCTGCCTGGAGTTCGCGTTACCTCAGTAGCTCGCGAGGAGTGCTGCCCTTATTTATACGTTTAACATTGACGCCAGATGCAGCGCAAGAGCCAATTAGTTGGATGTTGCAACTACCAGAAGTGAATCCATTTCAACGAGGGGTGAGTAATGCGTCTCAAGGATAAACAGTCTCAACGTGGTGCTGCATTGTTATTGGTGCTAATGCTATCGGCAAGCATGGCGGCAGTGATGTTATTTATGTCAGGGAAAGGGCGGAATGATGCGCGCATGGCTAGTTTAGTGCGCAAAAACACCCTGGTCAGTATGGAAATTCAATCGGCGCAAGCCGATGTTGTTTTTCGCCTAATGACGAGCCCTTTGGGGGTTCTTGGTCCAGGTAATCGTTATGGTGAAATTGTCGGCGGTACTGACCTAGTTAAGTCCTTTGATGGCAAACCCTATGCTTATAATGAGCTTGAAGTATCAATACAGGATATGAGCGGCCTTGTTTCTTTAGTGCCTTTTAACGAAAAAGGCTTTAAACAGCTTCTTTATAACCAAGGGCTTGAAAGAGAGGCCATCGATGAGGTTATGGACAGGCTTGATGACTGGCAAGATAGGGATGGTTTAAGGCGTTTAGCCGGGGCCGAAAATGGTGACTATGACTACCCTTACTTACCCAAGAATGGCCTAATTCAAAGCATGCAAGAATTGGCTTATGTACTCGATGATGAGCAACTATTTACGCGCCTACAAGGGAAGTTAAGGCTGTATTCAACGGCCACGATTGTTCGACAATTTACCCCAGACTCTTTATACTCCTCCCTTGGTTTTGACCCCGAACAGCGCAATTCAGAAACGGCTGAAGGTGCGAGTATTTATCCCAGTGGTCGATACATTATTGATATTTCCGCGTCTGGCGATACAGCTTTAAAACAGCGCCTCGTGCTTTATCGCGGGCAAGGAACGTTTAAACCCTATTTCACTACTAATGAAGGAATGGTGCGCTAAGGTATGAAGTCGTCTTTGAAGCAGCTATGGTCTGCCCGTACTTTTATCGATAATCGGTATATCTTAGATGCAGACCGTAATCTTGTTGAAAGTAATACTAACAAGCCACTGCTGTGCATCGGTCAGGCGTGCGCACTCAGTAGAGATTTATTTTGGGCGACATCAAAAAACTACCCGCGTTCTGCTGTTAATGAACTGGTCAATATTCTAAAAGCAGAAAAAGCGACCTTGCCACCCATGGAAGGTGCTTTTTTATGGCGATTCAGTCAGTGGACAAGTAAAGAGTTCACTATTGATTACTTTGTGGTGCCGACACAAACGCTCGAATTGATCCCACAAGACGTTAAGTTTTTGATTCCACACTACCCGAGTGAGCAGGGCGCGACTGCCTTGCTGGATTTGACCCACAGTGATACACAAGAACAAATTGCAGCGGCTTTTAGCGAATATAAACTGCATGACGTGATTGGTTTGACATATGATGCTGCGGGAGAGAAAGGCAAAGCAACTCAACGCTTATCAACAAAGTCTTTGATTATCGGTTGCGCTGCGGCTATCGCATTAACGCTGGCGTCGGTAACGGGGTATCTACAATGGTCGTTACAATCGCTTGAGCAGCAGCAAGCAGCCAATCAGGTGAAAATCGATGAAGTACTTAGCAAGCGAAATGACTTTGAGCGTAAGGTGACCTCTTATTCTGAGCTTGGCGAGTTTCTTAAGAAGAGCCCTAACGTACTGGCTAAACTTAGCCACCTCAATCTTGAAGGTGAGGATGTAATCTTGGAACGCGTTGTAGTTAGCACCAATGGAGTTCAAGTGTCAGGTAGCACGAAAAGCTCAGCGACAAATTTGTTGCAGCAAGTCATCGCCTCGGAACAAGTGAAAGAGGCTAAGTTTTCACGCCCAGTGGTAAAGCAGAACTCTGGCGTAGAGTCGTTCACGATTGAGGTGTATTGGTTATGAGCGATTCAAACAGCGCGATTAAAAAGTGGGGTATTGCAGCTATAGCGGTGCTACTGGCTTTGGAGTTTGCCGTGTTTCCTTGGCTAGATTGGCTTGATGATGTTCACCGCCAGCGCCAATCAGCGAGCGAATTTGTTGCTAAGCAAGAACAAACGCTTGCCAGTGCATCTCAGGTTGCAGAAAAAGAACAGCAACTAGAACAGCTTGAAAAACTGATCGGGAACCTACCACAAGTGGGTGAGAAGGATGACCCGGCGTTATTATGGCTAAAAGTAGTGGATGCAGCGGTAGAGAAAACAGGTGTCAAAGTGAATAATAAGTCACCCTCGCGCAGTGTACCTATCAATGACGACTTTGCTGCCTACACAGGGCGCATTAATGTCAATGGCGATTACTCACATGTATTAAGTTTGCTGGATGAACTGGAAAATATCGAGGCGGGTAATCGGGTTCGCCAAGTGTCATTTTTTCAGCGTAAAGCCACACTTGGTAAAGTGACCGCCAATATCGAATTTATTAGAGTGTACAAAACGCCATGAGAAATTTATTAATTTTTGCCGCTGTTATTATCGGCTTAGTTTGGTGGGCGTCACAATATCTGATAAATTTTGGCGCTCAAGCTAACGACAAAGAGCTATCGATGCTGGAGCTCAATCCAGAGTTACTGCAAAGTGAAGAGCTCGATGTGGAACGATTAGCGAATACGCTCGGGGTTGAATACGAGCCTATTGTTGCAGAACAAACTAGTGAACCAGAGTTTAAGGACTTACGTGTTAGCTTAGTGGCCATCTATAAAAGTGGTGAGCAGCAACAAGCTCGCGTGAGGGTCTCCGATGGTGATACGCAAACTATGTTTAACCTCAGCGCAGGTGAGCAGCTCGAGCATTTTACCGTTGTCGAGATCAAACCGACACAGGTGTTATTTGAACATGACCAAGAGTCATTTGTTGTGAAAATGTATAAGTCAGCCTCTATTCGTGTGCAGAATTCAAAAGAAGGTGGAGAAGTAAATAATGGCGTTTAAGCCCATCAGAAATGCTAGTTTTCTTATGTTGATAGCACTGCTATATGGTTGTGCAAGTCATCAAGGACCAGACCTTCGCTCAAAAAAGTTACGTGTTGAAAAGTCGATAATTAACGGTGAGCGCGATAGCAAAGAAAAGACTCGCAGTGAACAGCAACAAACCCAGGAAGAGGCACTGTTTCGCTCTGAAAGTGTCGATGATTGGGGTGGTATAACCAAGCTCGAGGAAACGGCTCAAGAGGCGCCAGAGCTTAGTGGCGAACCTATTTCATTCAGCACGGATGAAATGATAGCGAAAGAGTTTATTGCTAAGACTTTCGGCGAGCTATTGGGAATTAATTATGTTCTAGCGCCTGAACTGGCGGCTTCCCAAGATACCATTACTCTGAATATCTCAGATAAACTTGAACGCCCAGAATTTTACAATGTGGTGATAAAAACACTGCAGGAGAGCGGCATTTCTAGTTATCGCAAAGACAACATCTTGTACTTCTCTCCCGCCAAAGGCAGCGATAAGAAAAACGCCATTGCACTTGGTATTGGTAACAGTGAAGAAGATATCCCACAAGTAGCCGGTGCCATTACCCATATTGTTCCTTACGTATTTAGTAGCAGCCGTAATGTAAGTAATATTCTTAGCAAGTTGTCGACTGCAAAAGTGACAGTCAATTCACTGCAAAAGCTGATTATTTTAGAGGGTGAACGCACGGAAGTGGTACGCGCTCTGAAAATTATCAACATGCTTGATGTGCCAAGAGCCTATGGTCGTGAAATACGGCTCTTCGAATTTGCCCATATTGCCCCTGAAGAAGGCGTTGAGCAGATTAAAGAACTTCTTGAACAAGATGGTTTACGGGTTGGCAGCAGTGATGGTGATGTGTCTTTTGTATCGTTAGCGCGTATTAACTCCTTTGTCGCTTATGCATCAAATGAGCAAACCATTGAACGTATCGCTTATTGGGCTAAGAAAATCGATGCTCCATTGGCAGGTGACGAACGCCAGTACTTTGTTTATAAGCCAAAGTATGCCAAAGCAGAGGATATGCTCGAGTCAATGCAGCACCTACTACAAAATAACACCACAGGTGCCCCTCGTTCACGAGCAAATGAGCAGCAAAGTGACAGCGCCTCAGGGCGCTCGACCAATGGCACCTCGGCGGAGCAATCGCTACGCTTTAGCTTAGATAAACAGCAAAACGCGCTGATATTCTACACCACTAAAGATGAGTACCGTTTGGTTGAGAATTTACTAGAGAAAATGGACGTATTGCCAGGGCAGGTGATTTTAGATGTAACTATTTTAGAAGTCACTTTGACCGATGAAATGTCCTCTGGTATTGATTGGCTTTATAAAAATACAGGGATGGGCGATGAAGTCGCATCACTGAACTTAACGTCAAGCACCGGCTCGCTAGTGGGGAGTGTGATCTCTGGGAACTGGCAAGCTAATTTGCAATGGAAAGACTCTCAAGACGATGCCAGGGTGATCTCTCGCCCTTACTTCATCGTTCGTGACGGTGAATCGGCAACGATTAGTTCTGGTGACCAAATACCTATTATTACGCAAACAGTTGAGAATATTGGAGACAATAGCTCTGTGTCGAACTCAGTTCAGTATCGTTCGACGGGTGTGAATGTTTCCATAACGCCTATTATCAACTCTCAAGGAGTCGTTACATTATCTGTTTCGATGTCTGTAAGTGATGGTAAACCGAACGAATTAGGCGGTACGTCTTCACCGACGATTACCAACCGTTCGATCAGTACTGAAGTGCTTTCAGCAGATGGGCAAACTATTGCCTTAGGTGGACTTATTCAAGAACGTAAAAGCGATAAGGAAAACGGCGTACCCGTTCTAGGTGATATACCTGTTTTCGGTAACTTATTTCGCAGTAAGGTGGATAGCCTATCACGCACAGAATTAGTGATGCTGATCACAACGAAAGTAGTCAAGAGCTCCTCTGAAGTTGACGAATTTAGCGAAGCTATTTCTGAACTCTACAGCACACCTATTATTATTAAGTAATCACCGCAATAACGCCTGAAGCCGTGCTTCAGGCGTTATTGCGATTGCATCTATTGTTCGGTACAACCTTTCCTCTTTAGCAAACGCCTTCTATGCTTGTTCATGTCTGATAAGTGCAGTTGTCGGCATTCTGATACTCTATATACAGTAATACACTGATTTACATTGTGTTTTAAACAATAGTTTCTTTTGATAACAACAAGATAACAAAAATTAGCAAAAAGCTATGTCATAATTAGCATCCATGGTGCTGTGAATAAAAATGAGACAGCCAAAGTTAATCTTAGTTTTGATACAAAAGTAGTGCGAAATGACGGTAAATTGTTGCATCCGTCAACAACAACGCTGTTTATAGCTGGAGTAATACTACTGTAATGCTGTACAATATCGCGGTTTTGAATATCGACACTTGGTCTTGGGTAAGGAGTATCTTTTTAACATGACCGTTCAGGAAGCAGGGGAGTACCATCAATCTGCAGATAGCGCAGGTTTAGATGGTTTGTTCAAGGCTATCTGGCGAGGTAAATGGATCATTATTGTTACCACTTTTATCGCCGCAGTTCTCGCCGTAGTTTACGCTATCAGTTTGCCCAATATTTATAAGAGTGATGTGCTCTTGGCTCCGGCAGAAGAAAATACCGGTGGCGGAATGAGTGCATTAGCTGGCCAGTTCGGTGGGTTAGCAACTCTCGCTGGCATGAATTTAGACAGTGGCGGTACCGATAAAACGACCATTGCTCTTGAAGTGTTACAGAGCAAAAGTTTTATTGGTGATTTTGTCGAAAAAAATAATTTAAAAGCCATTTTAATGGCGACAAAAGGTTGGGACCGAGGTACCGACACACTTATTTATAATGAGAAAATGTACGATCCTGACTCAAAAACATGGTTAAGAGAGGTCTCTGCACCGCTTACACCTGAGCCAAGCTTACTCGAAGTACATGACCATTTTATTAAAAATAATTTGGTGGTAGAGCAAGATAAAATATCCGGGTTGGTGAGAGTGTTGGTTAAACATTACTCTCCCTCGGTTGCGAAAGATTTAGTTGAAAAACTTGTGAATTCTTTAAATAAGACGATGCGAACCAAGGATATCACTGAAGCCCAAAACAGTATCGATTATCTCAATGGAGCGTTAGAGGACACTAAGATCGCGGATATGCGCACAGTGTTCTATCAATTGATTGAAAAGCAGCAGCAAACAAAAATGTTGGCGAGCGTTCGCGCTGAGTATGTATTTAAAGTGATAGATCCCGCCGTTGTCGAAGAGAAAAAATATGAACCGAAGCGGCCACTCATTGTGGTCTTGCTTGCGATTTTAGGCGGCTTAATTGGTGTTGTCATTTCGCTCGTACGGTACTTCAAGGATTAATAGTATGGTTGGGATTAGTACTTTGCTGCTAAGCAGCACGCTTGTGTCATTTTTATCATTGATGACATTTAAGCGTTTGGCTGCGACTTTAGGTCTGCTTGATAGACCTTGCACGAGAAAACGCCATGATGGTCATGTTCCTCTCGTTGGCGGAATGAGTATCTTTTTGGCTATTTGTGTGTCGGTGACAATGTTTGTCAGCAACAGCCAAAGTATCAATTTATTTTTGATAGCCTCATCGCTGATGGTGTTTATTGGCGTGCTTGATGATAAGTATGACTTGTCAGTGCGCTCGCGACTGATTGGGCAATTCTTAATCTCTTCGATTCTTATTTTCGGTGTTGATCGGTATATATCAAGCCTTGGGGATCTGTTCGGTTTAGGAGAGGTTTACCTAGGGTTGGCTGGTATCCCTATTACTTTCGTAGCGATTATCGCTGCGATTAATGCCTTTAACATGGTAGACGGTATAGACGGCCTGCTGGGGAGCTGCGCTATCGTAGCCTTTGCTGGGCTAAGTTACAGCTTTTATCAGTCGGGTGATGTGACTTACTTTTATATCTGTGTTGGCGTCATAGCGGCGATAGCGCCTTTCTTGCTGGCTAACTTTGGTATTTATCCATTCCAGAAAAAGAAAATATTCATGGGCGATGCTGGCTCCATGTTTATCGGTCTCGCTGTCGTTTGGTTCTTGGTTTTAGGGACTCAGCCACATAATGAAGGGGTTACCGCCTCGTTTAAGCCGGTACTCGCTTTGTATATAGTTGGCTTTCCGCTAATGGACATGGTGGCTGTTATTATTCGTCGTTTAAAAAATAAAAAGTCACCGATGAAGCCAGGGCGAGATCATGCCCATCACATTCTAATGCACTGCGGGTTCTCGAATAAGCAAGTGCTAGCCTTGTTGGTTACCTTTTATTCATTACTTTTGGTCAGCGGCTTTTTATTGTCTAACTTTGTTAGTGATTTAGCGTTATTTGGTGTGTTTTTAACAGTATTCATTGGTTACCTGTTCGCTTTCCAAGTATTTGACAAAGCGGGCGAGCAACAAGCATGAGTCAATAACCGAGAAAAAGTAGCGTCCCCCTTGGTGCTGTTTTAGTTGAAGCTGAGTCAATCTCAGCTTTTACTGTTTTAAGGGCTAGCTGATATGGGACTTTTTGCCTTGAATAAGCGGTGATACGGATTAGATGTTAGAAAAGAAAACGCTATTTAGCGTGGTATATAGTTTTATTGAGCAGCTCGCCCGGCGTGGTATCTCAGTACTGGTTACACTGGTACTGGCTTACTTTCTTACGCCAGATGAATATGGGCTAGTGGCTATGATGGCGCTATTTCTGACGCTCGGACAGACGCTTATGGAGTCTGGGTTTCGCTCGGCTCTCATTCGAAAAGAACACCTTACCCAAGCAGACACAAACACGGCCTTCTTTGCCAACTTGTGCTTTGCGTTGGTGGTGGTCGTGGTGCTGTACCTGTGCGCGCCATGGGTTGCGGATTTTTATGAACGGCCTGAACTGGTGTTGATGATTAGAGTCAGTTCGCTACTTTTAATCTTCAATTCGTTGCATGTTGTCCAGATGGCTATGTTGTCTCGGAATATGCAGTTTAACCGTATTTTGAAAGCCAATTTTCCAGCGCTAGTGATCTCTGGAGCAAGTGCGGTCGCTCTTGCTTATCTAGGGTTTGGCGTATGGGCGTTGATTGCACAAATGTTACTGAGTGCAATTTTGATTGCTGCATTTTTATGGTGGCAAAGTGAGTGGCGTCCAAGCGCTGATTTTTCTTGGCAATCCCTACAGGAAATTTATAACTACGGTTATAAAATTCTACTCTCAAGTTTACTAGACACTTTTTATAAGAACTTCACTATTATGGTCGTTGCGAAAGTGCTTAGTGCCGCCGTGGCAGGGTTATACTTCTTTGCCGATAGGGTTAGAGAGTTGCTGATATCACAGCTTATTACGTCGATTCAGACCGTTACCTTCCCAGCACTTTCCTCGATCCAAGGTGATAATGAGCGGTTGAAAAGAGGCTATCAACGGATCATGTCGATCATGACTTTTATTGTGTTCCCTGTGTTAGTGACTCTATGTGCTTTAGCAAGTCTAGTATTCGAGGTGTTACTCCCCGCTAAATGGCTGCCTGCGGTACCCTATCTACAAATAATGTGTATTACTAGCATGATGATTCCGTTGATTTCAATCAACGTTAACATTATGAAGGTGAAAGGTCGTAGTGACTGGTTTTTATATTTGGAACTGAGCAAGGTTGTACTTGGCTTGGTGGCTTTATATGTGACTTATGAGCATGGTGTAATTGCTATTCTGTTTGGTCAACTTGCTAGCCAGTATGTGGTTTATTTTCCCAGTGTCCTGTTTGCTAATCGTTTGGTGAATTATCCGCTGTTGGAGCAATTGTCTGATTTCCTACCCAACTTAATCACTGCCACGATCACCGGGGTGAGTGTGTGGGCAGCGCAATATTATTTGTCTTTGAATGCGTTGTTAGAGCTCATTGTATTGGGTTGTGCGGCTGTCGCTATTTATGTAGTGCTAGCTATGGTGTTTAGGTTAAAAGCTGGCGTACAGACGTTAGAAATGCTCAATAAAGCAAAGCGCACGTAATAGAGGTTATAAGTTGAAAAAGTTTTTACTCGTTAACGAAAATGGGTCCGATAATATTGGTGACCACGCGATAAATGAAGGGTTAAAAGAGTTATTAACTGAGTCTGATTGTCAGTTTAATAGCGAGCCTTTTTCTACGACGCATGTGCATGAGGCGCCAGTAAATACCACGACGACATCTCTGTCATTATCGCAGAAGCTGCGTAAGTTGCTGTTTAGCTTTAAGCCTTTCTACCTGCTTATGTGGTTATTAAAGCATAAAGGCAGGATAAAACAGGCCTGTAGCAAGGATTATGACGGAATTATTATTGGCGGTGGTCAATTGATTCTCTCAGGTGCCTCATTCCCACCTGCTTTGTATGCTTGGGCAAGGTATGCGCGCAAGAGAAAAATCCCTTTATATTTATTAGGGGTAGGTTGCGGCGAACACTTCTACGCAAGTGAGGCATGGCTTATAAAGCAAGCGTTACAGTGCGCAGAAAAGATTTACGTGCGCGAGTACCAGTCGGTTACTAAGTTAAAGCAACACTTTGATGTCGAAGCGAGCTTTTGCCCCGATTTAGCTTTTGGGTTGCAGCCATTGGCCAGTGATAATGAGCGAAAAAATATCCTAGTTGGGATGACTGACTTCGCTGTTTACACGCGCTATTGCCATGAGGTTGATACGCCAAAGATAGCAAATTACAAAGACTATTTGGATACGTGGTACAACCAAGTCTTATCGATGTACCAACCAGGTATGACTATCGTTTTAGCATCAACTACGTTGAGTGATGCGCAATGCAACCGTGATTTATGTCAACTACTGAACAATAGTACGCTAAAAGATAATATACGTTTAATTGATGGGGTATTGCCTTTGGCTGACTATCGCATCGAATTGTCTCGTGCGAAAACGGTCTATTCCGCACGAATGCACTCGCTTATTTTGGGGAAAATAGAAGGGGCGGCTATTGAACCTTGGATTATTTCTAAAAAAATAGAAAACTTTCTTGGCCTGTACACACAGCAAAATGCAGCTGACTTAAAGCTGCAATTACGTGAAGTAACTAAGTTGCTTGGGGCTGAGAGTGAGTAAGTCAGCCCAGGTGTTTATGTTGAGTCATGAGCAACCTCCTATGCTGGGAGGAGCCGGTGTTGTTGCGCACACAGTGTACACAGGTCTTCAGGCTCAGGAAGTGAACATAAAAAAAAGCGCAGCAGCCGTAAGCTTTAGCCCTTTCATTGCCCGCGTTATTGGTTTTTTCTATGCAATTTATGCGCTTTGCTCTGATGTGATCATTTTAAATGATTTGTATTACAAGAAAGTCTGGCTCACTCTGTTTAAGGGCCGATGCTGTAAGCGCTGCATTATCTATCTCCATGGCTCTGAACCTGAGTTTTTACTCAATGATAGTCGTTACCATCGCGCATTTATACGAATGTGTGTGAGCGCCAAAAAGGTTGTTGCTGTGTCTGATTATATGCAACACAAGCTCTTGGACTGCATTACAGACGAGAATGACAAAGCGGCGCTCGCCAATAACATTCAGGTTGTCCGCAATGGCATTGATACAAACTGCTTTGCTCTGCAATCAGCTAAAGACAACACTCGCCCTTTTACTTTTATTACCGCCAGCCGAGTAGTTAAAGAAAAAGGTTTTAGCGAAGTTGCTCATGAGCTTGCAAAACTAAAACAGCAAGGTGAGCAGTTTCAATGGCATATTGCTGGTGATGGCCCGTATCTCCAAGAACTTAAAGAGCAGGTGCGAGCTTTGGGGTTAAAGTCACAGGTACAATTCCTTGGCCGGCTTAGTCAAACTCAGTTAGCTGATGCATTTAATCAGGCGGACGTATTTGTTTTACTCTCAAACCTACAAGAATCACTTGGCTTGGTGTTTATGGAAGCTAGTAGCTGTGGTTGTTGGTCGATTGGTTATAACCGATATGGTGCGAAAGAAGCTGTCTTGCCTGGCGAAACAGGGCAGTTGATAAACGCGCCAAGTGAGCTTGCAGACGCAGTATTTAATTTTCGCCGTGACCACAATGTTACGAGAGCGACAATCAGTGCGAAAGCGCAGACATGCTTCAGCTCCAATGCCGCAGTAGCTCAATTGCGCGATATGATTTTAGGAACGAAATAATGAACGTAGTATTCTATCTTGATGACTTGTTTGGCGGTGGCGTTCAACGACGTACAATGCGACTCTTACAGGGTATCAAAGATAACGACCATAATGATGAACTAAATGTGCACCTGATTGTGAACCAACCTGGCGGTGAAAATAAAGCCATGGTCCCTACACAGGTCTCTTATCATACGCTAAATGGTGTTACGGGAAGTCAACATACTAAAGCTTTGGGTGAAATGTTAACCGCATTGCGCCCAGATATAGTGGTATGCTGTATGGGGCAACAGTTTATTCAAGCCCTCAAGCATAAAGCATCCCTACCTAAAGCCTGTCGTTGGTATGTTATTCAAGCTGTTCCTGTGAAGCTTATCGCCTATAGCTGGCTAAGAAATAAAATTCGCGAGATAGGGATTAGAAAGTTTTACCCTAAAGCCGATAAGGTTTTATGTGTGTCTGATGATGTGCGGGCGACGGTGGCTCAGTTAAGTTCAAGTTTAGACGAACTAGCTCATACTATTTATAATCCCGTTGTTTCAGAGAATTTACTAACACTGTCTCAAGAACCCGTAGAGCACCCTTTTTTCGACTCTGGTAACATAGTGTTAGTTGCCGCTGGACGCTTAAATGTGCAAAAGGACTACGGTACTATGCTTGATGCCTTTGCGTTGCTGACAGCCAAGCATCCAGAGCGGTCGTTCAAATTGCTGATCTTAGGTGATGGTGAGTTGAGAGAACAGGTGAGTTCGCAAATTCAGCGTCTAGGTATCGATGACAACGTGGATTTGGTCGGCTTTACTGATAATCCTTATAAATACATTAGCAGGGCTGACTTATTTGTTATGTCCTCATTGTGGGAGGGGCTTCCCAACGCCATGATCGAGTCTTTAGCTATTGGCAAACCGGTTGTCTCAACGGAGTGTGTTGCTGGACCACGGGAAATTCTCCTTGATGGCTCATTAGGGACATTGGTTCCTATGCAAGACCCGCAAGCTTTCGCTGATGGCATCATCTCTGAGTTGCAACAAAGTAGGGACAAGCAGGCTTTGCAAGCGAGAGGATGGGAGTTTAGCGTTAATAATGCAGCCAATAAGTACATTAAACTATTTAAAGATGCCAAGCTGTGAGTATTATTGATTTTCTTAAGAAAAATTATGTAGATATACCTGAGCTTATCGCCAATGATAAGCTTGAATCTGGGGCGTATATTTATTTAAACCCTTTTAACTATTTCTATCTGCGTGAGCAACTAGAAACCATAAAAGACTGTAAATATAGCTCAGATGGGTTCTATCTAGTGTCCATTCTCAATGCTTTTCTGCCAACAGATTTTAAGTTCCGCCGACAGTCTTTCGATATGACCTCTCTGGCGCCGCTGGTTTTTGAGCATGCGCAAAAAAAAGGGTTGAGTGTTTTTGTCGCTGGGGGCAAGCCCGGTGAACCGGAAGTTTTTAGAAGGAAGATGACGGCTCATTACCCTCATGTTCAGTGGGCCGGACAAGTAGATGGTTTCAAGGACGACGAAGAAATTATACATGCTGTAACCAACTCGCAGGCTGATATTGTTTTGCTTGGACTTGGAAACATAAAACAGGAGCGCGTGGCTGTTTCACTTCATCAACAACACCAAGCCGTTTACTTTACTTGTGGCGCGTTTGTATCGCAGACCGCTTCAGCAAAAGACCTGAAGTACTATCCAGACTGGATTAATAAGTACAATTTACGTTGGCTTTATCGTTTTTTTAAAGAGTCACACGTAATTAAGCGGGTAGTGAAATACTATCTAGCTTTTTTGGTTTTATTCTTTAAGGACTTGAAACGTGGTTGAGAAAATGAAAAAGCAGAATGTATTCTTTATTGCTTTTATTTTCTCGCTGATCGCTTTTTTTCCGACCTTTTTAGGTGGGATGTCTTTGGGTGCAGGGCAAAAAATACTGTATGTTCTTTACCCATTTTTACTAGGTTTCTTTATTCTCGGGTATCGGAAAATAGAGTTTCCCTACTTCTGTGCTTTTTTATTTAGCTTATTTTTTATTTTCTACCTCACTGTCGTTAGTAAGCTAGGTTTTATCAATGTGCAAATAGCAGCATCACACTTTCGCTACATGGCTTATTTTATGGTGTTCCTATTTACCTTCAATATAGCTAAGCGTTATGCACTTCGCTTAGCAGAGCTGCGAAAAGCGTTACTCTATGTGTTGTTATTGGTATTTGTTTTTATTGTCGCGCAGTTTGTAGTACCTGATCTTATTCTTAGTATAGGTATCACCAACAGAACGACTCAAGGGAACGTGGGGCTAACTATTGGCGGCCCATTTATTTGGTCCTACTCGCTAGGGTTTTGTATATTACCAATCTTTTTCATTATCCTGGCATCTATATTTAATGGAGTAGGTGGCTTTAAAGCGTACCTTTTGCTTTGCTTAACCTCTCTCGTGGTATTAGCTGGCCAATCGAAAGCGTCGTATCTCGCATACGCGATTAATTTTCTGGTAGCAGTCCCATTTGCTTACAAGTACGGCATCAGAAACAAAGTAAATGGTGTAGTGTTCTTTTTGACTATACTTTTCGCGGTCTTGGTGACTTACGTAATTTATAACCTCGAAGAGTTTGGTAATATTTATCGCTTCATCAATGGAATCACAGGTCAAGGAAGTGATGCATCTACTCAGGCGAGGCTAAACCAATTGGCTTTCATATCACACACGCTTGAGCAAAATTTGCTTTTAGGATATCCCATCCAGCCAATAGTCATTGAAAATGGTTACGGTTACTACTTATACAATTATGGGGTGGTGGGGTTATTACTTTATTTAACGTTGCTCACCTCTTTAGTGTTTTGTGCTGTCAGATTTGTCGTTCGTGCACACCAGCATTTGAGCCAGTTCTCCAGCAGTGATAGAACAGTTCTATTTGGTTATCTAGCGATGGCTATTGGCGGTTCAATTTATTCTTTAGCCAGCTCGCCATTAGATGGACACAAAGATGCCTATTTCTTTTGGACGTTAACAGGGCTGGTATTTGGTTGTTTCCAAAATCATATTAAGTCCACTGGTCGAACCCAAAAACAGAATCTTCCATATCAAAAAGTAGAGATATAGAAAATGAAAATTACAGTAGTAGGGGCAGGGTACGTAGGTATCTCAAATGCCGTTTTACTCGCTCAGCACAACGACGTTATTGCTTTTGATGTGGATGAGCATAAAGTCGCGATGCTTAATGAAAGAAAATCACCTATTGAGGATGAGCATGTCAGCGAGTTTCTGCAGCAGCGTGAACTTAAGCTGACCGCAACGAGCGATAAAAACCAAGCTTTTGCTGATGCGCAGTATGTCATTATCGCAACGCCTACAGACTATGATCCGCAGACAAATTACTTTAATACAGAAACAGTTGAGACTGTTATCCGCGAAGTTCAATTGATAAATCCAAGTGCTGTGATGGTGATTAAGTCAACTGTACCTGTTGGTTATACTGGTAGAATTATTGAGCAGTTTAACTGTCCTAATTTAATGTTTTCGCCAGAGTTTCTTCGTGAGGGTAAGGCCCTTTACGATAATTTGCACCCTTCGAGAATTATTGTTGGTGAACGCAGCCAAAGAGCCAAAGAGTTTGCTGACTTACTGGCGCAAGGTGCCGAAAAGAAAGATATTCCAACTTTATTTACTGATGCAACAGAAGCCGAAGCGGTTAAGTTATTCTCAAATACTTATTTAGCTATGCGAGTCGCTTATTTCAATGAGCTAGATTCATACGCAGAAGCGCACGGCTTGGATAGCCGACAAATAATAGAAGGAGTGGGCTTGGACCCAAGAATTGGGGATCACTATAATAACCCTTCTTTTGGCTATGGTGGTTACTGTTTACCTAAAGATACTAAGCAATTATTGGCCAACTATAAAGATGTGCCAAACAACCTCATTCGTGCGATTGTTGACGCTAACACGACCAGAAAAGACTTTATAGCTGATGCAATACTAAGCCGTAAGCCTAGTGTTATAGGCATTTATCGATTAATAATGAAGTCGGGGTCTGACAACTTTAGGGCGTCATCTATCCAAGGAATCATGAAGCGTTTAAAAGCTAAAGGAGTCGAGGTGATTGTTTATGAACCGGTATTAACTGAGCAAGAGTTTTTCGGTTCAAAGGTCTATGAAAGTCTAGCAGCATTTAAGGCTCAAAGTGACGTTATTGTTGCCAATAGAGTAGTTGACGAAATCAGGGACGTAGAGGAAAAAATTTACACTCGGGACCTGTTTGGTTCTGATTAAGAGGAAAGAGTAATGAAGTATTTAGTGACTGGCGCTGCTGGTTTTATAGGTAGTGCAGTGGTAGAGAGCCTTACAGCTCAAGGACACAATGTCGTCGGTATCGACAACCTTAACGATTATTATGATGTTTCCTTGAAAAAAGCCCGCTTAGAACGTATTAACCATGCTGCTTTTGAGTTTATAGAGCTGGATATAAGTGAGCGGGATACAACACTCGCGCTGTTTCAACAGCACCGTTTTGATCGAGTGATTCACTTAGCCGCCCAAGCGGGTGTGCGCTACTCTATTGAAAATCCCCATGCTTATGCTGACTCTAACTTAGTGGGCCATTTAAATATTTTAGAAGGGTGTAGAGAGACTAAAGTAGGACACCTTATCTATGCTTCCTCGAGCTCGGTATATGGCTTGAATCAAAAAGTACCGTTTAGTACTTCGGACTCTGTTGATCACCCTGTATCCTTATACGCAGCGACCAAGAAATCGAATGAATTAATGGCGCATAGCTATTCTCATTTATATCAAATACCAACGACAGGTCTGCGTTTCTTTACAGTGTATGGCTCTTGGGGGCGCCCAGATATGGCTCCTCACATTTTCACTAAGAAAATACTTGCCGGAGATACCATAGATATTAATAACCATGGCGATATGTGGCGTGATTTTACTCACATAGATGATATCGTAGAGGGAGTCGTACGTATTGCCGATGTTATCCCTCACAGTAATGATAGTTGGACCGTTGAAAGTGGCTCTCCGGCTTCTAGTTCAGCTCCTTACGCGGTATATAACATTGGCCATGGGCAACCGATAAACTTAATGGACTTTGTTAAAGCGATTGAGTCAGAGCTTGGCTTGGAAGCAAAGAAAAACTTCCGAGGTATGCAACCTGGTGATGTATATCGAACTTATGCAGATACAGCCGATTTGTTTACTGCCACAGGTTATAAACCAAAAGTTTCTGTAGCTGAGGGCGTCGCAGAGTTGGTGGCGTGGTTTAAAGATTACTACAAAGTATAAAGAAGGATTCATATGAAAGCCGTCATCCCCGTAGCAGGTTTGGGCACCCGTATGTTACCGGCAACGAAAGCCATTCCAAAAGAAATGTTGCCGTTGGTAGACAAGCCGCTTATTCAATATATCGTCAATGAATGTGTGCGTGCAGGAATTAAAGAAATAGTCTTGGTTACGCATTCGTCAAAAAACGCCATTGAAAACCATTTTGACACCAGCTTTGAGTTAGAAGCGACACTCGAAAAGCGTGTTAAGCGCCAACTCTTGGATGAAGTGCGCTCAATTTGCCCCGAAGATGTAACTGTTATGCACGTACGCCAGGGCGAGGCCAAAGGCTTAGGGCATGCCATTATGTGTGCTGAGCCAGTGGTGGGTGATGCGCCTTTTGCGGTTATTCTTCCGGATGTCATCTTAGACGAGTACAGTGCCGACCAAACCAGTGAAAACTTAGCGGCAATGATTGCCCGTTTTAAGGATACGCAAACCAGTCAAATTATGCTTGAGGCTGTAGCGCAACAAGACGTTAGTAAGTACGGTATTGCTGATATTAATGGCGAGCAAATTGAACCTGGTCAGAGTGCAGTCATCAAGTCTATGGTAGAAAAGCCTAAAGTCGAAGACGCACCGTCTAATCTCGCGGTTGTAGGTCGCTATGTACTGTCTCACAATATTTGGCCACTGCTAAGAAAGACACCTATTGGTGCCGGTGGTGAAATACAATTGACCGATGCCATTGATATGCTGATAGCTCAAGAGGCGGTCGAGGCATTTCGCATGAGTGGCATTTCTCATGACTGCGGCGACAAGTTGGGATATTTGAAGGCGTTTGTACGCTATGCCCAGCAACACCCTGAGTTAGGTGCGGACTTCTCGGAACACCTCAAGAGTATTTAAAGCGAAGGAGTTAAAATGGCAATTTTAGTGACAGGTGGTGCCGGCTACATTGGTTCTCACACCGTGTTGGAACTGCTAAATCAAGGAAGTGAGGTGGTGGTTTTTGATAACCTGAGTAACGCCTCCAGAGAGTCGCTACGTCGCGTCGAAGCGCTCGCCGACAAGCCTGTCACCTTTGTGAAAGGTGATGTGTGTGATAAAGGCGCACTTGATAGCGTATTTAAGAACCATGATATTGATAGCGTTGTGCACTTCGCGGGCTTGAAAGCCGTGGGTGAATCTGTTGCTAAGCCTACGCTGTATTACCAAAATAACGTACAAGGTTCATTGACGTTAATTGCGGCCATGCGCGATGCCGGTGTGTTTTCTTTAGTGTTCAGCTCATCGGCGACCGTTTATGGTGACCCTGAGACTTTGCCCATTAAGGAATCGGCACCCGTGGGGGGGACGACCAACCCATACGGCACGTCAAAGTTAATGGTTGAACAAATCATGCAGGATGTGGCGCAATCGGATGAGCGTTGGCGGTTCGCTATTTTACGTTATTTTAATCCGGTGGGTGCGCACCATAGTGGGCAAATAGGCGAAGACCCCAATGGTATCCCAAACAATTTATTGCCTTATATTTCTCAAGTGGCGGTAGGTAAGCTCAAGCAATTGGCAGTTTTTGGTGATGACTACAACACCAAAGATGGCACCGGAGTGCGTGATTATATCCATGTTGTTGATCTTGCTATTGGTCACCTAAAAGCGTTGGATTGGCTGCGCCTGCATAGCGGTGTGCACATCTATAACTTGGGCACAGGTAATGGCTACTCGGTTTTGGAAATGGTGAAAGCCTTTGAGCAAGCCGCCGATAAAGCCGTGCCATACGAAATTGCACCACGGCGCGATGGTGATATTGCTGCCTGTTACGCCAGCGCTCAAAAAGCCGCTGATGAGCTTGGCTGGCATGCACAGCGAGGTATTGAGCAGATGATGCAAGATACGTGGCGTTGGCAAAGCAAAAACCCGGATGGGTATCAAGATTAATAAAGAAGGAGCGTTTAGCTCCTTTTTTTATCGACCTTGATTGTCAGGTTTATTTAGATAGTCAGGCTCAAGCCTGACCCACAACCGGTGTGTGATTTGGTTGTTGTAGGCAAGGCTTCAGCCTTGCGCAGGCATTAGGTGTAGCTAGACAGTCAGGCTAAAGCCCGACCTACAACGAATGTATAGTTTAGTTGTTATAGGCAAGGCTTCAGCCTTGCACAGGTATTAGGTGTAGCTAGATAGTCAGGCTAAAGCCTAACCTACAACAGATGTGTGGTTTTTGTAGGCAAGGCTTCAGCCTTGCGCAGGCATTAGGTGTAGCTAGACAGTCAGGCTAAAGCTTGACCTACAACCGGTGTATAGTTTGATTTTTGTAGGCAAGGCTTTTAGCCTTGCACAGGCATTAGGTGTAGCTAGACAGTCAGGCTAAAGCCTGACCTACAACCAGTGTGATTAGGTTGTTGTAGGCAAGGCTTCAGCCTTGCGCAGGTATTAGGTGGCTATTTCTACCTTGGTTTGCTGCGCAAGCTTACTTCTGAGCTGTTCTGCCAACGCTTGTTTGGCCTCATTATCGCCATGAACAATTTTAATATGTTGAGGTTTTTTACGCATGCCGGTAACAAAGCGTATCAGCCCAGCCTGATCGGCGTGAGCACTGTAA
This sequence comes from Pseudoalteromonas sp. CNAT2-18.1, assembly GCF_022347865.1. Taxonomy (NCBI): domain Bacteria; kingdom Pseudomonadati; phylum Pseudomonadota; class Gammaproteobacteria; order Alteromonadales; family Pseudoalteromonadaceae; genus Pseudoalteromonas; species Pseudoalteromonas sp. CNAT2-18.1. The sequence goes on along the minus strand of NZ_JAKRFR010000003.1, from coordinate 484,410 downwards.
CCACTGATGGTGTGGATATGCGCATTGATATCAATGCGTTGGTCATTTAGTTCAACATAGCCTCCTCGCGGGCCATATTTTTGAATAGCTCGCCCTGGCGTGCCTGCACCTTGGTAGCCAACAAAAATGACATCGGTCGTGGGCTCTGGTAAAAACTCAACGAGGTAGTTAACTATACGCCCGCCACTGCACATGCCGCTAGCAGCAATGACAATTGCGGGCTTTTGTCTTTGCTTAAGATATTGTAGTAGCTGCACATGCTGTTGGTGAGTATCTATTGTCACTATGTTATCGAAATCGAGAGGGTGGCGACCTTTAGCAACTTTTGCTTTGGCTTCTTTATCCCATAATGACTTAAAGCGCCGATACTCTCGGGTGAAATTTGCTGCCATGGGAGAGTCAATAATCACTTCGATATCTTGCCAGAAAGAGTGCTTTTTAGCGCTGTGTATAATCTGTTCAAGCTCGTATAGTAATTCCTGTGTGCGGCCAATGCTAAAGGCTGGAATAAGCACCATGCCGTTATCTGACACCGCGCGTTCAATCACGGCTTTAAGTTGCTGTGTACGTTGTTTACGGCCATGATGGAGGCTATCGCCATAGGTGGACTCAATAACCAAAGTGTCGGCCTTGTAGGGCGCTTTCGGCGCTGGTAGTAACGGAGTGTAAGGGGCTCCAAGATCGCCCGAGAACACCACGCGATGGCGGGTCTCGTTATGCGGCAAATCAATTTCCACATAGGCTGAACCAAGAATATGGCCCGCGCGTTGCAGTCGAAAGCGACAATCGGTGTTGGGTAAATCATACCAGTGCTTAAAATCAACGCTTACCAATTGGCGTTTAAGCAAACGAATACAGGTGGCCACTAATTCTTGCTCTTGAGTGACGCCAAGTTTGAGCGCATCTTCAATGACCATAGGCAGTAATGCCGATGTCGCCTGTGAAGCATAAATAGGGCCAGTGAATCCCGCTGCAAGTAAATAAGGGAGGCGGCCGACATGATCAATATGACAGTGCGTGATGATAACCGCAGTCACGGCACTTATGTCAAAGTCGATGGCCAAACTTGGCTTGGCATCGGCACCCTGAAACAACCCACAATCTACAAGCACCGACTGTGCCTTACTCACCTGAAGTTCATGGCAAGAGCCAGTAACACCGTTTACCGCGCCATGATGGCGTATTTGCACCTCATCCATTGCTGATCATATCGCTTTTATTCGCTGCTTATGCCTTCACTGTAGCACTTAAGTGCCGAGAACATCAGCCCTTCAAGGTGCAAGGTTTTAGGTTTCAAATTTTTGCGTTTGTTGCTCTAGTTGCTCAGTGAGTGCACGCATGCTTTCGCTGGCCACATGCGCCTGTTTTGATACCTGCGCTGTGTTCGTGGCGGTATCAGAGATCACCACCACGCGATTTGCAGTATCTTCACCTGCCCCGAGCTGTTCTCTCGCGGCACTGGCTATTTCTTGGCTCATACCGGCTAGGGTACTCAACGACTGGGCGATATGCACTAACTCGGTGCGCACTCGTTGCGATTTACTCACGGTTTGTTCACTGGTCTCAATGCTCATTTGTACCGACTGTTTAGCCTCGCTGGTGGCACTTTGTAGATTAGTAATCATACTGTGGATTTCTTCGGTGCTACTTTGGGTGCGCTGCGCGAGTTGCCTAACTTCATCCGCGACCACTGCAAAACCTCGGCCTTGCTCGCCCGCGCGAGCAGCTTCAATGGCCGCATTTAGCGCCAGTAGGTTTGTTTGTTCGGCAATACCTTGAATAACCCCGAGCACGTTGGCGATATTATTGACTTCGTCATCGAGTAGCTGAATATTATTACCTGCGCTGTCAATTTGTTGCTCTAAAAGGGAAATGGTGTCAACAGCCTCCTCTGTCAACGCGTTAGCGGCTTGGCCTTGCTGCTCTGCTTCGCCAACGGCATAAGCTGATTGCTCGGCAAGGTCGACCACACTTTGCGCTGAGGCTGTAAGCTGGGTAATCGCTGAGGCCACAATGGCAGTGTCTTGCTGTAACGATTGCGTTAAGCGCTCCAGCTCAACCGAGCGTTTGTCTGAGTCCACGCTTTGCTGCTGTAAGGTGTCTGCGACTTCTTTTATGCCTGTTACCACTCCCTGCAATCCTTGTTGCATGTAGGCCATGCTACCAATAATGCTATCTTTGTTGTGCTCTTGGTGGGCGATAGTATTGTTCAAACGCCCACGTGATACTTGCGTTACGATATCTTTTACTGAGCTTAATTCAGCGCCTAAGGCATTGGTCAGTGCTAAACCAAACTTAGCCAAGGCGAGGGTGAGTAATACCGCGATGATAAGCGATAAACCGAGTAACCAGCTGGCGGTGCTCCAGTAACGCTGATCGACTTCTTTGTAGCTGATGCCGGTACCAATATACCAACCCCAACGAGGCGTTTTTTGTACAACTGAAGTTAAATCAACGACTTCACCATCGCGCTCAGAAGTCCAGTGGTAGGTGATGATCTTACCCGTTTTGCTACCAACTAAGCGCTCCACCATGGCACCAATGCTGTTGCCTTGGGCATCTTTGAAGTCATTAAAGCTGGTACCGTGCAATTGCGGATCATGCGGTGCGGCAACAAAGTTGAGATCGCTGCTGACTACATACACATACTCAGAATCATGGTAAGTATTATTTTGTAATATGGTGCTGGCGTAAGCTTGTGCTTGCGCGTCACTAAGCTCACCCTGAGCCGCTAAGGTTTCGAGCTCCTCAACCACATTGACGGTGCTTTTCATCAGTTGATTAATACGGGCAATATTGTCGTTTTCACTGGCATGACGCAAGGCTTGCAAACCTAGCAAAGCGACGGCAATAAGGGCAATAAATAGGGTGACAGCAAAAGCAATAATTTTGCTACGTAAAGAGAACGTTGCGAACACAGCAAGCTCCAAGTCGATAAGCGGTTTGTTACACTTATCACTTTTTCAGCGGCTTTTTAAGGCAAAAGCCGCAAAAACAGACTTTTTTCTGTTGAATTTTTTTTGAGTGTATGTTTGGTAGGTACGCTCAACAAAGGTTTACTTCATCTTCGCTTAATGCTCGGTACTCCCCTGGGGCAAGCGCGTCATCAAGAGTAACACCGGCTATGGCCTCTCGGTGCAGTGCGACCACTTCGTTGCCAACGGCGGCTAGCATGCGCTTCACCTGATGGTATTTACCCTCAACAATATGCAACCGAATTTGATAGGGGGCTAATACCTCAACTTTGGCTGGGCGAGTGAGTTCACGTTCGCCATGTAGCTGCACCCCTTGTTCAAGTTCATGCGCCGCGTGTTCGCTAATAGGTTGCCCTAACTCCACCACATAAGTTTTGTATTTTTGCTTTTTTGGGCTAGTTATTTGATGTGTCCACTGACCATCATTACTCAGCAGCACAAGGCCAGTGGTATCGATATCCAAACGCCCAGCAACATGCAATTCCTGCAAGTTGGGCTCATCCATTAAATCGAGCACCGTAGCATGTAAATCGTCACTATTAGCACATACATAGCCTTCGGGCTTATTAAGCATAAAGTAGCGCTTGCCCAAATAATGTAACTGTTCACCGTCTAGAGTAACCACGGTGTTTTCATCAATAGCGGTGTTTTGCTGTGTGGTCATCTCACCACCTACACATACCCGCTTGGCTTTGATCACGGCCTTGGTTTTGGTACGTGGTAACTGGGTAACGTGGCTAATGAACTTATCTAAACGGCAAGGAAACTTCATTGGGTCGGGGCTTTAATTTCGCTACAATGGCGCGAGTATAGCTTATGCGTCTCAGCGAAAACAGCCACCGTGAATAAAATCCTCTCACAGTACCAACAGCAAATTGATGCGCAAATACTTGCCGTTGATGATGCGCAACAACGGGCGGTCGAGGAGCTTGCGCGTTTAGCGCAGGAACTTGAGCAGCGTTCATTGTCTCAGTGCTTTTGGCGTCGCCCTAAAGTCACGACCGGGGTATATTTATATGGCCCGGTAGGGCGGGGCAAATCAATGCTGATGGACTTATTCTTCCAGCATCTTAATAGTGATAAAAAGCAACGTTTACACTTTCATCACTTTATGGCTTTTGTACATCAACGTTTGGGGCAGTTGCAGGGGGTGAAGAATCCTATGCGTCAGTTGGCAAAGGAGTATGCCAGAAGTACCGATGTGCTGTGTTTTGATGAGTTTTTCGTAAGCGATATCGGTGACGCCATGATTATGGCTAGGCTATTCGAGGCTTTGTTTGCCCAAGGTATGGTCTTGGTAGCAACCAGTAATTGCCATCCGCAACAGTTGTATCGCAATGGGTTACAGCGAGCGCGCTTTGAACCTACCATCGCCTTACTTGAAGCGCATTGCCATGTCTGTGATGTCAGCGGTGAGCAAGATTATCGGCTGCAAGGGTTTGCTGGCTTTCGTTACTATCTCGCCTATGGTCCAGACGTGTTGAATGGGCTGTTTAAGCAGAAACAACGCTGTTCTATTGAGCCTTGCATACGAGAGATAAACCGACGAAGCATGCATTTTATGGCTTATACCAGCGATGCGGCCATGATTGATTTCTTTGCCTTGTGCGGTGATGGCCGCGCCAGTGCAGATTATATGGAGCTGGCCCAACAACTGCAGGTGCTTTATGTGGACAAAGTCCCAGCTATGGGAGTCGCGATGCACAGCGCACATGTAGCCCAAGGCACAGAAGATGGTTACATCCGCGATCAGGTCCCACAGCGCCAGGCTCAGTATGACGACGAAGCGCGGCGCTTTATTGCTTTGGTTGATGAATTTTATGATAACCATAAGTTGCTAGTTATCACTGCAGAGGTGGAGCTGGAGTCGCTTTATCAAGGAGAACGTTTAGCTTTTGAGTTTGCGCGTACCCAGTCGCGCTTAATTGAAATGCAACGTTGGTCTTTACCAAGCCATTAATGATGTAGACAAGGCTTTTAGCCTTGCACAGCTGTTAGGTTGATTTCGATTGTCAGGCTAAAGCCCGACCCACAACGGGTGTGTAGTTTGTTGTAGGCAAGGCTTTAGCCTTGCGCGGGTGTGAGGTTGATTTTGATTATCAGGCTAAAGCCTGACCCACAACCAGTGTGTGGTTTAGTTTTTGTAGGCAAGGTTTTAGCCTTGCTCAGGTATTAGGTCGATTTCTATTGTCAGGCTAAAGCCTGACCCACAACGGGTGTGTAGTTTGTTGTAGGCAAGGCTTTAGCCTTGTGCAGGTGTGAGGTTGATTTCGATTATCAGGCTAAAGCCCGACCTACAACCAGTGTGTAGTTTAGTTTTTGTAGGCAAGGCTTGTAGCCTTGCGCAGGAGTTAGATTGATTTTGATTGTCAGGCTAAAGCCCGACCTACAACGGGTGTGCAGTTTGATGTTGTAGGCAAGGCCTTTAGCCTTGCGCAGCTGTTAGATTGATGTCGATTGTCAGGCCAAAGCCTGATCTACAACGGATGTGTAGTTTGTTGTAGGCAAGGCTTTTAGCCTTGCACAGGTGTTAGATTGATGTCGGTTTTCAGGCTAAAGCCTGACCCACAACGGGTGTGTAGTTTGATTTTGTAGGCTAGGCTCTTAGCCTTGCGCGGGTGTGAGCCCGGTTTACATTGTCAGGCTAAAGCCTGACCCACAACGGGTGTGCAGTTTGATTTTGTAGGCAAGGCTTTTAGCCTTGCTCAGGTATTAGGTCGATTTCTATTGTCAGGCTAAAGCCCGACCTACAACGGATGTGTAGTTGGTTGTTGTAGGCAAGGCTTTTAGCCTTGCACAGGTGTTAGACTGATGTCGGTTGTCAGGCTAAAGCCCGACCTACAACGGGTGTGCAGTTTGATTTTGTAGGCAAGGCTTTTAGCCTTGCTCAGGTGTTAGGTTGATTTTGATTGTCAGGCTAAAGCCTGACCCACAACGGGTGTGTAGTTTGTTGTAGGCAAGGCTTTAGCCTTGCGCAGCTGTTAGATTGATGTCCATTATCAGGCTAAAGCCTGACCTACAACGGATGTGTAGTTTGATTTTGTAGGCAAAGCTTTCACCTTGCGCAGGTGTGAGGCCGGTTTCCATTGTCAGGCTCAAGCCTGACCCACAACGGGTGTGTAGTTGGTTGTTGTAGGCAAGGCTTGTAGCCTTGCGCGGATGTGAGGTCAATTTCGATTGTCAGGCTAAAGCCTGACCTACAACGGGTGTGTAGCTTGTTGTAGGCAAGGCTTTTAGCCTTGCGCAGGTGTGAGGCCGGTTTACATTGTCAGGCTAAAGCCTGATCTACAACCAAATTTTCTGTAGCTCTTGCCACTGCTTATCAAATTGGCCACTGGGTTTAATCGTGAAATTAGAGCGTACAAACTGGTTCATTTTCCCTTCAACAAATGCTAGGAAAAGGTTTGCTAAGGTTCCCTCGTCACTTGCAAAGGCCTTACCCTCACGCAATTTACGTTCACGTAGAACCTGTTTGAACTGGGTTTCTAGCTTTTCAAATAGACTCTGAATGCGTTCACGTAATCGTTCGTTTTCGCCTTGCAGTGCATCACCGGTGAGAATTCGAGTAATCCCAGGATTCTTTTCTGCAAACGCTAGCAGTAGCATCAAAATGTTGTAGACACGGCTTTGCGTTTCTTTCTCGTTCTCTAAGATTAAGTTAATGCGAGACAGCAAGGTGTCTTCAATAAACTCAATTAATCCCTCGAACATACGCGCTTTGCTAGGAAAGTGGCGATAGAGAGCTGCTTCTGAAACGCCTACTTCGGCGGCCAATTTGGCGGTAGTGATACGCTGGCCGGGACTAGTTTCCAGCATTTGCGCGAGTGATTGTAAAATCTGCTCTTTACGGTTAGTGCGACGTGAGGCAGCCATGGCGTTCCTTTTTAACAACTTTGGTGGTCACTGACCTTTATTATGAACGCCATATTAATGCTTTGTGAGGTCCCTTTCCAGTCTTTTGCGACCTTTACACTAACTTTGTAGCAATTGCTTCGATGACAGTAAGTGCTAACTTATCTTTTTTCATAAGCGCAATGCTTTGTGTGCTGTCATGACTAAATAAGGTCAGGGCATTATTATCGCTGTTAAACCCTTGCCCTTGTACCGAAACATCATTAGCGCAAATCATATCTAGCTTTTTATTCTTTAATTTACCCTGTGCATAGGCGGCGACATCTTGTGTTTCCGCAGCAAAACCAACAGTAAACGGCCTATTCTCAGGCAGCGCAGCAACATCAGCAATAATATCCGGGTTTTTCACTAGTGTGAGGGTGAGTTCATCGCCTTGCTTTTTCATTTTCTGCTCGGCGATATCAGCAGCACGATAATCGGCCACGGCAGCGCAGCCAATAAAAATATCGGAGCTTGGTGCCAAAGCGAGTGCTTGTTGGTGCATTTGTTGTGCGCTTTGTACATCAATGCGCGTGACTCCGACAGGCGTTGGTAAATTAACCGGGCCGGAAATCAGATTCACTGTTGCTCCCATTGCCACCCCTGCAGCGGCTAAGGCATAGCCCATTTTGCCTGAGCTGTGGTTAGAAATGTAACGCACAGGGTCGAGTGCTTCACGGGTGGGGCCGGCGGTGATGGTGAGGGTTTTCCCCGCTAATAATGGCTGTACTGTAGGAGTGCACACTAACTCAACAAGCTCGTTGGGCTCTAGCATACGCCCGGCTCCTACGTCACCACAGGCTTGCTCGCCCGCACCTGGGCCCCAAATGGCAATGTCTCGCTGTGCTAAGGTGGCTAAGTTCGCTTGCGTTGCCGCATGAGCATACATTTGCTGGTTCATGGCGGGAGCGATAGCAACTTTAGCTGGGGTGGCTAGCAATAAAGTAGTGAGTAGGTCATCGGCAATACCAGTCGCCATTTTGGCAATGATATTGGCAGTAGCTGGGGCAACGAGAATCAAGTCGGCCCATTTGGCAAACTCAATATGGCCCATCGCTGCTTCGGCCTGAGGATCGAGCAGTGAATCAGAAACAATTTCTCCTGATACTGCTTGCATCGTGAGTGGGGTGATAAAATGCTTAGCGCTGTCAGTCATAACCACTTTGACCTCACAACCACGCTCTTTCAGCCGTCGGGTTAGCTCTGCACATTTGTATGCGGCGATGCCGCCACTGATCCCAAGGACCACCTTTTTATTTTGCATAACAATAGACAATATCGCTTGTGTGACAGCTTAGAAGATACCAGATGTGCCGCTATTGCACTATAGTTGAGAAAGGTTCATAAGCGCAAAAGCCAAGGAATGCCCATGCGACTCACTGACTTACCAGCCCAGCAACGGCCTAGGGAGAAATTACTTACTCAGGGTGCCGGGGTACTGAGTGATGCCGAATTACTCGCTATCTTTTTTAGAACGGGCATTGCCGGTTGCAATGCTATTGACCTAGCCCAACAAATACTCAGCCAAAGCCAAGGGCTGCATACTTTGTTGGCTGCTGAACATGACCATTTCTGCCGTTTTAAAGGTATGGGCACCGCTAAGTATACGCAATTGCAGGCGGCAATTGAGTTGGCGCGGCGATATTTACAAACAAGTTTGGAACGAGCGCTCAGCTTTGACTCACCACAAGCGGTGCAAGATTATCTCAAGTTAGAATTAAAAGGGCTGCAACGGGAAGTCTTTTTAGTGTTGTTTGTTGATGCCCAACACCGTTTAATAAGCACAGAAACGTTGTTTCAAGGCACCATAGATGCAGCGTCGGTGTACCCCAGAGAAGTGGTCAAAGCAGCACTTAAGCATAATGCCGCTGCCGTTATTTTTGCGCATAATCATCCCAGCGGTATCGCCGAGCCGAGCCAGGCCGATGAAGTCATTACCCGCAAGCTAATACAAGCTCTTGGTTTGGTGGATATTCGTGTGCTCGATCATTTAGTGATAGGCGGTTGTCACGCGGTCTCTTTTGCCGAGCGGGGCCTACTGTAGCTATTTGTGCAATTTAAATGCAGTTTTTGCTTTCCCTTTGCTGCGTTGATCTTTATAATTAGCCGCTATCAAATTTACATATGAGCTGATTCTGAGATCAGGTTTCTTGATCTTTGCCTGTCTATGCTGTATAAAGAGCGCCCTTCGATTTATCCCGGGGCAGTATACAAAAAGGCCGTAAGGGAAAATTAAGCTCGAGCGAAGTTATTGGAGATAAATAGACATGTCTAAAGTCTGTCAAGTTACAGGTAAGCGCCCAGTGGTAGGTAACCACCGCTCACACGCGCGCAACGCGACTAAGCGTCGTTTCCTACCTAACCTACAAACTCACCGTTTTTGGGTTGAAAGCGAAAAACGCTTTGTATCACTACGCACTACTACTAAAGGTATGCGTATCATCGACAAAAAAGGCATCGACGCGGTACTGACTGATATCCGTGCTCGCGGCGAAAAAGTTTAAGGAGCCTGAGTCATGCGCGATAAGATTCGTCTAGTTTCAACTGCCGGTACTGGTTTTTTCTACACTACCGACAAAAACAAGCGTAACATGCCTGAAAAAATGGAAATCAAAAAATACGATCCTAAAGCTCGTAAGCACGTGATTTTCAAAGAAGCAAAAATCAAGTAATCTGATTTTAAGCGTACGCTTCCAAATTTGAAAACCCGACTTTATGTCGGGTTTTTTGTTGGCTGTAATTGCGGATTCTTGGTCGGTGGGTTTTGCTGTGCATCTTTCACCATCGACATTTTTGGTGGTTGCAGAGCAACAACCTTCTCACCACTGGCTGGTGGATTCTCCATTTGCGCGGTAATAATACGCACTACTTTTTCGTTACCGATAATAAACAGCGGAATCGCTTCGCTATTTACTTCTTGATATTGTTGCCAGTCAAATTCATCACTTAATCGAGTCGCACTGACCTTACCGCCTTTGGCTATCAGGCTACTGAGCTTGGCATAAGAACCATTCTCGCCAAATAGAATTTGTCGAGAGAGGAAAGTAGCACTGTCTTTATTGGCTTTCGCGTGGTTTTGTGATGACTTGAGTGAGAACACTCGGTTTTCGCTAAATTGGTGGCTAAAGTATTGCACCCCTAATGCGTTGTGATGGCGGTTAGGTGACAGTGCCAACACCTTACTGATGCTTGTTAGTGGCAGATACCGCTCGGCATGTTCCGATTGCGGATTACCATAATAGCAGGGCAAACCATCCATACGGGCCATTTTACAGTTTTCCCATGCCGGATCGGAGAGGTGCACATCAATATCTTGCTCTTTTAGGCCACAGGCTATAGCTCTGGCAACGTGGTTCGCACCAATGATGAGTAAGGTCGAGGGAGCAGGTTGGCGGACCCCGAGCATTTTGGCTAATGGGATGGCGGTGAGGCTATTTAAAACCACAGTGACAATTATCACCGTGAAGATTAAGGGCACCATTTTATTGGCATCCACAATACCGGCATCGGCCATACTGAGCGCAAACACCGAGCCGACAGCGGCGGCAACAATACCGCGAGGCGCAATCCATGCCAGTATCAGCCGTGATTTGACGGGCAAGTCACTGCCATAAGTAGAAATTAAAATATTCAGTGGTCGAGCGACAAACAGCACAATGGCCAAAAAGATAAAGACTTGTGCATCCAGAGCCAGTAAATCTTCAAGCTTGAGGCGTGCTGCCAGCAAAATAAACAAGCTGGAGATAAGAATCATCGACAGGTCTTCTTTAAATTCAAGCACCGAGTCAATTTCCAAATCGTCTTGGTTCGCAAGCCAAATACCAAATACCGTCACCGCTAGCAGCCCAGACTCATGACTGAGGTGGTTCGAGACGGTAAAGCTGATAAGCACTAGCGCAAGAATACCAAACTTATGCAGCTCATAAGGGAGCCATTCGCGACGAATCAATTGCGTTGTTAACCATCCTGCGGCAGCACCGAGCGAAAAGCCCACACTCAGCGTGGTGACCAATGCCCCTAAGGTGTGACTAAACACATCGCTTTGCCCCACTAACATCACCGCCTCGAACACTAACACAGCGAAGAGCGCACCGATGGGGTCAATCACAATGCCTTCCCAGCGCAGCACTCGGTCAATGTCTTGAGTGGGGCGCATGGCGTTAAGTAGGGGCGCGATAACCGTGGGCCCGGTAACGACCAATACTGCGCCTAGCACTGCTGCAACACGCCAATCGAGCTCAAGCAACCAATAAGCACTTAAGCTGACTACCAGACAGGTTATGAGCATGCCTATGGAACACAGGTTGCGCACCACCTTACCAATGCCCTTTAGCTCTCTAAAGTGGAGCGTGAGCGCGCCCTCAAAAAGAATAATCGCCACCGATAAGGACACCACTGGAAACAGTAAGTCGCCAAGGAGTTCGTCGGGCTCAAGTAACGAGGTGGTTGGCCCAAGTAATAAGCCAGTGAGTAAAAGAAATAAAATAGCGGGAACACGGAAGGCCCAGGCGAGCCATTGCGCAATAACACTACATAAAGCAATTCCTGCAATATAAATTGCTGACATAAAGACCCTTATTATCTGTCCATGAAAACTCAGTATGAGATAAGCAGAGCGTGATGACAACGTTTTGCTGCATCAGTCAAACACGCATAACTACCCATCTTTTAACGTGTGATACAGCGAAGCTGATTACTCTTTAAGTGAAAAAGAGCCTTAGATCACTAAAAATTCATAATAGGTCAAAATTTTATGTATTCATCGCTAGAGTGCATTTTTACGCGCTTAGGGGCTATTTCAATGCGCTATAAATAGCATGAATACTGGCTATGGCTAAGTTTTGACCTTGATTTTTATATCTAAATCCGCATAATAACGTTCGTAGACAAATTATTAGAGTGCTAATTAATTGTGGTTTTCAGCCTGCCTCGTCGTATGCAACCGCTGTTATCACAGCGTAAACCACAACTGTTAGTGCTTTCCTTTTAATTGGTTTTGGAACAGCTTGATGCCTGTGCTTGTTAGCGTTGGGTAGGTAAAGCCGTAAGCAAAATTTAGCGTCGCCCCAGTTGTTATATCGCGACGCTTTTTATTGCCCAAAACAAAGTCCACCTAGGGTGGCCAAACAGGATAAGGAATGCATTTTTATACATATCTCTCTCTCGCATTGTATTTTTTAGCCATGCTTGGCATTGGCTTGTTCGCTTATCGCAATTCCACAAGTGATATTTCTGGCTACATTCTAGGTGGCCGTCAAGTGAGCCCTCATGTGACTGCCTTGTCTGCAGGAGCATCGGATATGAGTGGTTGGATGCTAATGGGCTTGCCAGGAGCCATGTTCTTAACTGGTTTCGACACCGTATGGATTGCACTGGGCTTGGTTTTAGGTGCACTGGCCAATTATTTATTAGTTGCACCGCGCCTGCGGGTGTACACAGAAATGGCCGATGATGCACTGACGCTACCGGACTTCTTCGATAAGCGTTTTAACATGAGCAAAGGACCGATTCGCGTGATCTCAGCGGCGGTGATCATCTTGTTCTTTACGCTCTATACCTCGGCAGGGTTAGTTGCAGGCGGGAAGCTGTTTGAATCGGCGTTCGGTTTAAGCTACCACCTTGGCTTAATCATTACCGTTTCGGTGGTTGTGGCCTACACTTTATTAGGTGGCTTTTTAGCTGTGAGCATGACCGACTTTGTCCAAGGCTGCATTATGTTTGTGGCATTAATACTCGTGCCGATTGTGGCTTACATGCAGTTTAATGGCAGTGCCGATATGCTTAATTTTGCGCAGCAATCCATTCCAAGTTTTAGCGAATCTTGGCAGAGCATCACCTTGCTGGGCATAGTATCAAGCTTGGCTTGGGGATTAGGTTATTTTGGCCAGCCTCATATCATTGTGCGCTTTATGGCGATTCGCTCGGTAAAAGATATTAAAACGGCGCGTAATATTGGTATGAGCTGGATGACAGTCACCATTTTAGGTTCGCTAGGAACAGGCTTAGTTGGGGTTGCTTATGCCAACAAATTTGGTTTGCAAGTGGCTGACCCAGAGACAATTTTCGTTATTTTTTCGGAAATTTTGTTCCACCCTCTGATTAGCGGCTTTTTACTTGCCGCGATTTTGGCGGCGATCATGAGCACCATCTCATCACAGTTGTTGGTGTCATCAAGCTCGCTGACCGAGGACGTATACCGTGCTTTTTCAAAAACTGAGGTAGAGCAAAAAACCTTAGTAAAAATCGGCCGGATAGGGGTTTTCGCCGTGGCACTCGTTGCTACCTTACTGGCACTGGACAAATCTAATAGCATTTTGTCATTGGTCAGTAATGCCTGGGCTGGTTTCGGTGCCGCATTTGGCCCATTAGTATTATTTAGCCTGTGTTGGTCGAAAATAACCCATCAAGGCGCGCTCGCCGGAATCGTTGTCGGCGCAGCAACTGTTTTATTCTGGATATTTGCACCAGTGCTTAGTGACGGGGGCACGCTAAGCAGTGTTATTTACGAAATTGTTCCCGGATTTATCGCAAGTTCACTTGCAATCGTTGTGGTGAGTAAGCTTTCTCAGGCACCTTCAGCCGAGGTGAAAGAAACTTTTCATGCAACTGAGCAAAAACTTGAGCAACTTAGCTAAAGCTAGTAAGGAAAGTAATCGCAATGCAAAATTTTAAATGGCAACGCATCGTACTCAAAGTAGGCAGTGCCTTAATTGCACCCGAGCAAAATGGCTGTAGTTCACGCTATTTACTCACCATAGCTCAGTTTATTGTTCGTTGCCGCGCCCAAGGTATTGAAGTTATTTTGGTGTCATCAGGCTCTGTGGCTGCGGGCTCACACTTATTCCCAGAGGATAAGCCGCGCTCTGTAGCACTTAAAAAAGCAATGGCAGCCGCTGGGCAAATGGAGATGATGGCAACATGGGATCGCTTTTTTGATTTCCCATCAGCACAGATTCTGCTAACGCACGGTGATTTACGTGACCGTGAGCGTTACACCAGTGTACGCGACACCATTTTTACCTTGCTTGATCACGGTGTTCTTCCTGTCATCAACGAAAATGACACGGTGACCACTGATGATTTGAAAGTAGGTGATAACGACAACTTATCAGCTATGGTAGCAGCGGCCGCTGATGCTGACGCATTAATGATTTTCTCAGATGTGGATGGCCTTTATGACAAGAATCCTAACTTGCATACCGACGCTGTACTGTTACCTGAGATCAGTGAAATTGATGAATCTATTTACGCCATGGCCGGGTGTGCTACCAGTGCTGTAGGCACCGGCGGCATGAAAACCAAAATCGAGGCGGCAGAAAAAGCCACTTCCCATGGTATTACCACATTTATTCTAAATGGCTTTAAAGAGCAGACCTTTAACTTGTTGTTAGAAGGTAAAAACCCGGGCACTATCTTCTTGCCGTATGAAAAACCAATGCAAGAGGCAGTCCATTGGCGTACACATACCGCCAGTGAGCAGGGTGAGGTGATTGTTGAAGGTGACTTCAGCGAGCCATTAGATGAAAACGCCGAGCAGATTAACCCGCAAGGCATTATCGAGGTTCGGGGCGAGTTCTCCGTTGGCGACACTATTTTGGTGCGCAGCGACGACGGCACTAAGCTGGCTAAGGCACGAGCAAACTACAGTAGCTGTTTGCTGAACTTTATTGCCGAGAATGAAACCAGTGAGTTTAGCGATGAAGCACAAGATTCCATCGGCCCGATTATTTCAGACGAAGACATTGCAGTATTGGAGAAATCATGAGTTTAGTTAAGGATATTTCAGCTCAAGCAGCAAAAGCCGCTAAGGTGCTTGCTCTGCTTGATACAGAGAGTAAAAACAACGTACTTAAAGAAATGGCTGAGGCACTGCGTGCCAATAAAGAGCATATTAAGGCGGAAAACGAATCAGATCTTGCCAATGCGCGAGACAACAACTTAGCTGCAGCCATGGTCGACCGTTTGACGCTGACCGATGAGCGTATTGAAGATATGGCCGTGGGCATTGAAACCATTGCCGATCTCGATGACCCAGTAGGTCAGTTGCGTTCATTGGGTGAGCGCCCCAATGGTATCAAAATCAATAAAATGCGAGTGCCTCTTGGGGTGATTTGCATGATTTATGAAGCCCGTCCAAACGTAACAGCGGATGCTGGCGCACTGTGCTTCAAATCAGGTAATGCGGTTATTTTGCGTGGCGGTAAAGAAGCTTTAGCGTCAAGTAAAGCCATTGCCAGTGTACTGCACAGTGTGCTTGAGAAACACAACTTGCCGACGGCGCTTATCTCAGTGATCCCTGATCCAGACCGTGGCCTGTTGATGGATCTTATGCAGCAGCGTGACACTATTGACCTGATTATTCCTCGCGGTGGCGAAGGGCTGATTAATTTTGTGACTGAAAACAGTACCGTACCGGTTATTCAGCACTTTAAAGGGGTGTGTCACCTGTATGTTGATAAAGATGCAGACCTTGATGTGGCGATGAACCTGTTGCTGAACGGTAAGACTCAACGTACCGGTGTATGTAACGCGCTAGAGGGCTTAGTTGTGCACCAAGAGGTGGCAGAGGCGTTTTTAGCTCGTGCTGCAAAAGAGCTTGAAGCAAAAGGTGTACGTGTTAATGCTGATGCTCAAGCAGCGAAGTTCTTCAGCAATGCGAATGTCATTGGCGATGATGAATTTGGTGAAGAGTACCTTGATCTTGAAATCGCGGTACGTATCGTTGCTGACTTTGATGCAGCAGTGGCGCATATTGATCGCTTTGGTAGCTTCCACACCGAAGTTATTTGTACCAAAAACGAGCAAACTGCCAACTTGTTCCAGCGCAGTGTTGATGCGTCAGTCGTGATGGTAAATGCCTCCTCACGTTTCTCTGATGGTTCGCAGCTAGGTCTAGGCGCTGAAATCGGCATCGCAACCACTAAATTGCACGCTTACGGGCCTATGGGTCTGGAGTCATTGACCACAGAAAAATACTTAGTGAATGGTGAAGGACAAATTCGTAGCTAATCACGACTAAGATTTAAAAAGCCCAGCTTAGTGCTGGGCTTTTTTGTGCTCTAAAGGTTATTTTACGAAGCGCTCTAGCTCGCTTTGAGTGGTGCGAGTTAGGTGCTCTGAGCGTGCGCATTGCTCTGCGGCTTGGTCTATTTGCGCTTTTGCGTCTTCACCTAAGGTTTTAATTTGCTCCACCGATTGCTGAGTATTGGCCTGGGTTTGCTCCAGTTCATGCACTGCTGCAACAATATCCTGCAATTGTTGTTGGTTTTTCTCAAAGTCTTGCACTAGTTCACTAAAGCCTGAAGCCGTGTTACCGATTGCTTGTTCAGCGCTTGAAGAGTGCTCAATAAGTTGCTCTGACTCTTGGTTAGTATCGCTTACCAAGGTGCCCATTTTATTAATAAAGTCGCTAATTTGCTGGGTCGCATCACTGACTTTAAGTGACAGTGAGCGTACCTCATCAGCAACGACAGCAAAGCCTCTGCCTGCTTCACCGGCGCGAGCAGCTTCAATGGCTGCATTAAGGGCGAGCAGGTTAGTTTGATCGGCAAACCCTTCGACCATTTGCAAAATACTGCGAATGTTCTCTGAGTTTTCTTTCAAGCCTGCAACGGTGTCGGCAAATCGCCCTAATAGCTGCGTGATCTTATGAATTTGCGATACTAATTGGCTAAGCTCTTCAGATGAAGTGCGTACAAAGGTGAGGTTCTCACTGTTGTCACTGAACACTGCATCCGTATTGGCGACGATTTGCTCTAGGCTATGCGTGACTTGCGTGGTGCTCGCTGCAATCTCACTACTAAATTGTAATTGTCGAGCTCCCAATTCAGCTGTGTTTTGCATGGATAAATTGACCTGCTGATTGCTATCAGCAGCTTGGGCTGCACCTTCATAGGTGGTATTTAAAAGGGCGCTTAGATGGTGTACAAACTTATTATATTGCTCTGATAAGTCACGAAATTCATCATAAGTGAATTGGGGTAATCGCGCATTTAAGTTGGCATCCTGTTGATTGATTTGCTCTAACGTATCGCGCATCGCTTGCACAGGGCGCACAATTAAATGGCGCATATAGAACACCGTAAAAATAAAACCACCGACGACTAATAGCGAGATCACCGCAAACAGCGCCAAACCTTGTTCTTGAGCGCTCAGTTCGCGGTACAGCCAAACTAAAGTAAGTAACTGTAAAGCAAACAAAAAGCTAAGGTTGCCAACAATTTTACGAGTTAGCGTATAAAAAAATGTTTCTTCAATATAATTGTACATGCGCATAAACCAACTCATTGATGAGGGCTCCGTTTGCCTGAGTAGACGTCAATGTATACATGCTCAGTATTGTATAAAGCAAAAGATTTTCAAGTGTTTAGCGATGAAGTAAGCGCCTAGCTAGGCATCATTCGCTAAAATCATCTTAGTATTGCATGGGTAATTGGTGAAAATACCATCAACTCCCAGTGCTCGCATATCAAGGATATCTTCTTTCTTATCTACAGTATAAGCATAGACCTCGAGCCCGCGCTGTTTCGCATCGGCGACAAACTCGTGGTTTACGAAGTTTTTGTCTAAGTGCAAGCTATACGCATGCAAGCGTTGAGCAAACTCAGCATAGTTGAGCGGGATAGAGGAAGTCAGCGCCCCAATTTTCACCCAAGGTAGATGTTGCTTCAACCATACGAGTTGATGGTGATCAAAAGAAGAGACAATAAGCTGCTCTCGCTGTAATAAACCCTGTTGTACATTGTGCTCAAGGGTAGCAACGAGCTTATCGAGTGAGAATGTGTGTTTAAGTTCTAGGTTCAGTAGGGTCTTATTCCCTATCCAGTCGATCATGTCTTGCAGCCCCGGCACGCGCTGTCCTTGGCCGGCATCATAACGTTGAATGTCTGCTAAAGGGGTTTTATTGACCTTACCTTGACCTGAGGTGGTTCTATCAAGCCAGGTATCATGAATGATGACATAGTCATCAAGGCAGCTTTGTAGGTCGACTTCTATACCATCGACGCCCACAGAAAGGGCACTTTCTATGGCGATTTGCGTATTTTCCGGGTAGTTACCGCTGGCACCGCGATGAGCAAATACTTTCATTTCTTATCAGTCCGTCTAGCAGGGTCATTGCTATCTTTGTTGATGGCAATCAATTTATCAAGGGCATTTATCGCGATTGTCGAGATACTGACCAAGTCTCAAAAAATGCAGCACTGACAACCAGCATACCGCCTATCAGCGTGGCGATGTCTGGACGCTCTTGCAATAAAATAAAGGCCAAAATGGTGGCATAGAGGGGCTGTAAGCAAGAGATAAGCCCAGCCGTTGTTGCACTGAGTTGGCGCAACGAGGCGGCAAACAATGCATGGGGAGTGGCTGTAAATACAATGGCGACCAAAAACAGCAGAGCAATATCACGCTGCGTAACGGCCATGGGGGGAACCTCAACAAAGGCACACAGCATTAGACTGGCGACCAAGGTTTGATAAAACATGGTTTGCGGGCCGCCATAGTGGTTGAAGTACTGGCGCTGCAAAATATTACGAAGGGCAAAGCATAATGCAGAAAACACCCCGGTCGCTATGCCCAAAGTGACATCATTTCCCAGTGTTGCTTCTGGTATGAGTAAGTAAATTCCGACACTGACGGCAATGGCACTGATCATATCCTTAAGCTTGGGCAAAGCGCGATGAAAAAGCGGTTCAATCATAACGGTTAGAACCGGATAACTAAAAAACGCGATAATGCCGATGGTGATCCCGGCTAGCTGCATTCCTGCAAAATAGGTTACCCAATGCACGCCAACGATGGCACCGAGTGCCAGTGCAATAAGGTAGTCTTTGGTGCTTCTTAGAGCGATGGGCTGGCGCATTGCACCGAGCATGATAACTAAGGCAAAGGCTGCGATTGCGGTGCGATATACAGTGATATCTAACGCAGGCAGGTGAATTAACTTGGCGAATAAGGCGGTGCCACCAAACAGTAGAACCGCTGTATGCAAAAAGAATAAGCTTTGTTTGTGAGAGCTCATAGCGCGTCAAAGGCTGTTTTTTTGCCAGCATACCATGAGCTATGTAACAAAGCAGGTGCTGACAAATGTCATCTGCTATTGATGACAAAGGTGACTGCGCAGCGGATGGTAAATAAGCAATGATAAAGATGTCCAAACAACAGGAGAGACATCATGAAAATAACCATTATCGCTTTGGCACTTATCAGCGCCGTGACCACTTCGACCTTTGCCAGCTCAACCGATGTGCAACACATTGAGCAAGCAGCAGCCACTCTAGATATACAAGAGCTACGCTTACATAGTCAATCAGCCCAGGGTTACGAGCAAGGCTTGGCCTATTACCGCTTGAGTATGAGTCAGTACTTGCAAGCACAACAGCAGGCGGCGCAGCAAAGCCTGGAGATGGCGCAGCAGAGCTTAGAGCAACTTCTAGCTGAGCCTTTGTCAGATACCGAACTAGGCGAGGCCAAAGCTTTGCTAGCCCAAGTGTATGGCTTCAAAATCACCTTTAACCCTCTCAAAGGGGCGTACTACGGGCCTAAAGCTGGTAAGTTATTGTCCCAAGCAGAGCGTCTTGCACCTAATAGTCCGCGTGTACACCTTATAAAAGGTGTTAGTGCTTATAACACCCCGTCCATGTTTGGCGGTTCAAAACAACAGGCCTTGCGTGATTTTAATAAAGCAGTGTTATTGTTCTCTCAGCAACAGGACACTCGCTATGGGTGGGGAGAGGCAGAAACCTACACATGGCGTGGGCTAACACAAAAGGAGCTTGGCCATGGCGAGCAAGCCTTAGCCGACTGGCAGCAGGCGCTGCAAGTGAACCCTGATTATGGCTGGGCGAAAATGCTCATCGCTAAAAATCAGTAGATTATGAGCACAAGCCCATCAGCGCGGTGGTATTGATAACCACCGCCGCTTGTTATTTACTAGCTCATACAGCGTCATGGTCGCTCTATGAGTTAAAGGCCACAGGAAAACCGTTATATGCTTTACTCCTACACTATCGCACAAAACCAGAAGCCTTTTTGGAACTGGATGCCACTGATTTTCTCAAGTTTTTACTTTTTACCTTTAATCATGGCGAGCGATTATTTTTCGTCGGCACAGATCGCGTTAGCCATCGTCGCTTACATTGTTTTTGTCGGGCTGTATGGCTTCGCTCTTCGGGTTAAAGGGAGCAAGCTGGTTGCCTGTGTGATTGCCATGCTGGTGCTGTGTATTGCAGCAACGGCTATCACCCCTGGAAGCCAGGCATTATTTGGTTTTATCGCGTTTTTATGTGGTTTTCACTTTATTGGTTGGCAAGGGAAAGCTGCGTTAGTGATTATTTTACTGGGCGCGACCCTAAGTGGCGTGGTCTTTGCCCCGGTGCAGCTCGGTTATTACTTGCTTCCGGCGGTGGTAGTTAGTATTGGTATTTTCTTTTTTGGTGTCTTTGAGCGCCGCGAGCGTCAGCATGCACGAGCTAAAGCACGTAGCGAGCAACAAATTGAGCATATTGGCGCGGTGGCTGAGCGTGAGCGCATCGCTCGCGATCTCCATGACTTACTAGGGCATTCGCTATCAAGTATTGCCTTAAAATCAGAGCTCGCGCAAAAAATGCTTGATGCCAAAGAAAGTGAGCGAGCCAGCGTCGAGATAAACGAGGTAAGTCAGTTGGCTCGGGACTTACTCAGCGAAGTGCGCCAGGCGGTGGCGGGGATGAAGCAAATGGGCCTAGGTGGAGTGTTAGAGACCATTACTAAAAATTTGCAAAGCCAGAACATTCAATGCCATGTTGGGCCGGTGCCACGTTTGCCGAGCACGATTGAGAGTGCACTGTGCTTTATCTGCAAAGAAGCGGCAACCAATGTTATACGCCATAGCAAGGCGACTCACTTTGGGGTTGAGTTCAAAGAGACTGATAGCTATTGGCAAGCGAGTATGTTCGATAATGGCAAAGAAACGAACGTCTCTTTTGGCAATGGACTTAAGGGCATTCAAACACGCTGTGAGCAGTTAGGTGGTGAACTCGATATCAACACTGAGCAGGGCGTACGTTTAACATGCACATTTTTAAAATAAGGGGGCGGCGATGATACGCGTTGTTGTTATAGAAGATCAGGCGCTAGTGCGTAATGCCATTGTTGCTTTACTCAATTTAGACCCTTTTATTGAAGTGGTTGGTGAAGCCAGTGACGGCCAATCAGCGCTCACATTATTGACTGAAGTACGGGCTGATTTACTACTCAGCGATATCGAAATGCCCAATATGAGTGGCTTGGAGCTGGCCGAGCAAGTCACCCATGAAGGTATCCAAATCGTGATTATGACAACATTTTCTAAATCTGGTTATATTCGCCGCGCATTGGATGCGGGTGTACGCGGATTTATTCTCAAAGAAGCGTCCAGTGATTATCTAATCGATGCATTAAAGAAAGTCCATCAAGGGCAAAAAGTTATCGACCCAGAGTTGGCATTGTTAGCGCTGGAGGATAATAACCCCCTAAGTCGTAAAGAGAGTGCCGCACTTAAGCTCACCGAAGAAGGGCTAAAAACCAGTGATATCGCCGCGCAGCTCTATTTAAGCGAAGGCACGGTACGCAATTATCTCAGTGAAGCGATTAGTAAGTTAAATGCCTCCAATCGCAGTGATGCAGCGCGTATCGCCAGACAAAAAGGATGGTTGTGATAAAAATTGTACACACCAATTGTTTTCCCCATTTTCTTCAAAGTGCTTTTTTATAGTCGATAATCATCATGTGGTCTTTCAGAGTGATGCTTCTTGATATTATTTTTATGTTTATAAATTGTTATTTATTTGCTTTTATAATTGTTTTTTTTTAAATGTTTGCGGTGTTTTAAATAGGTTGAAAATTAACTTCTAAAACGTTACCTTTCCCAGTTGGTATTTTCTTGAATAGAAGTGAAGTTTTGAAGTATAGACCTGAAATAGATGGCCTGAGGGCTATTTCCGTCATGTCGGTAATTATATATCATGCTGGGGTTTCTGCTATTAGTGGGGGCTTCATTGGTGTTGATGTTTTTTTTGTTATTAGTGGTTTCTTAATTACTTCAATAATAATGAGAGAGTTGGATAATGGTAGCTTCTCCTTATATAGCTTCTATGAAAGACGTGCGAAGAGAATTCTTCCTCCTCTTTTTATTACGATATTAATTACCCTTCCCCTAGCTTTTTTCTTTTTAATACCATCGCAGATAAAGGATGTGGGACAAAGCATTGTTGCAGTTAGCTTTTTCCTATCTAACTATTTCTTTTATTTAGAAACAGACTACTTCAACCAATTTAACAATAACGCCCCGCTATTGCATACTTGGAGCTTAGCAGTTGAAGAGCAGTTTTATCTAATTTTCCCCTTACTGATGATCATGCTATCCAAGTCAAGACGTATGATTATTACTTCCTTTTTTCTAATTGCTTCATTCAGTCTTTATTTCGCACACTCAGGCGCGGTCACATCACCTAACCTAACATTTTACTCAATACATACGAGAGCCTGGGAGTTAATCGCCGGTTCAATTTGCGCGTTTTTTATGTCTTGTAATGCGTTTTCTAAATACCTTGATAGTAAACGCAATAGCAAGAACTTAGAGATTATAGCGATTGCTTGTCTAGTAATAATAATAGCCAGTTTCTTTTTCTTTGATAAAAAAACTCTACATCCTAGCCTTTTTACGCTAGTTCCAGTGCTCGCGTCAGCAATTCTCATTACTATTAGTGGTCATACATATTTCTGTAAAAAAATTCTTAGTAATACTGTTCTTGTTAAAATAGGGTTAATAAGTTACGGGTTATACTTATTTCATAACCCTCTTTTCTCCTCAATTGATATATATTTCGACAATCTGGTTGATGAGAAAATTTACTATAAGCTGATGCTTATCCCTCCTGTTTTTTTGCTATCAATTGCTTCATATTTGTATGTGGAAAAGCCAATAAGAAAGTATCGCAATATTAAGCCTTTTAGGCTGATCGCCACTTCGTCGGTATGCTTATTATTGTTTAGCTCCGTGGGTCTGCTGATTCATAAAACAAATGGCTTCAGAAGTTTCTATGTAAATAAGCTAGAAAGCGCTGGTATGGAAATGCTCGTTGATGTCGAATTAGAGCGTACTCGTATCTTGAAGCTTAGAGAGCGTTATTTTCCTAGCGATCAGCCATTCGACTGTGAGGACGGGTGTTCTAAAATTCTACTGCTAGGAGATTCTTTTGGAAATGATGCGTATATGTCGATGTCAACCATCGCTAGTCACTGGCAAGTTCGCTACATCTATTTAGACGACGAGTGTATGGCTGACTTCATTGCGGCAGATATGGAAGGTGAACTTGGCATAAAATGTAAGAATAAGGACGTAATTGCAGGTGAACTGTTAAAACAAGCTACAAATGTAGTTATCACAGCTAAGTGGCAGGAAAGTACATACCAAGCAGGGTTTGATTTGGCGCGATATATTGAGAGTTCTTATCAAAAGGAAGTTACTTTGGTGGGTTCAATTCTTTTTACTGACTTAGCATCTTTATCTATAAAAGCTTGGCGCTCTGATATGGATCTTCAGAAACTGCCAGAAATCACATATAAGTATCAACGATGGGATCGTGTGCGTATTAGTGACAAGCTTAAAAGTGCAGTGAAGCAGCAAGGAACTATCAAGTGGATAGATAAGAAGCACTTCTTCTGTGATTATCAGAAGGAAACTTGTCACTTGTTTGATGAAAAGCGAGAGCCTCTTATTTGGGATAATGCCCATCTTACATCTAGAGCGTATGCAGCCTACGGAAAATTCCTAGCTGATGGCGTACTTTAGAGGGCTTTTCGATCAAAAACGCTAGGTTTTTGTCTGGGGTTTTACTGATATTTATATGCATTGAGAAATGAATCGCTTTCCAAGCCATCCACCTTTATTGGGTGGCTTTTTTTTGAGCGTGAGGTAAGGATACCGAGCCGGGGGATGGGCTTGGATGCCAGACTAAGAAAATAATAAAACAAGAAGGAAATGGTGGAGCTAAGCAGGGTGAAAAACGCTCGAAAAAAGCACTGCTTTTTTAGTTTTGAACGCGAGGTAAGGATACCGAGCCGGGGGATGGGCTTGGATGCCAGACTATAAAAGTAATAAAAAAGAAAGGAAATGGTGGAGCTAAGCAGGGTGAAAAACGCTCGAAAAAAGCACCGCTTTTTTAGTTTTGAACGCGAGGTAGGGATACCGAGCCGGGGGATGGGCTTGGATGCCAGACTAAGAAAATAATAAAACAAGAAGGAAATGGTGGAGCTAAGCAGGGTGAAAAACGCTCGAAAAAAGTACTGCTTTTTTAGTTTTGAACGCGAGGTAAGGATACCGAGCCGGGGGATGGGCTTGGATGCCAGACTAAGAAAGTAATAAAACAAGAAGGAAATGGTGGAGCTAAGCAGGATCGAACTGCTGACCTCCTGCGTGCAAGGCAGGCGCTCTCCCAGCTGAGCTATAGCCCCACTAAAAAGTGGCTTGTCCGTTAAGGCGTTTGGTATTTTATTAATTTTACTTTCAAGGTCAAGTACCGCATCAAAAAAAATCACGCAAACCTAAACATTATCTTTATCTGATGCACGCACTAAGGTGTGGGCTGTCGCTTCGTGACAATACGCTCCCCAAAGCGCGGGGGCTTTGATACAGTAGGGAAAGTTAATAATAAGAATGTCTTTATCATGTATAAATTAATCACGGTGGCCTTGTTTTATTGCGCTTTAACGGCCTGCTCATCATCTTATGATGAACCCGAATATGAGGTGCAGTCACAGCAGTTTTACGGCAAAACCACAGAGCAAGGGCAGAAAATATTCGCCTATGTTATTACTGTCAAAGCCAGCCGCAGAGAAATGCTCGACCCGGATGAGCCCATCACTCGCCGTGAGTTTGAACGTTATGCTGAAAAAGAGTACTTCGAAGAATCGCGGGTGCTGAAGCTGCAACTTGAAGATCAAGGTGCCGCAGCCCTAAAAAAAGAGCTCGATGAGCGCCAGTATTGCCCCGGTGACTATGAAATAACACAAGTGCTATGGCGTGATTTAAGTGTGCAGTTGCGTGGTGAGTGCCTGTAATGAGTCGAGCTATTGCAGCGCTGGAGACGCTTTTTACGGCTTTGGATATCACTTGTGAGAAGCTCTCTCACCCGCCCTTAGCCACGGCACAAACGGCCGACAACATTGCCCTAGAGCGCCCCGGAGTGAGGCTAAAAAATCTATTTTTACGAGACAACTATGGCCGCCGGCATTTTTTACTGATCACCGCCCATGACGCGCAGGTGGATCTCAAAGCGCTTTCTAAAGCGCAGCAAGTATCGCGTCTTGGCTTTGCATCGAATGAACGGTTACAGCGTTATTTAGGCGTACACCCCGGGTGTGTATCAATGTTGGCATTGATGAATGACCCTGAAAATCAGGTCGAATTATGGCTAGATGAGGCCATTTGGCAGAACACTCCACCTGGTACGCTTTATCACTGCCATCCTTTTGACAATCGTTATACTTGGCTGGTGGCCAAGCAGGACTTACTGCGTCTGTTCAGGCATTGGCAGCATCAAGTGCAGGTTTTGTCGGTTCCCAAACGTTGTGGCACGGCGATGAGTAAGTAGCCACATAGACACACAAGTAGTAAACACCCTAAAAAAGCACGCTCACCGTAGGCTTGATACAACAACCCAGGAACAAACGAGCCCAGTGCGCCGCCGCTGTAGTAAAAAGACACATACACTCCATTGGTGAGGCTGGCGCTGGCGCTGCTGAGGCGGTTTACTAGCGGAGCCGCGGTGGCATGAATAATAAACATCGATGCACAAAAACAGGTAAAGGCAACGAGGAAAACCGGCAAACTATGCCAAAACATCAGCGCAATGGTGGCGCTGTAGCCTAAAAATACCGTGGCCAATAAACTGAAAATATTCGCACAGCGTTTTTGCAAATAGGGAGTAACAAAGGTCGTTAACGCTCCTAATAGGTAACCGCTATAAACTAAACCAATATTTTTGGTATTGGTCATGGCGTAGGTACTGCGCAAAATAAAGGGCAAATAATTCAACAGCGCTGCAAAACAGAAAAACATACAAAAAACACTGGCGTAAAGCGTAAGTATGCGCGTATTTAACAGTGCGCTAAGGTTACCCCGCAGTGGTGTATGGGCTTGGCGTATGGGCGCCCGATGGGCGCGAATGCATGCAGCGAGTGCCAACAATAACAGTGAATTAAGCCAAAAAAAGCTTTGCCAGCTGAGATACTCAGCGAATCCAGCTGCTAAGGCGCGACCTAAAAAGCCACCAGCAATGGTACTGCCAATATAACCACTCATTTTTTTGCTCACATCTGCGCCTTGGTAGCGTATCGCAATACTGGCCGTCATCGCGGTGAGTGCGGCGGGCAGTGCCAAACCTTGAATTAATCGCAGCGCTTGCAACTGCCAAAATTGCTCGGTGAGTGGTACCAAGGCGTTGGTTAAGGCGAGCGTGACCATCACTATTTGGAGCACCCGGTATAGGTTGCGACGGTTGAGAATGACACCATAAAGTAAAGGAGCAATGGCCAAAGGAGCCATGGTCAGGGTCATGAGCGAGCCAGCAATGGCCGGGGATACTTGATAATGCTGTGCGAACAGCGCCAAAAGGGGTTGTACGGCGTAAAGAATAAAAAAAGTAAAGACCGAGCAGGTCAGTAACAACCAATAAGACATAAACCCAAGTACATAAAATGAGTAGCTGCAGCATCAGTGTATCATAAGTTCAGGGGCAAACCTTGGCTTGCGCTTAGTCAAAGTTTCTCGCAATCACTTCTGTTACTGTCATTTCCGAAAATGATGAGTAAAATAACCTTATTCAGTTCGTATTTTACAAGTGATAGTTATGGGGTCATTACAAGATCAGCTTCTTAAAGCCGGGCTAACCAACGAGCACAAAGCTAAACTGGCCAAGTCGGAAAAGCGTAAAGCACAAAAGAAAAAGAAGAAAAAAGGCGCCACTAGCGACCAAAGTGATTTGCAAAAGCACATTGAGCAAACCAAACAAGCGCAGCAAGAAAAAGCTAATCAGCTAAATGAGCAGCGTAAACAGGAGCTTAAAGAGCGAGAGCAGGTTGCACGGGTAAAACAAATTCTTGAACATCACAATCAAGATGAGATTCGCGGTGAGCTTACTTTCAACTTCACCTACGACAATAAAATTAAAGAAATCGATGTTAATGCACAAACCCAGCAGGCGCTGGCAAAAGGGCGCTTAGCCATTTGCGTATTAGAAGGCCAGTTTTATGTGCTGCAAGATGAGCCTGCTCGTAAAATAGCCGAGGTCGATGAAAAATATATTGTTTTCCATGTGGAAAATGAGGACGACCAAAAAGACGAGGACGATCCGTACGCAGACTACGAAGTACCTGATGATCTAATCTGGTAGTCAAAGGCGACGGCACGAGTACAGTAGTCGGTGGCACTCAGTGTAGGTTAATTCTTAGTTGCTAGGTTTAAGAACATGGGTCTACACTCATTGTTAACATTTTATCTACCGTCAACATAAGAGTAACTACTATGAAAAAACTAACAAAAGTCCTTGTGGGAACTGGTGCCTTAGCATTATCGGCATTAACTATGAATGTTCATGCTGCCGATGGCAAAGCGCTCTACACCGAGAAAAACTGCCACACTTGCCACGGCGCCGATGGTAAAGCACCGATCATGCCTTTGTATCCTAAACTAGCAGGGCAGAACAAAGAGTATATGGTAGCGCAAATGAAAGATATTAAGTCTGGCAAGCGCAACAATGGCATGTCGGCGGCGATGAAAGCCATGGTAATGAACATCAGTGATGCGGAGTTTGAAGCCATTGCCGAATACCTTGCCAACGTAAAATAAGGTCATTATTTTAAAAAAGCCATCGTAGGTTTGCCTGCGGTGGCTTTTTTTATTGAATGACACCCTAGAAGTGTTTAGACTTCTATACATCTATTTTAAGTGGAGTAACTCATGAGTGTGATCCCGACATTACCCCCGTTAAGCGTACGCGATAAGGTCAGTGATCAGGAGTGGCGTTTACGCGTTGATTTGGCGGCGTGTTATCGCTTGGTTGAGCATATGCGTTGGGGCGATTTAATTTACACCCATATGTCGGCGCGTATTCCCGGCACTGATGAGTACTTGGTGAATGCATTTGGCTTGAGCTTCGATGAGGTGACTGCCTCTAATTTAGTGAAGGTGAATCTGCAAGGCGATATTCTTGACGACACGCCCCATCAAATAAACCCAGCGGGTTTTACTATTCATAGCGCCATTCACGAAGTGCGCGATGATGCCCACTGTGTAATCCACTTGCATACCAAAGAAACCATCGCTGTAGCCAGTGTTAAGGGTGGCCTGCAGCCTTACAGCCAGCACTCTATGTTCTCATTGCCATCATTGTCGTACCACGAATACGAGGGGTTGGCAGTGAATGACGAGGAAAAGCGGCGCTTACAACAAGACTTAGGCACTACTAACCATATGTTGTTAGTGAATCATGGCGGGTTAACCGTCGGGCCAACGGTGGGCGATGCCTTTATGCGTTTCTATGACTTGCAGCGGGCGTGTGAAATTCAAGTGGCCATTCAAAGTATGAATCAGCCACCTACGCCTGTGCCTCAGGCTATTATCGATAATATTTATAATCAAGCGAATGTGGTCCACAGCGGCAGCACTGGCGGGCAAAAAGCGTGGCCAGCTATGCTTCGTAAAGCATATCGTCTTGACCCTAGCTTTGCTGAATAACAAGGATAAGCCATGAAAGTAAATCGTGTAGAAATATTTGATATTCACTGCCCAGAGCGCCCAGCTTGGACACCCGTATTTGTGCGTATTCACACCGATGAGGGGATCAGTGGTGTAGGTGAAGCAGGCTTGGCTTATGACTTGGGGCACAGTGCTGCAGCAGCGATGATTAAAGAAATGGCGGATGCATTTTTAATCGGTCATGACCCATTCCAAACGGAACTGTTATGGTCGCGGATGCTGCGTGAGAGTTTTTGGGGGCTCGGTGGTGGGCCGGTGGTCTACGCCGCCATGAGTGCGATAGATACCGCGCTTTGGGATATCAAGGGTAAAGCTTTGGGCTTACCTGTATACCAATTATTGGGCGGCAAGGTGAATGATGAACTGCGTACTTATGCGTCGCAGTTACAGTTTGACTGGGACAGCGAATTTAAGGCCTTAGTACAGCCGCAAGAGTATGCTGAAGCCGCACTTAAGGCGGTGGCGCAAGGCTACGATGCTGTGAAAGTGGACCCAATTCAATACGATAAACAAGGGAACACTTACTACGATCGCACTAAGATCATCGACCGTGGCGAGATGAAACTGTACCGCGCGCGGATGCAAGCCATTCGTGAAGCGGTGGGGGACGAGGTGGATATTATTTTTGAATGTCATAGCCTGCCCGGAGCAACATCGGCAATTCAGATTGGTGAAATCGCTGAAGAATTCGATTGTATGTACTACGAAGAGCCGGTGAATTATCTCAACCATTCTTTGCATGCAAAGGTGGCAGACAAAGTCGCCGTGCCCATCGCCGGTGGTGAGCGTTTATATAACCGCTGGGGTGTACGCCCTTATCTTGAAGATCAAAGTATTGACGTACTGCAACCGGATATTGGTTTGTGCGGTGGCTTTACCGAGACTAAAAAAGTCTGTGACTATGCCGATATCTTCGATGTGCGTATTCAAGCGCATGTGTGTGGCGGGCCAGTAGCTACGGCGGCGTCCTTGCATCTAGAAAGTGCGATTCCGAACTTTTTAATTCACGAGCATCACACCTATGCCATTAAAAAGTGGAACCGCGAGCTGTGTATTCAAGACCCGCAGCCAGTGAATGGCAAGTTTAAGGTCAGTGAAGCGCCAGGCATTGGCATTGAGCTTAATGATGAAGTCGTGATGCGCTCATCAAGAGTTGAAGTGAAGTAGCTTAACTGGATACAAAAAAGGCCAGCCTATGCGCTGGCCTTTTTTGTTGTTACTGGCATTGCAGCTGTGGCGCCGCGACTAGGGTGTCGCTATTAAGGTGATGGATATAACACTGGTCTTCATCGCGCATAAGCATAAAGCGATCGGGCATGGTGATTTGTTTGCCCATGATAGGGTTGCCTTGGCTATCGACCACATTGGGATGGCTTAGTACCAATGAGCTTTGCTGAGTGAACACGCCGCCACTGAGGCGCACCTTATCAGCGTCAAGGATGCGACTGATAATCTCAGCGACTTGCTCGTCTGCGGCATTGACCAGTAGGGTTTGCTTGAGCTGCGAGTCGCTGGTGCTATTGCAACCGGTACTGGTGATAAACAGCATTGACGCCAACAGGGTTGTGATTTTTTTAAGAGTCATAGCCGTTAGTCCTTTATCACTGGCGTCATTATCCGGTTGTTTTGCAACTTGCTGTGCGTGCGGTTATCGCCGATGGCAGCTGCTCCTGAATTAGCCGCAGCATTGCTAACAGCATAACCTTTTAAGCCAGCTAAAGTGCTTGCTGCAGGGCAGTTACCGGTCGCGCGGTAGCCAAGAGCTGCACTGAGCAAGGCCTCATTACGATCGCCGAGTAAATGATTAAAGTCATCGGCTACAGCGCAGCCTTGCACAAGCACTGGCGCGCGCTCGGTATTAGTAATATTCTGCGGCGCAAAGCCATCGGCATATTCACCAAACCCTTTGTCATTGACGCCAGTAAATTGAATGGTGAAAAAGGTGGTATCGCAATTATCGGTAGGGTAAAAGCCATAAGGCTTGCCACAGGTGCCATCGCCAATGAGCACCACCTCAAAGTTACGGCTATCGGGGATACCCCGTAAGCCGTTAATTAACGCTTCGCTGGCGGAGCACGTATTGCTGGTGGTGAGCACGAATACACGGTTCAAATTAAGACTTGGCAAGGCTGTGCCCGCGCTGATCCCGGAGTCGGGATCGAAGCCAATGTATTCGTCAATAAAAGGAAAGGGGGTTAAGGGATCGCCAGTTACCGGGTTTGTGTCTGGGTTTTTATCATTAAAAATAGTTTGCTCGAATATCACCCCATTGGTGTTATTGCTACCTGCAATCATATACCCAAGTTGAGCCGCCATGGCGAGAAAGCCACCACCGTTGTAGCGCATATCAACCACCAAGTCAGAAATATTGGCGCTGGCGAGTTGATTAACCGCATCAACCAGCTGACGCTCGGCAGGTGCATTGTGATCATTAAACTGCATATAACCAACATTGCCAGTGCCGGTACTGAGTGTGCCCACCTTCATTACTGGGTCTTGGATGAATTGCGCCGAATCTAAGGTAATACGCTGTTGCTGGTTGGAGCCGCGCAGGGTGAAGGTAAACTGTGTTTCAACTCCTGTTTGCGTGGGGAATAAGGCGGCGTTAATGGCGTCGACATTGTCGCTATTGACAACATCCACGCCATTTACAGCGGCGATTTGCCAACCTCGCTCAATGCCTTGGGTGCTCGCATCAGTATTCGGCTCGCTGTAGGTCACCACGACCTCGCGCGGAGGAGTCGCCTTGACAACGCGAAAGTTAAAACCATAGCCTAACACACTGCCACTTTGCTGTTGTTGCTCCCATTCATCGGTGGGCAGGCTAAAGTGAAAGTTATCTTTGGGCGCACCGGACGCGGTGACGTCATTCGTTTTCAGTACATTGAAGTAGTCAATGACATCGGTGATGGACGCGGGATCGCGGTCTTCAATTTCATCGTACCAAAGGTAAGTTTCATTACTCCATGAGCGCAGCCAGTACTTTTGGTCTAGCGCAGCGCATTGGCCTTTAAATTGTTCGGAGTCAGCAAAAACACCGGCTACCCAACCTGTATCGGGGCTAGGGCCTGGGGATGTAGTATCGTCACTGCCACCCCCACAGCCACTTAAGGTAGCTATGATAGCGGCACATAAAGCCGTTCGAAAAGAATGTTTAATGATCATGGAGTTTCGCCTTAGTGTTAGCCTGTAAGTAACTTTATATCAAAGCGTGTAAGACTGTAAAAAGAAAGTTAACTCTTATGATTTATATCGCTTTCTTTTAGTTAAAGCAGTGCATTATACGTTGCTTTGCATTAGCATTAGCGCGATAGTTAATACCCACTACGGACGTGGCTAAGAATAAGCGTAAGGTGTAATAGGTGAGAGCAAAACAAGTCTTTGCGATGGCTATGGTTTTAGCGTTGAGCGGTTGTGCATCAACTGACGAGCAGCTAGCGGATGCAGCGAAGTACCATGACTGGCAGCTTATGTCCGTTGACG
Source organism: Pseudoalteromonas sp. CNAT2-18.1 (assembly GCF_022347865.1). Lineage (NCBI taxonomy): Bacteria > Pseudomonadati > Pseudomonadota > Gammaproteobacteria > Alteromonadales > Pseudoalteromonadaceae > Pseudoalteromonas > Pseudoalteromonas sp. CNAT2-18.1. The sequence goes on along the minus strand of NZ_JAKRFR010000003.1, from coordinate 452,286 downwards.
GTCAAGATGTGCGCCATCATCAAGCCTCACTCAGCTTTATTGATGCTTTGCAGCTAAATGGCTTTTCCGGTTGCAATGACTTCTTTGCCGCCAGCAATATTCGCGAGCAACGCTTAGAAGTCACTAATCTGGGAATGACCTATAAACAATGTAACACCGCATTGACAGGCACAGAGCAAGCACTATTGGCGACGTTGAAGTCAGCGCCGATTGTGCGCCTTGGCGAGCGTCAAATGACGCTGAGCGGCGAGCATGTGCTCACCTTTAAGCGCACCACACCTTAAGCGATTAGCGTTTCCAGTTCTTTGGCAACAAAAGGGCGACCTTTGGCATTCACCGCCGTCCCTATCACTTTGGCCTGTAGGGCCACTTTGTCGTCAGCACTACGATAAACATTTTGCACAAACGCAAATTTTAAGCGGCTTTCGCGCACAACCTCTACGGTAACGTAGAAATGATCCCCCGGCGTAAGCGATGCTTTGTAATCCAGCTCGCTACGCAGCACCACCAAGTTGATTTTATCTCTCGCAAGCGCAGCAAAATCAACCCCTTGAGCGAGTAAAAACTCGTGACGAGCATGCTCTAAGTAGTTGAAATAAACACTGTTGTTAACAATTCCTTGAATATCACATTCGTAATCGCGTACTTTCATATCAATACGAAAGGTCATAATCTCAATTCCTATATTTTTATTTGGCGCTGATGCTAGTATGGGGATTACAGTACATCAAGGCGTAAATGAATATGAGTGAAATCGCTATTGTAACCGGTGGTAGTAAAGGAATTGGTCTGGCCATTGTCGAAAAGTTATTAGCGCAAGGGTATCGCGTCTATAACTTGGATATTGTCACGTCGGAGCAAGGCGAGTATCGCCATTGTGATATGCGCGATGTGCCTAGCGTAAAAGCGATCATTGCAGAGATATGCGAGCGTGAGCAAGGGGTTGATGTGTTGGTATGCAATGCGGGAATTCATCGCAGCGCCACCATAGAGCAGACCGATGAAGCGCTGCTGGATGAAGTTATCGCGCTCAACATAAAAGGTGCTTATGCGGCGACCCAAGCCGTGCTGCCCAGTATGCGCAGCGCTAATAAAGGGGCGATTGTTTATATCTCTTCTGACCAAGCACTGGTGGGTAAGCGCAACTCCTTCGCCTACAGCCTATCGAAATCTGCATTGGCTTCGATGGCGAAAACCACAGCACTGGATTACGCCGAGTTTGGCATTCGGGCCAATGCGGTGTGTCCAGGTACCATAGAAACGCCGTTATTCCACAATGCCATCGACAACTACTGCCAGCGCAGTGGCGCTAACAAAGAAGAAGTGGTGGCGCAGGAGTCAGCGATGCAGCCGTTGGGGCGACTCGGGCAAGCCCATGAAGTGGCGAGCCTAGTGGCATTTTTAGCCAGCGATGAAGCTGGGTTTATCACCGGATCACTGCAGGTGATCGACGGTGGTTACACGGCCCAGTAAATGTCGCAACGCCTGTTTGACCCTCATGTGCACTTGTTTGACCTTAGCCGGGGTGACTATCACTGGTTAAGGCGCAAAGGACCGCCATTTTGGCCGCAAAAACAGGCTATTACGCGCAATTTTAAGCAACAGGATTTGCACCTTAAGGAGCCGTTGCAACACTGCGGCGCGGTGCATATTGAAGCCGGTTTTGACAATGCTGAACCCGCTCGAGAGCTACAGTGGTTGGCTGCCACGGGATTTACTGGGGCCGCCATTAGTCATGCCGGGATTGACCTGGCCCCTGCTGATTTTGCTGAGGCATTAGCTAAGTTACAACACCCCCTATTGCGTGGTATTCGTGATATCACCGAAGGCGCAGATGGAGCGCGATTACTTAACCCCCATTGCATCGACAACGCCGCGCTGTTAGCAGAGCAAGGGCTTCTTTTTGAGGCGCAATTTACACTTGCTGATAACCAATTATGTAAACGTCTTATTGAGTTGGCTACTGCTGTGCCGACTATCAACATAGTCATTAATCATTGTGGCTTAGTGAGTGTGGATGGGTGGTCATTATGGCAAGACAACCTAGCGTTATTGCGTAGCTGTGACAACATCTTGATCAAATGCAGTGGCTGGGAAATGTTGTATCCACATAAGTCAGTGCAGTGGCAGCAGCAGGTTATTAAATGTTGTATTAACGCGCTGGGCGCTGAACGGGTGATGCTCGCCAGTAACTTTCCCCTGTGTTTAATGCAGCAAAGTTACCATCAGGTGTGGCAGGGGTACGCCGATATGGTGTTGCCGCAAAAGCACAAACTTATGCACGATAATGCTTGGCAGCTTTATCGCCAGTCATAAAAAAGCCTCTCATTGAGAGGCTTTAGTCAACAAGGTAGGGGATGAGCCTACTCGTTTAGAAGCTGTATTGGGCTCCAAGATAGACAAACCGGCCGACACCACCGCCATATTCACTATCAAAGTTGCCGACGCCATGCTCGACATTATCGCCTGTGTAAGGAATAAACGGGCCTTGGTCGTCAAAAATATTATTTACCCCAGCAAATAGGCGCACGTCCTGCTCCCCTTGCAATGCGAGGTTATAAGAAAGCGAGATATCATGGGTGATATAAGAGGGGTAATATAAATATTTTGGCTGCTCTGGGTTTTCGACACAACTATCATCGCCGGCGGCACAACTTGCGGCATTCTCGGCAAAGAGTTCGCGCATGTCTTCAACGCGGTCATGGCTATCAACGATGTCGCTTTTGTACTTGGTGGTCCAACGTACTCGTAAGTCTTCATAAGACCAAGTGAGTGAAGCGCGAGCTTTGTCGGTAAAAATGCCAGAATCTAGCTCGCCATCGTAGCGATTGACCACCGTGCCGTCGTTACCTTCATAGGTAATGCTGTACTCGGTGACGTGGTTCCAATCGAGCTTTAAGCGCAGACTACCGTACTCGGGCAAGTCGTAACGGTAGTTGATGGCAATGTCATAGCCCCGAGTACGGGTTTCGCTAAGGTTAAATACACGCTGCAAAATTTGTGTGATTTGACCATCACTGTCACGGGTAATGTCACCACAGAAACTATTATTTTCACCAAAGGGCACCGAGGCTGAGGCATAACACTCTTGGAGAATATCCTCATTACCAATTTGTTCGATGGAGTCACTGATTTGGATATCATAATAATCGAACGACATGCCTAAATTAGGAGCGAAATCCGGCTGTACGGTTAACCCTAACGTGTAGGTGTCGGCGGTTTCTTCTTTGAGCAGCTCGTTACCGGTGTTAGGTGAGTAGCCGCTGTTTTCATCTTCAAACACGCCTTCGTTTGCAATCGCTTGGGCAATTCCCGCTTCTTGGCGACAGGCATCATGACCAAGCTCTGTGGAGGTTGCTGTTACGCCGTCACAGATATCGCTGAAGCTATCAAAGTCACCGCGTGGTGGCGACATTAGCTCAGTAATGTTCGGGGCTCGCTGTGCTCGAGAGTAGTTGGCACGAACCATATAACCTGAGGCTGGCACCCAGCTAAACCCTGCGCGGTAACTCGCCATGGTATCTATGCCTTCTGGGCTATAGTTGGCAATGCGTAGCGAGGTTTCTAAATCCAGAGATTTTGCTAAAGTTGCGTCTTTAAGTAAGGGGATGGAGGCCTCGGCAAAGGCTTCATAAATATCCATATCACCTGAGAAGGTCGGCACTACGTTAAAGGTTACGCCGCCATATCGCTGCTCTTTATTGGTGATCACATCTTGGGTATCGCGGCGGTACTCAAAGCCAAAAGCAGTCGCCACTGGGCCAGCTGGCATCTCGAATAGATCGCCCGTCATATAGCCTTGCACGTTTAGCTGAGTAATATCTGTGGTGATCACGGGAGTGGCCCGGATCCAATCCGCCATCTCTGGTGTAATCGAGCCAATACCGAAAATATTCAGCGGTACACAGCCCTCGGCTCGTGCATCGGCATCTTTACATTGCACCGTGCCATCAGCCAGACGCTCAGAGGCGAGGGCTTGGCGTACACGCACGGTATTTAGCTCATTAAGGCGCTTTTGTTTTTGCTCAAAGGTGCCATAGCCTATTGAGACATCCCAGTCCCACTCATCATTAAAGGCCGTGCCTTTTAAGCCTGCCCAGCTACGAATCGTTTCTCGGCTGTTATCTGTGGTCACTGGGCCGACTTCGGCAAAGCGGCGGTCCCAGTTGACACGGCCTTTCGCATTATCGCGAATTTCATCGGGCAAGAAGGGGTTATCAAGCTCAATATACCCTGGGCTAATTTCACCCGCAGCGCCCGTTAATGGGTCGAGAATGAGTGCATCTGCGCCTTCATATTCGTCCTCTGGCGATTTCACATTGCGGGAACCAGTTTTGCTGTATTGCACTTGTGCATAGCCGCGAACACTGTCATTCAAATCGTAATCAAGTTTAAAGGCGGTTGCGAAGCGATCATTGGGGACCTTAATCTTATCGAACATCTCATAGTTGATACCATCGCGCTCTTCATTCCAGCCACTTTGTAAGCCATCAGCGGTGTAATAGTAGCCTCCGTCAGCGGCATCTAACCCTTCTTCGAATACCCCGCCATAGGTACCATCGCTGCGCTCTCGCCAATCGGCTTGAGTGATGTCACGCATACATTGGTCACCATCGATGGTGTTCATGGCATTACACATTTTACTGGCGAGGTAATCATAACTGGCCTCAATCGCTGCTCGGTCACGGTCCTCCCAATTAATGCCAAATTGACGATCCCATGTGGCGCTAAAAAAGCCGTAGCCTTGGCCATCAGCAAAGGTAAAGCCATGCTCGGCATCTAGGGTAAATTCGTCGCCACCGCCTTCAGGCGTGGTGCCGCCGCGCACTTTAATTTCGCTGCCGACTTTATCTGTTTGGGTGATGATGTTAACCACCCCGGCTATGGCATCAGAGCCGTAGACGGCTGAAGCACCACCGGAAATGACTTCAACACGTTGCACCATGCCAGAAGGTATGGTGCCCAGACTGATATAGTTGCCGCTGTAGCTGTTGGAGACAACGCGACGGCCATCGATCAGGGTTAAGGTGCGGTCAGTGCCTAAGTCTCGTAGGTTTATGGTGGATAACCCGGTATTTTGTACACTAGATTGGCTGTTGGTGTTACTGAATGATTCACTGATCGCGGGTATTTGATCGACTAATATCTCAGATAATGAGCCAAGCCCAGTGTCGTTTAGTTCGTCTTTACCGACGCTGACAATGGGTGAAGGCGTGTCAAAATTGGTACGACGTAGTCGTGACCCAGTGACGATGATTTTCTCAACTTCTTCTGGCTGTTCAACGGTGGCGGGCGCGGCGTTATTTTGTCGCGCTATTTGTTGCTCGTTAGCCACTGCATAGCTGCTAAAACAGGCGCTAATTGCTGCTGCGACTAGACACTTTTTAAGTGGGGTTTTGGAGTAAGACACGATTGTTCCCTTTATTATTATATTCGAGGTGCTGCCGCAGCGTTTTAAACCAATAACTGGGGGAAATCAGTTTGCCTGCGCGGCAGCGATGGGTCTTTAATTATGTGTAATATTACAGTGGTTAATTACATGTAACCGTTGTAATTTGATTGCTGACAACTAGCAAACAAGGGAGCCTCTTTTATCAACCTTTTTTATATCTATTATATATCTATTCCTTAAAAATCATGTGCTTAATTTAATTTCTCGACCCTTTATCGCAAACGGCTTGGTTAACTAAAGTGAATCACTGTAGACTGCAAAAGTGGATATGTTGGCTTTTTGGGTTGTATAGAATTAGTGCAGTTTGGCAAGGAATTTTTAATAGGTGCGTGTCATATAGATGTAAGCCGTTGCATTATTACATGTGGGCAGAATAGTCATGCGTTGCAGCCCAAATTCATGGAATTATTATGCTATCTAGCCGAGCGCTATCCTGAGCCTGTCAGTCGCGACGAGTTAATTGCGCATATTTGGCAAGGCAACGCCTATGTAGGCAAAAAAGCACTCACTAATGCTATCTGGCACCTGCGTAGTGCCTTTAAACAATGCGATGCGCAGCATGAATACATTGAAACATTGCGCAAAACGGGTTATCGCTTGTGTATTTCTCCGCAGGCACAAGAGCCTAAGCAAGCACAGACAAAACCGCTTAAACGCTCGTTCGCTTTGATTTTCTTGGGGATTATGGCTCTGTCTGCGATCATTTTTTTCTGGTGGCCGCAACCGGCAGCTAAAATAGCGCAGCCGAGTAGCACTAAAATCACCGATGAGTTAGGGCGTGAACTCTTCCCCAGTGTATCGCCCGATGGTCAATGGCTGTTGTACTCGTGGCGCCGCCTTGGCCAACCTACCAACCTTTACAAACAAAGCTTATTAGCACCGGAGCAAAGTGCACAGGCAATTACACAAAGCCCGTATCGTGAAAGTCGTGGGGTATTTAGCGCTGATATGCATTCATTATTTTACTACCGTAAGGGTAAGGATATCGGCTGCCAAGTGGTGCAACATTCTTTGCTTAATAACAAGGTGCAGATACTGGATCAGTGTTTAAGTAAAGGCAGTGCTGATGTTGCTATCTCGAAAGATGGTCACACATTAGCGTATATCGGCTTGAGTGCCGACGGTACTACTAACATTGCTTATTTGCGTGATTTGCGCACCGGTAGCAAGCGGCCTTTGAGCTGCATCCATGAGCCTTGCCAGTTTCGTGATGAAGCATTAGCTTTATCGCCGGATGCCTCGCAGGTGGTGGTTAGCCGCAACTATGACTCAGGCCATGAAGAGTTAGTCTTGATCAATGCCACCAGCGGCGAGCAACAGCAACTTACATCAGGCTTTCTCGATGTGCGTGGTGTGGCATGGCATCCTTTATTATCTCGGCTTACATTTTCTGTTATTGAACAAGGGCGTCGTCAAGGTTATCACTTGCATTTGCCCAGTGGACAGTTACAAGCCCTCGATTTGCCTGGCTTTAGCTATCCGCATTATGGGCCAGATGGTGCCTTGTATTACCACCGTTGGCGCATTCCTAAATCGATAGTGAGATTAAGCCTAGACGCCGATGTGGCCTCAACTCCTTTCCCCTTGCTGCTAGGTGAGCACAGTGTGCGCTACCCCGCATACAGCGAACAAGCCAAAAAAATAGTGTTTGTCTCCAATGAGTCAGGCTTTGATGAGCTATGGAGTGCCGATGTCGACGGCAGCAATCGCCGCCAACTCACGCATTTGCAGATGACCGCAGAGGACCCGAGCTGGTCTCATGATGGCCGCTATATTGCCTTCAATGCTTTCAGTGAACACAGTAATCATTTGTATATCTATGATATGCACAGTGGCCGCGCTCAGCAGCTAGAAGTGTCGCTTAATTATTTTGGGCGTCCTACGTGGTCTTTAGACAACCATCACCTTTATGTTTCTGACCAGAAGCAACTTTATAGTATTGATTTGAACACCCTGAGCGTGCAGGCGCTGACTCAAGATGGCGGCGCTTATGCAATGGCGATGGATGAGCAGACCTTGATATACGCCAAACCTCAAGGTAAGCGATTGTACTTACTTAACTTAAGCGATGGCACTTCGGCACCGCTGACCGAGGAGGTGCTCTTGTCGGGCGCCTACGGATGGCATTATCACAATGAAAAGGTGTACTTCTTTAAAGTTAATCGCGCCGATTATCGTATTAGTCGCTATGATATGGCCACGAATAAGGTGACCGATGTGATCAGGGTGCAAGAGCGCGGCTTCTCTCGTAATTTGGGAATGAGCTTTGTGCCGCACAAGAACTGGCTGCTGTACAGTGCCTATAAAGACCCGCAAATTGACATTATGGTATATCGCTAACGGCCAAAGGTAAGGCGAGAATCGAATACTCGCCTCACCTGTCTTGGTCCGTATTACCCTTTACAGTATATATCTGGCTCAAGATCACGCACATCGACGCTGAGACAATCTGATTCGCGACAATAAGTGCGCAGACACTCTAATAAGTGATTGCTGAGTTGCTGTTTCTGCATGGGCGAGCGTCCCGCCATAATGTAAGCACAGATGTGAATGAAGCCTTCTTTGTTTTCGCCAAGTTGATAATGGCGATAGGCGATGGCCCGCGTCTTAATCGCATCTAATTCAAAAAGGCCACTGGAAAAGGTGGCTTGGTGTACTTTTTCTACCAGTACCTGGGGGAGTACAGGCAAATCTTCTGAGTGTTCTACAACAATGTGTGGCATGGCTGAACTCGTTAAAATCGCATACTAAATGCCAAGCTGGTATTGAATTGGTTTAGCACATCTCCATCAAAATGCCAGAGGCATTGATCATTTGGATCGTTGCTAATGGTGCAATTAAAGTCGCTGTCATTATTAATAATGGTCGCTAACCAGCGTACCTCGAACATAAGCTGAGCGTTGTCGGTGACATGATAGCCAGCGCCAGTGAATAACCCGGTGGCAAAGTAGGTATCGCTGCTTAACCATTCGGGGTCGACATTCGCGGCGCCAATTTGGGCCCCAAAGTAACCCGTTGTCGAGCTCGCTAGGGGATACTCTACGGCACTTTGAAACATATAGTGTTGAATATTTACTTGGCGCTCATTATTCCCTTGAATATCGCTCTTGTTGGCTGAGTAATAAAAGCCATAGCGAGCATCGGTAATGGTCCTATCGATACTAAAAGCAAAGTGGTTGGCATCTTCAAGGTCAATATCGGCGCCTTCTTTGGTTTCTAGGCTTTGACTAAATGATTGACCGCCATAAAGGGTCACGGCTACATCGGCGGCAGCAACGCTGCTAAATAGGGTCGTGGCTAACAACAACGAGCGTGTGATCATAAGGGCTCTCCTTGAGCGTTAGTGTGACATCGATAGCTGAGCCATATCGCTGATGGCTATCATTTTTTACCCAAGTTGATATGCTTGCAGTTAACGACATAAGTTGCAATAAAAAATTACATGTTAAGTTGGTTAAAACCCTCGCCGTTACTGACCGAGAGCGAACAGCAGTGGCTGCTTGATGCCTTTTTATGGGCCTTCGAACATTTTGATGCGGATTACTTTCGCAATCACAGTCGCTTGGTGCAGCCCAGTAATGAATTTTTCCAGGGGCAAAGTAGCAGTACAGAGCAAATGGCGGCGCAAGTGTTTGCCCAAGTCAAAGCGCACAGTGGCTTGCAAAATTGGCCTATTCAATTACTCGGTCCAGGGCAGATGCCAGAGCAGCAATTTCCGTTGATGCGTTTCAGTGGTGCTTTACGAGGCGAGCAAGCGCACTGTGTTGAGCACAGTCATGCGATCTTTGTGTCTTATAACCCGCAGCAAATTAATCAACCTCAAGACTTAATCGCCAGTTATGCACAAGCATTTGCACGCATTATGATTTATCAGCGTGGGGTATTGCCACCAGGTGGCGAAGCCATGATAGGTGCCGCTACTGAGGTAGTGGCCAGCTTCTTTGGTTTTGGCGTGATGCTTAGCAACACCGTCTATCAGTTCCGTGGCGGCTGTGGCAAGTGTTACAACCCCTACGCTAATCGCGCCAGTGAGCTTTCTGAGCAGCAACATGTGTTTTTACTGGCGTTATTTTGTTTTATCAAAGGGGAAAAGCAAGGCACCGCACACTTGAAAGGACACTTGCGCAGTTATTATAAAAAAGCGCATAAGATTATCAGCACACTGGCCAATCATAGTCCGAACCCGATGTTGCTATCCTTGCTGAGCAAGGAGCAAGTATGAGCTATTGGCCGGAATTTTTAGCGATTGCCAGTGCCCACTTCTTTGCCGTTGCCAGTCCCGGTCCTGACTTTGCCGTAGTACTGCGTCAAAGTGTGCGTTTTGGTCGCGATAATGCACTTATTACCAGCGCTGGGGTGGGCGCGGGTATTCTCGTACACATTATTTACTGCCTCGTAGGTGTGGCATTACTTATCTCGCAGGCACCTGATTTATTTAATTTGCTTAAATTCATGGCAGCCGCTTATTTGGCATACATGGGTATTCAGGCTTTACGTCATGCGAAACCGGGGCAAGTTGAGCAAGTCCACCCTACTACCACGCAGCCTGCAGAGTCATTTATAGTGGCCTTTCGCCGTGGTTTTTTAACCAATGCGTTAAACCCCAAGGCAACGCTGTTTTTTTTATCGTTATTTACCCTAGTGATCTCAATCGACACGCCCAAATGGGTGCAACTTGGCTACGGGCTCTATATGGCACTGGCGACTTGGGCGTGGTTTTCTTTTTTATCCATTATGCTGACACGAGCACGAGTGCGCACATTCTTCCTTGCTAAGGGGTTTTGGTTTGACCGTGCCATCGGCGTAGTACTTCTACTATTAGCGACACAAGTGGTGCTTTTATGACACAGTTTTATTTTGCCTTTGGCTCAAATATGTCACTTCACCGTATTCGCGCTCGCCTGCCAGCGGCTGAGCGCATTGGCGTAGCAGAACTCAAAGGCCACCGTCTTGACTTTGATATGCTCAGTCTGGATGGTTCTGGAAAATGTACGATTCATCCCAGTGACGATGAATCCGTGTATGGGGTTGTGTGGCAATTAAGTGATCACGAACAAGGTATTTTGCACGATATCGAAGGGCCGCGTTATGACATTGAAACTCGCACGGTCACTCTTATCGACAGCAATGAACACGTGCAGGTGTTTTGTTACATTGCCAATACCTTAGATAAAGTTGCGCTGCCGTTTGATTGGTATGTTCAGCATGTGTATTACGGCGCCCGTGAAGCTCAGCTACCGGAGCATTATGTGAACGCTATTAAAACTAGGGCCAGCGTAGAGGATTTAAATCGCGAACGGCATTTACGGGAAACACAGATGTATAACAAGGAACAAAAATGAAACTGAAAACATTGTTAGCTTCGAGTGCGCTATTCGCCGCTCTGCACTTACCTAATTCGGCCTCGGCAGCACTTGATAAAGATAAAATAACCGCCGCTATTGAGCACTCTATGGCCCGATTTGATGTGCCGGGTATGGCTGTGGCCGTCGTCGAAGATGGCGAAGTGGTGTATGCCCAGGGTTTTGGTGTGCGTCATATTCAAAGCCAAGAGCCAGTGACTAGTGAGACCTTGTTTGGCATTGCCTCCAATACCAAAGCTTTTACCAGTGCGGCGCTCGCAATGCTGGTAGATGAAGGCAAGTTGGACTGGGATGATAAGGTGCAGACACATCTGCCGGAGTTTCGTTTGCACGATCCGTATGCATCGGCGCATATGACTATTCGCGACCTGTTGAGTCACCGTAGCGGGTTGGGGCTTGGGCAAGGCGACTTAATGATTTGGCCAGACACCAATAAATCGGTGGCGGATATTCTCGCCGGGCTAAAGCATTTAAAACCAAAGTCGAGCTTTCGTAGTCAATATGCCTACAACAACTTAATGTTCGTGACCGCCGGTGAAGTGGTGGCGCGAGTCAGTGGTATGAGTTGGCAAGATTATATTGAACAGAAGATTCTCACACCGCTTGAGATGACCCGCTCACGCGCCGGGTTCTCGCGTATTGCACCAGATAATACTAACTATGCTACCGGGCATATTCCTTTAGATGGCAAGCTGCACCCATTTTTCGTCAACTACCTTGAAGACTTCCGTGGTGCTGGCGCAATAGCTTCCAATGTTGAAGAGATGAGCTCGTGGTTAAATACTCAGCTCAATGGCGGCACAATGGCTAATGGCGAGCAACTTTTCAGTGAAAAGCAGCAACGTGAGATGTGGTTACCGCATATTAACCGCGCCGTGTCGAAAAAAGCCTTTGCCGACTCGCGTCGTCAATTCAGTGGGTATGGTTTAGGGTGGTCGATTGTTGACTATCACGGTTACAAGCGTGTTGGCCATGGTGGCGGTATTCTTGGCATGGTCTCTCAGGTTTCTTTGATCCCTGAAGAAAAGCTCGGTGTTGTGGTGTTATCAAACCAGCAGGCGTTTTCGGCTTTATCAGCGGTGACCGAGGAAATTTTTGAGCAAGCGCTGGAGCTAGAAGATAAAGACTGGGTCGAAATTTACGCTGAACAGCACTTTAGCCGCAAGGAAAAAGCCTATGCTTCAGCTAAACCAGCCATGGTGGAAGATTACCAACAGGCATTGCCTAATCATTATTATACCGGCACTTTGCACGATGCTTGGTACGGCGATGTGATTATCGAAGAAGTGAGCGGCACGTTGCGTATCGATTTTACCCATACTAAACGCTTAAAAGGGCAGCTCAAGCATCACAGTGGCAACACCTTTATCGTTAAGTGGGACGAGCCATTGCTTGAAGCCGATGCTTTTATCGAATTTACCATGGGTAGCGATAATACGCTAAAGTCAGCCTCTATGCGTGCGGTGGCACCACAGGTGACAGACTTTAGCTTCGACTTCCGTAATTTAGATTTACGAGCCACAGAGCAGTAAAACCGTGATAATAAGGCACCTAAGGGTGCCTTGTTCATTATAAGACTAAAGGAGAAAAGCGCATTGATGCGAGCTTGTTTACTATATAGGCTCCATGTAATTGCCTAAACCGCTTATGTCTCGAATCGCTGTTATTACTCACCCCGCATGTCGCCGTCACGAAATGGGCAGTGAACATCCTGAGTCACCGGAGCGCCTTGATGTTATCTCTGATCGTTTACTTGCTAGCAGCCTGGACTTAGAAGTGCGGCAGCTGCAAGCACGTGGGGCGCAACGTCAAGATTATCTGCGGGTTCACAGTGAGCGCTTAGTGCATGAGGTAGAGCAGCGCATACCTGATATTGGCTACGCCGATTTAGATGGTGATACGCGTCTGTGTCCACAAACCCTTCATGCTATTGAGCGAGCCGTCGGCGCTGGGCTCACGGCGGTAGACGAAATTCTCGCCGGGCATATCGATGCTGGTTTTTGTGCGGTGCGTCCACCAGGGCATCATGCCAGCGAAGATCGCAGCGCCGGGTTTTGTATTTTCAATAACCTGGCAATCGCTGTACGCTATGCGCAGTCACTGGGTATTGAACGTATAGCGGTATTGGATATTGATGTTCACCATGGTGATGGTACCCAGAGTATTTTTAGCGACGACGATTCGGTGTTGTTGTGCTCGCTGTTCCAACGCCCTTTATACCCAGACCCCGAACTCATCGCGCGCGATAACCTAGTGCAATCACCACTGCCGCCTGCCAGTGATGGCCAAGCATTGCGCGAAGTGGTTGCGCAGCAGTGGCTGCCAAGGCTGCAAGAATTTAAACCCCAGCTTATCTTCGTCTCTGCGGGCTTTGACGCGCATTTAGAAGATGATATGTCGGCGCTGAAATTTGTCGAGCAAGATTACGGCTGGTTTAGTCAATGCATTAGTGAGTTTGCACAAAGTCATGATGTGAAAGGGGTGGTGTCTTTTTTAGAAGGGGGTTATCACCTCTCTGCTTTATCTCGCAGCGTTGAGCATTATCTACGAGGCCAGCTGGGTTAATCGACGAACTTCCACACTTGGCTTTCATCACCAAGCCTTAGCTTGCTAACACAACATTCGCCTTCGCCAATCAGGTAAGCTTTTAACGCCTGCTGTAACATCGGCCACTGGCGCTCAATGCGCTGCCCGGACACATCAAAATACTGCTGGTGAGTATCAACAATAAACAGCACCTGAGCACTGTTGCAAAGGTGTGCCAGTTCGCTGGCGCTATCACAACGGGTTAGATGAGCGGCTTCAACGGCCAGTACGGGAAAGTGAAAGTTGGTCATTTTTTGTTTTATGTCAAATTGTGCAATGCAGTGATTGTCTAGTATAGCCATGTTACAACCTCCAGGAATGGCTATGCAACTGAGCACTCGTGACTACAAAGTAAAAGACGCCAAGCTATCGGCGTTGCACTTTTGTATGCCTCACCAGCCAGCCATTGCTGTTATCAAGCTCATGCGCACCCACAATGTCAGTGCGATTGCCATTCGCGATAAAAATAAGGTGATCGGGATTTGGACCGAGTCAGATTGTGTTCGTGCGCAAGCGCACAATGGTGATGTTTTGCGCCAACCCATTCGTACCTTAATGTCGACCCCAGTGCATACGATTAGTGATGATAGTGCGCTTAATGACGCCGCCAATAAATGTGCAACCTTGGCGATTCGTCACTTAATTGTGGTTGCTGACGACGATACCCCCTTAGGGCTGTTGTCATTGGCTGATATTGTCGGCAATCAGGGGTTGGATCATTACCTTAATCTAAAATTGATTGGCGATCATTTTGATCACCGTGTGCCCAAAGTGCAAGGCAGCGACAATGCTCGGGTCGTAGCCCAACACATGGCGAAGTCGAATACCCATGCGGTGCTGGTGGAGCAGCAACAACACGTGGGTATTATTACCGCCACGGATGTGCTGGAAATGATGCTCGCGGCACAGGGGCAATGCTGTTGGCCCTTTGCCAGTAAAGAGCTGGTCACTGTAAGTTGTGAAGATACCTTGCTGCATGCTTATCGGTTATTGCACCAACATGGTATTCGTCATTTGCTTGTCACAGCGAGCAAAGAGTCGCAGCGAGTAAAGGGGGTGCTCACCCTCAAGCATATCAATACCGAAATTGAGTCTGCTTATTTAAGTGAATTGGAAGCGGTATTAGCTGAGCGCGATTGTGCGTTGCAGGCCTCGCAAAAAGATTTGTATTTAGCGAATAAAATTATTGCCGCTTCCCTAGATGGCATCATGATCACCGATGCTCAGGGAACGATTCTACAAGTTAACCCTGCTTTTACTCGACTAACTGGTTACAGTGCTGAAGAAGTACTAGGCAAGACCCCGCGAATATTGAGCTCTGGCACTCATGAGCGCAGTTTTTACCAGGCGATGTGGCAGAATTTATCGCAGCAGGGGGTATGGCAAGGCGAGATTTGTAATCGCCGTAAAGACGGCGACACCTATGTCGAATGGCTCACCATCATTGAGATTAAAGATAAGCAAGACAGCGATTTAGTCTATGCGGGGATCTTTACCGATATAACTGAGCGCAAAGCGTCGGAGCGCAAAATCACAAAGCTTGCTTATTTTGATGACCTGACCGGGCTGCCGAATCGACGCTTGTTTAAAGACCGGCTCAGTGTCGCCCTCGCGCACGGTCAGCGGCAACATCAGCGCTTAGCCATTATGTTTATCGACTTAGACCACTTTAAAGGCGTTAATGACAGCCTTGGTCACAGTGTTGGCGATGAGCTGCTAAAGCAAGTGGCGAAGCGATTACAACGCTGTGTGCGCAGTGGCGATACCCTAGCACGTTTGGGGGGCGATGAGTTTACCTTACTGCTTAACGAGGTAGCGGATATCGATGAGGTGATCGCCTGTGCAGAGAAAGTGTTGGCTCAATTTAAGCCCTCCTTTTCGTTGGCAGGCCAAGCCATCACCATTACTACATCAATAGGTATTGCTATTTACCCTGATGATGGTGAGAGCATGGAAACCTTGCTAAAGCATGCTGATGTTGCGATGTACCGCTCTAAAGACTTAGGTAGAAACTCTTATCAGCTGTTTAAAGCGACTATGAATGCCCGCTCTTTGGAGCGCTTAACCATGAGCAGTCGAATTAAACAGGCGCTGGTCAATGATGAGTTTGAATTGTTTTTACAGCCTATTGTCGATTGCCAAACAACGCAGTTGTGTGGTGCTGAGGCTTTACTGCGATGGCAAGACCCGCAACTGGGCATGGTAGCACCAGGACAGTTCATTCCACTGGCCGAGGAGCTTGGATTGATCATTGATATTGATAAATGGGTGATCACTCGAAGTTGCGCGCTGCTTGCCCAGTGGCAACAGCACACACACTTTAGTGGCACTTTATCAATTAACTTGTCAGCGGCGCACTTATGTCACCATGATTTAGTCGATACCGTGACAGCGGCTATCAATGAGCATGGAGTGAGTGCCGAGCAACTGGAAATTGAAATTACCGAAAGTAGCTTCATTAGCTCATTTAGCCAAGCACGGGAAGTATTGTTAGCGCTCAAATTACTAGGAGTAAAAGTGGCTTTGGATGACTTTGGCACCGGCTATTCGGCGCTTAGTTATTTGACCAAGTTACCGATTGATAAGCTCAAGGTTGATTCTAGCTTTATTGCTAAAGTGCCGGATGAATACGGCAATAGCGAAATTGTCAGTGCCATTATTGCCATGGCCTCTAGTCTGAACTTGTTGGTGGTTGCCGAAGGGGTGGAGAAGCCTTGCCAACACCAGTTTTTACAAGGCTTAGCCTGTGATTACGTGCAAGGTTTTTTACTTGGCGAACCTTGCAGTATCACAGACTTTAATAATCGCTATGTTTATCCGTGCGCTACTTCTACTTCGTAAGCGCCAAATTTGCGAATATTAATTACACCCGTATCTAAAATTAAGTACTGGCCTTTAATTCCTTGTAGTACACCACTGACCTGCGGGTTCTTATCAAAATTAAAGGAACTGACTTTGCTCGGATAATCTTGTACTGGGTAGTTAATTTCTACCACTTCTTCGTCGAGCAGTTCCACTGCGGTGGCTCCAAAGAGCTCAGCCAGCTCATCTAACTTGTGCTGAATTTGCGGCACTAACTCATCGCGCGCCGCTTTCAAGTCAACATCGACGCTCGTGCCCTTTAGCATATTGCGCCAATTAGTTTTATCGGCAATAAAATCAGCGAGAGCAACCTCGACTAAGCCAGACTGTAGACGGGTTTGCACCTTAAAAATAGGCAGCGCAGCGGTCGCACCTTGATCTATCCAGCGAGTGGGGATTTGTGTATGGCGAGTAATACCCACTTTAAGGCCTGAGGTGTTAGCCAAGTAGACATAGTGCGGGATCATACAGTTTTCCTCACCCCACTGTGGCTCGCGGCAGGTGCCTTGGTCATAGTGGCAGGTTTCCGGCTTCATAATACACATATCGCAGCTAGCGAGCTTGCGCATACATACGAAGCAGTGACCTTGTGAGTAGCTCTTCTTGGTTTTTTTGCCGCAGTTTTTACAAAAGATATTGCCGGTGTGAGTTAAGGTAATGGGCTGACCCATTAACTCATTCAATGACAGCAGTTCGTCACCGACGGGTAGCTGGTAATGTACGCCGTCGCTATCACTTAGCGCGGCTTTCATTTTATTTAGTGTGCCTAGCATTTAACGCCCCAATGTTAAAAGTCAGCGCGTATGGTAGCAAACCTAGGCTAGACTGTCGTTGCTCCATTGCTTGTGCTGCTGCAGCCATGCATTGTAATCGGCAATATTCATGGGTTTAGCATACAAATAGCCTTGTGCCGTATCCGCACCATAATGGCGTAGCAAGTGAGCGATTTCTTGCGTTTCAACGCCCTCAGCAGTGACCTTTAAGCCAAGGTTATGGGCCATCATAATAGTCGTGTTTACAATCGCTTGGTGGTGTTGAGAATGCGCCAATGACATAACAAAGTATTTATCAATTTTAAGCTCCGCGAAGGCGTATTTAACGAGATACTCGAGCGATGAGTAGCCAGTACCATAGTCGTCTAACACGACGTGGACCCCCAACTCAGCAAGCCTAGCAATAAGGGCTTTAAGCGCTTCTGGGTCATCAACAAGGGCTGACTCTGTCAGTTCCAGTTTCAGCTGTGTAGGAGCCACCCCATGCTTATTAAGGATGTCAGCAAGCTTGTGGGTAAAATCTGCAATATGTATGTCTCGGGCACTGAGGTTGACAGATATACGCTGCCCTTGCCACAGCACTCCTTGCGCAGCGATATCTCTGCAAGCGCAATTAAGAATCCACAGGGTCAGCTGATTGATCAACCCCGTTTGCTCTGCCAAATGAATAATATCTTCAACGGTAAAATCACGGCTTTGTTGTTGGGGCCAGCGCAGCAGCGCTTCAGCGCCGCATACTTGCAGAGTTTGCAGATTAAGCTGCGGCTGGTAATAAAGGCACAATTCATTGTTGTGCATGGCTTGCTGCAGTGCAGTGGCCCGTTGTAACTGGCTGACATCGTTGTTGTCATCCACTGAGAATATACGATGCCGGCCAGCAGGGGCTTTTTGTACGCACTGGCAAGCTTGCTCTATTAGCTGTTTAAAAGGCTGCGAGCTTTGCTCAGCAGCGACAGTAGCAAGAATGTAACTAGGCTTAAGGCGTAAATCGGCCACACTCAACTCGGCCTGTAACTGGCTAAGCAAGTGCGGCAGTCGCTGACGCTCGAGTGTTGCCGCAGGCTCTGCGCTGAGCACTGCTAAGCAGCCGTTGTTAAGCTCAGCCACGGTTTCTTTGCTGCTTGAGTGAATGCGATAACAGCGAAGCGCCTTAGCGTGTTCACTGAGCGTTGCTGCAATACTTTTGAGCAGTTGCGAGCTACTTTCGATGCCAATGGTCTTCTGTAGGTTTTGAAAGTTCGCCATATGCACGATGCACAGTGTGAAACTGCGACGTTGATTTTGTAGTTGCGCAATCCGGCGCATCAAGGTGGTGTAGGTTAGTAAGCCACTGTGGCTATTATGAATGGCGTAATACAGTGATTTCTTACGTTGATAGCGTACTCTATCGGCCAGTGCTAGGGCCATCAGGGTAATTTCAATTAAGCTGCCAAATAAAAAAGCATGACGGGTTAGATAGCTGTATTCAATAACACCGGTCAATTCTAACGGCTGGATGGCGGCGGCACATAACAACGGAAACCACGAAAGTACGTAATATTTAGCCCACCGAAAACCACTGATAAGCTTTTTGAAAATTAGCCAGAAGCAAATGATGTACAGCCCCGGCATGGTCATAAAAAATATCGGTGCGCTATAAAATTCCGGTAAAAACAGGCTGAGCACGCACAACAACAGCAAAAGCTGCAAATAACCTAGCGCCACGCGATACGGCTTGCCTCGGTCTTTGTGATAACGCAAAAACATAACGCAAAACCCCAGCGTGGTAATGGCGATGGCGTAGTTAAATAAAATGACTTGGTGGTGAAACCATTGCTGCCATGACGTGGGCCATAAATAAAAGCCATAGCCGAGCACGATGCCGAGCAAGGTCATCACCGCAAGAATATAGCCCACATAGAGCAAATACACGCGATCGCGAATGCTGAAGTATAAAATCAAGTTATACAGCGCGGTCATTAATAACACGCCAACATATACGCTCCACAACGAGAAAGTACTGCGGCTAAGCTCAAAAAAGGTCTGTTCGGAGTAAAGGTTGACTGGGGTTTTGCTTATGCCTGTGGTGTGTATACCAATAACCAGAGTATGTTGTTGTTGCGCCTGCAGAGTAAATGCATAGTGGGGCAGGGCATATTCAAGCTGGCTTAAATCGCGGTGGTGGTCGCCCAATTGCACGCTATGTTGCACTTGGCCTGCTTCATCAAGGTGATACACTAGCAAATTATCGACCATGGGGTTATCAAAGCGGGCAATAAGCGATCTTGGCTCAGTTTGGTTATTGGTAATAGTTAAACGTAGCCAATATTGCTGTGTACCAAATTGCCAAGGAACCTGTTGCCATGACCCTGCAGTGAAGTCATCAAAATGCTTTTCATGAAGCGCTGAAAATGTGACCGCTTGCGGGAGCACCATAAAACTTGGCTCCACTGTTAACCCTGGTTCATTGCCCAGACTGTGGGGTGAAGACTGAGTAATATTGGCGGCTAACACACCGGCGATAAGCACTAGAGTGGCGAGCAAACAAGCAGCAAGTACGTTAAATAAATCCAGCCGTGGCAACAAAATGCAATACTTTCTTCTAGTTTAGATGGTCAAAGTGTAGCAAAGCACAGAAAAATGGACGGATTAACGCCCAGTTACTTTGCGGTACCAGGAGTTTAGCTAGATGCAAAGGTAGAGGTGTTTACACTGGGCTACGATAACGCTTGATACTAGTTACAGTGAAGTAAGTGAATAGGGAAGCGCCTAGTGAGGAGACAATCAAACTGGCGAAGAACGAGCGCAAGTCGAGCATTTTGTGTCCATTTCTTAGGACTTCATAAAAAAGCGAGGCATTTAGCCTCGCTTGATATGTACGGTTATTAGCTCTTAACCCTGTTTTGAACGAAGGTTCTCGGAACGAAGGTTCTCGTGGGGGTTAAGTACGCTCGCGACGAATGGCGTGGTGAGCGATATCGGTGCGGTATTCAACACCGTCCCAGTTAATCTCTTTCACCAACTCATACGCACGTTGTTGCGCCGCTGTTACGGTATCGCCTAGCGCTGTCGCACACAGCACCCGGCCCCCGGCAGTGACGATGTCTTCACCTTGCTGCTTGGTGCCTGCATGGAAGACTTTTTCGCCCTGTGGGTAATTTACCTTTAGACCGGAGATAGCATCACCTTTAGGGTAAGAACCTGGATACCCTTTCGCTGCCAGCACCACGCCAACGGCGGCGCGTGGGTCGAAGTTAATTTCTGTGCGATCCAGTTCTTGACGATTCGCAGCTTCAATCAACGACACTAGGTCTGATTGCAGACGCAGCATAATGGGTTGCGTTTCTGGGTCGCCAAAGCGGCAGTTGTATTCAATGACCTTAGGCGTGCCATCGGCGGCAATCATCAGCCCTGCATACAAAAAGCCGGTATACGGATGACCCTCTGCTGCCATACCTGCTACGGTTGGGTTGATCACTTCATCCATAATGCGGTTGTGAATTTCTTCACTGACCACGGGGGCTGGAGAGTAGGCTCCCATGCCACCGGTGTTCGGGCCTTTATCACCATCATAGGCACGCTTATGGTCTTGGCTGGTGGCAAAAGGTAGTACGTTCTTACCGTCAACCATAACGATAAACGAGGCTTCCTCGCCTTCTAAGAACTCCTCGATAACCACGCGGCTACCCGCCTCACCAAAGGCATTGCCTGCGAGCATATCGCGCACAGCAGCCTCGGCTTCGGCTTCGGTCATCGCCACAATAACGCCTTTACCTGCGGCCAAGCCATCGGCTTTGACCACGATAGGAGCGCCTTGCTCTTTAATGTAAGCAAGCGCGGGCTCGATTTGCTCAAAAGTCTTGTAGAACGCCGTTGGGATATTGTGGCGTGCTAAAAAGTCTTTAGTGAATGACTTAGAGCCTTCCAGTTGGGCAGCGCCTTGTGTCGGCCCGAAAATAGCCAAGCCTTGTTCGCGAAAGGCATCGACCACACCAATCACTAGCGGTGCTTCAGGGCCGACAATGGTCAGTTCAACCTGGTTTTCTTTGACGAAAGCGATAAGCGCATCGATGTCTTCGACACCAATGGCGACGTTTTCTAGTTTTGGCTCCAGGGCGGTGCCAGCATTACCTGGCGCGACAAATACTTTTTCTACTTTGCTTGATTGAGCGGCCTTAAACGCAAGTGCGTGTTCGCGGCCGCCACTGCCAATGACAAGTACATTCATGGCGTAAAAATCCTATTGCGGTTTGATGAATTTCAGCGTCATCCGATCGCTTTCACCAATCGCCTCATATTTAGCGCGGTCTTCATCGCCTAGCGCTAAACGCGGTGGCAATGTCCACACGCCACGAGGATGGTCGGCAAAATCATTCGGGTTTGCATTGATTTCACTTTTCGCAGCGAGTTCAAATCCGGCCTGTTTAGCCAGCTCAATCACCCAACTTTCTTTAACATAGCCTGAGCGTTTCGCTTTACCTGCATCGCGGCTTTCGGGTAAGCGGTGATCAACTACACCAAGTACGCCACCGGGCTTTAAGGCTGCATAAAAGGCTTTAAAGGCATCTTTAACGCCTTGTTCGTCTTTTTGCATATACCAGTTGTGCAGGTTTCTGAATGTCAGCACCATGTCGGCGCTTCCTTCAGGAGCGATGCTATGATGTGTGCCAGGCGCAAACTCACTGAGTTTAACGTCGCTGTAGGCACTGTCGCTGGCAAGTTTATCTTGGAAACGGGTCAGTGAGCGTTGGTAATACTCAACATCGCTATCAGCAGGGAAGTGGGCGGCGTAAAAGGTGCCTTCACCTTTCATCGCAGGGGCGATAATATCGCTGTACCAGCCGCCACCAGGCCAGATCTCAACTACGGTCATCGACGGTTCGAAGCCAAAAAACGCCAAGGTTTCCACCGGGTGGCGATATTGGTCGCGACTTTTTGCTTGCTCGCTACGCAAATCGTTTTGCGCGGCATCGGTGAGTGCTTCGGTGCCACTGGTTGCAGCACAAGCACTTAAAGAGACAGCTAAAGCAGCGCTGAGCGCGGTTTTCAAGCCTAGTTTCATAATCTAATCCTTGCTGTTGTTTTTGGTATTTAGTGCCAACATAACAGATTGATTTGAATAGTCTACGAAAACACGCCAGTACAAATTATGCACTGGCGTGGTTAGCGGTTTTAGTGGCGGAAGTGGCGCATGCCGGTGAATACCATGGCCATGCCTGCTTCGTCTGCAGCGGCGATAACTTCTTCATCGCGCATTGAGCCACCAGGCTGAATCACGGCAGTGATACCAGCCGCTGCTGCGGCGTCGATGCCATCACGGAACGGGAAGAAGGCATCCGAGGCCATGACCGAGCCTTCAACCACAAGGTTTTCGTCAGCAGCCTTAATACCGGCGATTTTCGCCGAGTAAACGCGGCTCATTTGTCCGGCACCCACACCAATGGTCATGCCGTCTTTGGCGTATACGATGGCGTTCGATTTAACAAACTTAGCGACCTTCCAGCAGAACATTAAATCGTTTAGCTCTTGCTCGGTAGGTTGGCGCTTAGACACAACTTTTAGCTCTTCTTTGGCCACCATGCCTTGGTCGCGGTCTTGCACTAAAACACCGCCATTAACGCGCTTAATATCCACAGCGGTGGTTTTATCTTGCCACTGGCCACACTCTAGTAGGCGTACATTTTGTTTTGCCGAAACGATTTGCGCTGCTTCTTCGCTGATGCTAGGCGCAATAATCACTTCCACAAACTGGCGCGCAACGATGGCTTCTGCGGTATCACCATCAAGTTCACGGTTAAAGGCAATAATGCCGCCGAAAGCGGAAGTTGGGTCGGTTTTAAAGGCGCGGTCATAGGCGCTAAGGATGTTTTCACCGACCGATACGCCACATGGGTTGGCATGTTTGACGATCACACACGCTGGCGCATCGAATTCTTTTACGCACTCAAGGGCTGCGTCGGTATCAGCAATGTTGTTGTATGATAGCGCCTTGCCTTGTAGCTGCTTAGCGGTGGCCACAGAGGCTTCGCTAAGGTCATTTTCAACGTAAAACGCCGCATCTTGGTGCGAGTTTTCACCGTAGCGCATGTCCTGCTTCTTGGTGAATTGCATGTTGAAAGTGCGTGGAAATTTAGTCTCAGCCGCCGCTTCCTCGGTGTAATCTGGCACCATCTTACCGAAGTAGTTGGCGATCATGCCATCGTACTGAGCGGTGTGCTCAAAAGCCGCGATAGCTAAATCAAAGCGCGTGGCGTGGGTGGTTGAGCCTTGGTTGGCTTTCATTTCGTCGATCACGCGTGTGTAATCACCCGCATTCACTACGATGGTCACGTCTTTGTGATTTTTCGCTGCTGCGCGCACCATGGTTGGGCCGCCGATATCGATATTCTCAACGGCGTCTTCAAGGCTGCAATCCGCTTTAGCAACGGTTTGTGCAAAAGGATATAGGTTCACTACAACCATATCGATGGCATCGATGTTGTTGTCGCTCATCACCCCTTCATCTTGGCCGCGACGCGCTAATATGCCACCGTGGATTTTCGGGTGTAGGGTTTTTACGCGACCGTCCATAATTTCTGGATGACCGGTGTGGTCAGATACTTCAGTGACCTTAATGCCGTTGTCAGCAAGCAGCTTGCAGGTGCCACCGGTAGAAAGAATGTCAACGCCTTGAGCGGCTAATTCGCGAGCGAATTCAACGATACCCGTTTTGTCAGACACACTGATAAGTGCGCGACGAATTGGACGATGTGTATCCATGGTTGTTTTGATTACCTCAATGAGTGAAAGCTTGCCTAGGCTTACGCCTTGGGGTTAGGCAAGGGGACTTGCTTAGAATCCCTTATTTTAAACAATGATGGTGCTTTTGTATAACACCAGACCAGGTGTAGCGCTGGTCATTTTCGCGTATGGACGAAAATAAAAAAGCACCCGAAGGTGCTTTTAGGTGCAGCTTAGCGCTGCGTATTCATTAGTTCATGCCGTACTTTTTCAGCTTCTTGCGTAAAGTACCACGGTTGATACCTAGCAAGATGGCCGCACGCGTTTGGTTGCCACGTGTGTAAGTCATTACTTCTTCTAGAAGCGGTGCTTCTAGTTCAGAAAGAACAAGCTCGTATACATCTTGTACGTCCTGACCGTTAAGCTGCTTTAAGTAGTGGTGAACAGCTTTTTTAACAGCGTCGCGAAGAGGCTGTGGTTTCTCTTGTGACTGAACGTGAGCGTTAGTAATAAAAGGAGAAGTCACATTTTGTTCAAACATCGTTGTATTGTCTCTTTCTTTCTGGATTAGCAATAAGTTTCAAAGTACTCATTAAGCGCTTCCACCTGCTGTTGAGGTGTTTCTAGCGCATTGAATACTCGCCTAAACTGACCGTTTTCGTCATGAGCGTGCAAATACCATCCAACATGCTTGCGAGCAATCCGCGCCCCCATGGGCTCACCGTAAAATTGATGCAGATTAGTTAAATGCTCCATCAATATGCTGCGTACTTCGCCTAATTCAGGCGGCGCTAGCAGCGTTCCGGTTTTTAAATAATGATCGATTTCCCGGAAAATCCAGGGGCGACCTTGGGCGGCTCGGCCAACCATGATGGCATCTGCGCCCGTATACTCTAAAACCTGTTGTGCCTTATGTGGCGATGTAATATCACCATTAGCCACCACAGGAATTGACACTGAGCGTTTCACGGCTCTAATCGTGTCGTATTCAGCATTGCCTTTATACATGCACGCACGAGTGCGTCCATGGACGGCAAGTGATTGAATACCATTGTGCTCAGCAATAGCTGCAATCTCGACGCCGTTGCGATTATCCACATCCCAGCCAGTACGGATTTTCAATGTGACGGGCACATCCACCGCATTAACCACCGCTTTAACGATGGCTTCGACCAACTCTGGATATTGCAGCAACGCAGAGCCTGCAAGCTTTTTATTCACTTTTTTTGCCGGGCAGCCCATATTGATATCTATGATCTGCGCGCCATTGGAAACGTTAAATTGTGCGGCTTGCGCCATAAGTTCAGGGTCGGCACCGGCAATTTGCACGGAACGAATACCTGACTCACCACTGTGATCCATACGGCCCATGGATTTAGCTGTACGCCAAACCTTTGGGTTGGAAGACAACATCTCGGAGACCGCGAGGCCTGCACCTAATCGACGACAGAGTTGTCGAAAAGGGCGGTCGGTTATCCCAGCCATGGGAGCGACCATTAAGTTGTTTTCTAACTGGTACGGACCAATTTGCACAGCGACTCAATTCACCTCGTTTCAAGGGGCGCTAAGTTTACGGTTTTTTGCGCCAAAATCAAAGGCTATAAATTGAACAAAAGTGCTTTTTTTTTAAACTTTTCGTATTGACATTTGGTAACGAGCTGAGGGAGTGATTTTTTTGTTCGTTTTGTGAACACAGGCCCGTGAAAGCTTACTCTGCGGGGTGTTGATGATGCGTAAAAAGTGTAAAAAAGTCGCGCAGGGACAATTGTCCGCTGCGCAAATAGTGTCAGCTGTGGTTACTTTTTAACCCCGCTGATGCGCACCCAATCCCCTTCTTGTTCGATAGGGGAGAGGCTTACTTGCTGGTCATAATGACTGGCTACCGATTGCGCTTGCTCAGCCAGCACTCCGGATAGCGCGATGTCACCGCCGGATTTTAGCAAGCTGAGAATCACTTCATTAAGTTCACGCAAGGGCTGGGCAAGAATATTAGCAACCACCACATCAGCTTCAAGATGAGGTTGGTTTTGTGGCAAATACACCTCTAGCTGTTCAGCAACACCATTACGTGCGGCGTTGTCTTGACTGGCATCGAGGGCTTGCTGGTCGATATCTATACCGATAACGCGGGCAGCACCTAACTTGATGGCCGCAATACCCAAAATACCGGAACCACAGCCAAAATCGACCACAGTTTTGCCGCTTAAATCGAGGCCTTCTAACCACTTTAAGCATAGCGCGGTAGTAGCATGGGTGCCGGTGCCAAAGGCCAGACCTGGGTCGAGCATAACATTAACCGCACTGGGGTCTGGCACATCGAGCCAGCTTGGGCAAATCCATAAACGCTCGCCAAAGCGGATAGGGTGGAAGTTTTTCATCCACTCTCGTTCCCAATCTTTGTCTTCAAGTTGCTCAATTTTATAATGAAACTGCTCTTTCAGCTCAGGCTGTACTTTTAGGTAGTCAACCACGGCTTGCATATCGTGGTTGGCCTCAAACAGGCCAATCACTGTGGTTTCTGCCCAGTATTTTACTTCCCCGGGCTGGGGTTCAAAAATAGGCGTGTCTTTAGTGTCCATGAAGGTCACCGATGGACAACCGATGTCCATAAGGTGATCACTAATGGCATCAGCCGTTGACTCGGTGGCACGAATGCGGATTTGGATCCAAGCCATTGTAAATCCTCGTTAAAAAAGGCCGCTAAAAAGCGGCCTTGATGTAGTGTGTAAGACGCGGCTTATTTGCTGGCGTCTAAGAAACTCTTCAGCAGGTCAGAGCGCGATGGATGGCGTAACTTACGCAGTGCCTTCGCTTCGATTTGACGGATACGCTCGCGAGTAACGTCAAACTGCTTACCCACTTCCTCTAGGGTGTGGTCGGTATTCATGTCGATACCAAAACGCATACGTAGTACTTTTGCTTCGCGGGCTGTCAGGCCTGCCAGTACTTCGTGAGTCGCGCCTTTAAGGCTTTCCATAGTCGCTGAATCGATTGGCGAGTCAATGGTGGTATCCTCAATGAAATCACCTAAGTGCGAATCTTCATCGTCACCGATAGGCGTCTCCATTGAAATCGGCTCTTTAGCGATTTTTAATACCTTACGAATCTTATCTTCAGGCATTAGCATGCGCTCAGCCAGTTCTTCAGGGTTTGGCTCGCGGCCCATTTCCTGAAGCATCTGACGCGAGATACGATTGAGCTTATTAATGGTCTCAATCATATGTACCGGAATACGAATAGTACGCGCTTGGTCAGCAATCGAACGAGTGATTGCCTGACGGATCCACCAAGTTGCATAAGTTGAGAACTTATAACCACGGCGATATTCAAATTTATCTACTGCTTTCATCAAGCCGATGTTACCTTCTTGGATCAGATCCAAGAACTGCAGACCTCGGTTGGTGTATTTCTTGGCAATTGAAATAACCAGACGTAAGTTTGCTTCAACCATCTCTTTTTTCGCACGGCGGGCTTTCGCCTCACCAATACTCATACGACGGTTGATGTCTTTAATACGCTCAATGGATAAACCGGTGCTTTGCTCAATCTGTTTTAGCTTATTGATGCAACGTTCAATTTCCGGTTTAAGCTCGCTTAATTTCGCTGAGTAGCTCTCGCCTTTGGCGATTTCGGCATCAAGCCAAGAGGCATCGGTTTCGTTATTAGCAAAATGCTTAACGAACGTTTTCTTTGGCATTTTAGCAACTTGTACCGCTTGCTTCATGATGATGCGTTCTTGCACACGCACTTTATCCATCATTGCACGCATGTTGTTAACCATGCGATCAAATTGCTTCGGTACTAGTTTGAAGGTACGAAATAGCTCGCCGATCTCGATAATCGCGGCTTTAGCATCGGGATGCGAACGGCCTTTTTGCTCGAAAATCTCGCGTGCGCCAGTGTACAAGGCACGAAGCTTTTCAAAGTGCTCGCGCGCTTCTTCCGGATCTGGGCCGTTATCGGTTTCTTCTTCATCATCGTCATCGCTGTCAGCATCATCGTCTTCGTCATCGAGCTCTTCTTCGCTCAATTCAGAACCAATGTGTGTGGCAGAGATTTGTGTTTCGTCCTCGTTGGGATCGAAAAAGCCAGTGATGATGTCGCTCAAGCGAATTTCTTCGGCTTCGAACATGTCCCACTGTTCAAGTAGGTGCGAGATAGCCTCTGGATATTCAGCAACAGAAATCTGTACTTGGTTGATGCCTTCCTCAATACGCTTGGCGATATCAATTTCGCCCTCACGAGTAAGTAGCTCAACCGTCCCCATTTCACGCATATACATGCGCACAGGGTCCGTAGTACGACCGATCTCTTTTTCTACCGTTGCCAGGGCTGCAGCCGCAGCCTCTGCTGCGTCCTCATCCGTGGTCGTTTCAGCCATCATTAATTCATCGGCATCAGGGGCAGACTCGCTGACCTTAATACCCATGTCATTAATCATGCTGATAATGTCTTCGACCTGATCCGAGTCAATGATGTCTTGTGGAAGGTGATCGTTCACTTCCGCGAATGTAAGATAACCTTGCTCTTTACCTTTCTGAATCAGAAGTTTTAGTTGTGACTGAGGAGTTGGATCCATAGAGATTTGCTCTTCCACCCTGATAAGTTGATACAACAGGCGTCAGCTTAAGAACCTAAGCTGGGAGCCCCAAGCCGGTTTGACGCAGTGAATTGCGTATTATAACAGACCGAGTTTTTTCTGGCTAGCTTTCGAGCACTTCACTGCCTTTTAGTGCTTGCGTTAGTAGCGCGTATTCACGTCGTTCTTCAAAGCTTAAACCTTGCGTCTTGTCCTTTATTAATAAGGTCTCGAGGCGATGATTTAAACACTGATCTTCAATGAATTTGACCGTTTGTTGGAAATGAGGTTCCAAAACCTCGTCGTTTATTTGGTGTGGCCACGCCGCAAGCTTAGTAAGCGCGCCGTATTCAGGGCGTTCACGGTAACTTTCTAACAACTGTGCGGTAGTAATTTGTGGATTGTCTAAACATTGTTTTTGAATGGCTAAAAACAATTCCAAACCCGGTAAACCTAAACTGGCAAGCTCTGGCATGTACTCAACCGTAGGTGCCAATTGCGGGTGTTGCACCATAAGCGCGATGGCGGTGCGCATGGGCGTCATTTTAAATTGGCTCTCAACCCGTTTTTGTTGTTTTGGGGTTTTGAGCTTGGCATTGAGTTGTTCCCGAGTGCGGCCAATAAACCGTGCTAAACGTTCTAATAGGCTTTCTTGGTAAAACTCACTGGGAATTTTTTCAATCAGTGGTAAGGCTTCACTTAGTAACTTGGCTTTGCCTGCATCCTGAGTAAGATCTATATGTTCGCTCAAACGAGCAAAAAACACCTCGATAAAATCTTTGGCGTCACCCAAGCGTTGTTCAAAGGCTGCTTTGCCCTCTTGCTGTACCAATGAATCGGGGTCTTCGCCGTCCGGCAAAAACACGAACTTCAGAGCTTTGCCGTCCTTTAAATAGGGCAGGGCGTTTTCAAGCGCGCGCCAAGCCGCGTCGCGACCCGCGCGGTCGCCATCATAACAACAAATAACTTTGTCGGTGGCCCGCAGCAGTAATTGCATGTGTTCGGCGGTGGTCGCAGTGCCCAAGGCGGCAACGGCATATTTAATTTCATGCTCAGCCAAGGCCACCACATCCATATAGCCTTCAACAATGAGTAACTGCTCAAGCTTTTTGTGCGCTTGCTTAGCCTCATAAAAACCGTACAGCTCAAAACCTTTATGGAATACCCGGGTCTCAGGTGAGTTTAGGTATTTAGGGCCGTTATCATCGCTGCCCATGATACGTCCGCCAAAAGCAATGACCCGACCGCGACGGTCGCGGATAGGGAACATCAGTCGGTCACGGAAGAAATCAAAGGTGCGGCCATTGTCTTTTTGGGTGGCCAGTTTAAGCTCGATCAACTGCTGCTTTTGCTTGGGGTTTTTCCCTAGAGTCTGGCACAAGGCTTCCCACTCACTCGGGGCATAGCCAATTTGATAGTCTTTAACCGTTTGGCCGCTGAGGCCTCGCCCTTTAAGGTAATCAATCACCAACTGTGAGTTAGCATGATGGCGCAACTGCTGCTGATAATAGCGTGCTGCTTGTTCCATCAATTCATAGTCTGAGCGCTTTTGTTCTTGACTGACAGGGGGGCGCTCGGAATTATTATGGCCTTGCTCTCTTGGCACTTCGAGGTGCAATAAACTGGCGAGCTCCTCGATAGCATCAACAAAGTCGAGTTTATCGTATTCCATGACAAAGCTGATGGCGTTGCCATTGGCGCCACAACCAAAGCAGTGATAAAACTGTTTGTCTTGAGAGACGGTAAACGAGGGTGTTTTTTCGTTATGGAAAGGGCAACAGGCCTGATAATCTTTGCCTGCTTTTTTTAGATTAACGCGCGCGTCTATTAACTCTACAATATCGGTGCGAGCTAAAAGATCATCAATAAATTGCCGTGGGATCTTGCCTGCCATTGCTAACACCTAATTGGGAATAGAGAATCTCAGTAGTATATCAATCGCCACGAAGAAATGGAGCTGCCACAGTGACTTTATTTTTCAATCGTGCACAAACGAAGAAACCGAGCACGAGGCTCGGTTTGCTTGAATTTGCTTTCGCAATCTAGGCGCTGAGTCGCTGTTTAATAAGACCTGATAATTTGCCCATATCGGCACGGCCTTCAGCTTGACTCTTAATTACGCCCATCACTTTACCCATGTCTTGCATGCCTTGGGCACCGGTGTCGGCGATGGCGTTATCAATCAGTTGATTGATCTCATCCTCGTTCAGTGGCTTTGGAAGAAACTCCTCTAAAACCGCAATTTCAGCAGCTTCCACATCAGCGAGATCGTCACGACCGGCGTCTTTATACTGAGTATAAGAATCACGGCGTTGCTTAACGAGCTTAACGATAACCGAGGTAATCGCGGCTTCGTCTAAGGTAATGCGCTCGTCGATCTCACGCTGTTTAATGGCTGCTAATACTGAACGCACAGCACCAAGGCGCATTTTGTCCTTGGCACGCATCGCGTCTTTTTGTGCATCTTTTAAGGTATCTAAAAGACTCATGACATCAAGACCGGAAAGCGATTAGTATAAACGAACGCGACGTGCGTTTTCGCGAGAAAGCTTTTTCATGTGACGCTTAACAGCAGCCGCTTTTTTACGCTTACGCGCAGCGGTTGGCTTTTCATAGTGCTCGCGACGACGAACTTCTGAAAGGATACCTGCTTTTTCACATGAACGCTTGAAGCGGCGTAGAGCTACGTCAAACGGCTCGTTTTCTCTTACTTTAACTACTGGCATTAAAAATTCACCTACCTAACTAAATGAGCTTCACTCATCTGATCAAATTATGATCAAGTGGTTCAAAAATGGTGCGGCATTGTAATCCGACTTACCCCCGTGTGTAAAGAATAAATATCACAATACTGGTAAAATTGCAGCAACCAAGTAGAATATGCGGCCTTATCCATGCCACCTAAGCCCATGTAGGAGACTCACATTGCGCATTTTGGGAATAGAATCTTCCTGTGACGAGACCGGGATTGCTATTTATGACGATGAACAAGGTTTGCTTGCGCATCAATTATATAGCCAAGTGAAAATGCATGCCGATTATGGCGGCGTGGTGCCTGAATTAGCATCGCGCGATCATGTGCGTAAAACGTTGCCTTTAATTGAAGCTGCGTTTGCCGAAGCAAAGTGTGGCCCTGAGGATTTAGATGGTGTGGCCTATACCGCAGGCCCAGGCCTTGTCGGGGCCTTATTAGTAGGCTCATCCATTGCACGCTCCTTAGCC
The DNA here is from genome assembly GCF_022347865.1 of Pseudoalteromonas sp. CNAT2-18.1. Taxonomy (NCBI): domain Bacteria; kingdom Pseudomonadati; phylum Pseudomonadota; class Gammaproteobacteria; order Alteromonadales; family Pseudoalteromonadaceae; genus Pseudoalteromonas; species Pseudoalteromonas sp. CNAT2-18.1. The sequence continues at coordinate 420,750 of NZ_JAKRFR010000003.1, read as the reverse complement.
TATGGGTGGCAGCTCCCTACTGTGGCGGTTCACCATATGGAAGGGCATTTGCTGGCACCAATGTTGGAAGAGCGAGTACCAGAGTTTCCTTTTGTGGCTCTGTTGGTATCCGGAGGGCACACGCTGTTGGTAAAGGTTAGCAATATCGGTGAATACCAAGTGCTCGGTGAGTCGGTGGATGATGCTGCCGGTGAAGCCTTCGATAAAACCGCAAAGTTACTTGGGTTGGATTATCCTGGCGGACCCTTATTGGCGAAGTTGGCAGAGCAAGGCACGCCGGGGCGCTTTAAGTTCCCCCGACCAATGACCGACAGACCTGGCTTGGATTTTAGCTTTAGCGGGTTGAAGACCTCTGCGGCGAATACCATTCGTAATGAAGGGGACGACTCACAAACGAAGGCTGATATTGCCCATGCTTTTCAAACAGCCGTAATCGATACCTTGGCGATTAAGTGTAAGCGAGCACTTAAGCAAACCGGTATAAAACGTTTAGTGATTGCCGGTGGAGTCAGTGCCAATACTTATTTACGTGAACAGTTGGCGAAGGTAATGCAAGGCATGCAAGGTGAGGTGTACTATCCGCGCCCAGCTTTTTGTACAGATAATGGTGCGATGATCGCCTACGCCGGCATGCAGCGCCTAAAAGCAGGACAAACTGGTGATGTGAGCACGCAAGTTATGCCGCGCTGGCCAATAGATAGTTTACCGAGCATTGCTTAAAGGTCGTGTGCGCATGTTCAATCCATGCGCGCAGCCTTAGATGAGGCATTGTTAATTCATTCTTTTGTACCAGTATAAGTGCCGCTTATGCTGGTAATGTCGTAAAAAATTCACCTAACTTTCTTAAATTTGACCAAAGCTGCAAGACTTTCTAAGGTGATTGCTATAAAGTGAGCGCAATTAAATTGAACTGCTTTAAGCAACCCGTCACCGCCTTAAAGCCAATGCATTTAGGTATGTCATGAGTGATAAGCGTTTTGCCGTCGCATCAGAGCAGAGCTTGATGCGCGTCTTTACGGTGCCAGAGGCACCGGACTCAACGCTCAGTAAAATAGAAGCCGAGATTTCTAGTAATCTAGCTGGCTTTTTAAATGAGAACATTGCTGCGGTTGAAAAACCGCTGCATGAAATCGAGCGCGACTTTGAATCAGCTCAGGTTCCCGAAGAGCCGATGTTTGTCAGTGCCCATGCTCAGGACATCATGGAAAAGCTGGTAGCGCATTCCGTGCATACCGCTGCCCCGAGCTTTATTGGTCATATGACCTCGGCGTTGCCTCATTTTGTGCTGCCACTGTCCAAACTCATGGTGGGTCTTAACCAAAACCTGGTAAAGATCGAAACCTCCAAAGCTTTTACTCCGTTAGAGCGCCAAGTGGTCGGCATGCTGCATCATATGGCGTATGGTCGCGAGCAAAAGTTTTACGACAAGTGGATGCATAGCGCCAAAACCTCGCTCGGTGCGTTTTGCTCCGGGGGCACGGTGGCGAACATTACCGCCTTGTGGATAGCGCGCAACTGCTTGCTTAAGGCCGAAGGTGATTTTAAAGGCATTGGCGCCCAAGGATTGGTGTCGGCGATGTTCCACTACGGCTACAAAGGTTTGGCGGTATTGGTTTCCGAGCGAGGCCATTATTCCCTTGGTAAGGCCGCCGATGTGCTCGGTATTGGCCGCGATAACTTTATCGCGATTCCTACCGATGAAGATAATAAAGTCGATGTTGCGGCGATGCGCAAAGAGGCACGTGCCCTCGAAGCCCAAGGCATCAAAGTGATGGCCTTGGTGGGAGTCGCTGGGACCACCGAAACCGGCAATATCGACCCGTTGAATGACATGGCTGATCTGGCCGAGGAGCTAGGCTGTCACTTCCATGTCGATGCGGCTTGGGGTGGAGCCACCTTGTTATCGAATAATCACCGTCATCTGCTCAGTGGCATTGAGCGTGCAGACTCCATCACCATTGATGCGCACAAACAAATGTATGTGCCTATGGGCGCGGGAATCGTGTTATTTAAAGACCCCAGCGCGACCGACGCCATAGAGCACCACGCTGAATATATACTGCGTAAAGGTTCAAAAGATTTAGGCAGTCATACTTTAGAGGGTAGCCGCCCGGGAATGGCGATGTTGGTGCATGCCTGCTTACGTATTATCGGTCGTAAAGGCTATGAGATGCTGATCGATAAAAGCTTAGAGAAAGCGCGCTTTTTCGCTGATTTAATTAAATCGGAAGCGGATTTTGAACTGATCTCCGAGCCTGAACTGTGCTTATTAACCTACCGTTATGTTCCAGAGAAAATAAAGGCACGGTTGCAGCAGGCGGATGAGCAAACCAAGCTGGATATTTACGCCGCATTGAATCGTTTCACCGCTAGCATGCAAAAGCGCCAGCGTGAGGCGGGGCGTTCATTTGTATCGCGTACCCGGTTGACTCCGGCTGCCTACGGCTATCAGCCTACGGTGGTATTTCGTGTGGTATTGGCGAACCCACTCACATCGAAAGCGATACTTAAGGACATTCTTGCAGAGCAGCGCGAATTAGCCGCCTCAGATCCGATGTACAAAAAGTACTTGTCTAAGTACCTTTAACCCAGTCTTAAACTACAAGCCCTGACAGAAGGTGAGTAAGTCGCGAATGAGTGGCTTACGCACCGTATCATGCTCACACAAAAGCTCATGCTTAGCCCCTTGGTAGGTTTTTAATACAGCTTGGCGTTGACCATGAATAAAGTCGTTATAAGGACTTGGGTCAACCACGGTATCGCATTGTGCTGCAGCGACAAATAACGGCACAGGACATTGGCAGGTCCGTAGCTTCTTGATAGCGGCAAAAGCGGCGTTAAGCCAGGCGTAAGTCACCCCCCCTAATTGCATATCGCTGTGCTGCTCATATAATTGGCGAAAGCGCGTATACCGGGCTTCACTGTGGGTGAGTTCATTTTCTGCAAAGGGGATATTACGATAAGGGCCGTGTCCAGGGACATAACGCCCGCCTTGACCGACTAAGGTCATTAGCCATGCCCATAAGCGTGCTTGCCAAGCTTTGATATTACCGGTATCCAGTTGCAGCATCGGGGCGCTTAAAAAAGCGCCGCTGAACGAATGGCGGTGGTGACAAAGATAGTCTAAAGCGATAGCTCCCCCCATGGAGTGGCCAAGGAGTATTTTTTTCCCTTGCCAGTGACGTTCAACCACCTCGTTTACGAATTGCGCAAGGTCTTGGCTGTAATCATCAAAGTGCCCTACATACCCTTTGTGGCTATCTTCAAGATGGCGATAAGAGCGCCCTTGACCTTGATGGTCAACAATAAACACGGCAATGTTATTACGCGCAAATTCCCACAGCAGCTCTTGGTATTTCTGTGCCGCTTCAATGCGCCCTGAGCTGATCACTAACGCAAAGTCAGCTTGGTAGGGTAAATGGTAGGCGTAAAATAACTTACCTTGGCGTGTGTCCACAAAGCCCTTATGCATATCTTGCTGCCAAAATTGCGCGATGGCGTCATCATTTTTATGCAGTAGTGCTTCGCTGGAGTAGAACATTCAGTATCAGGTCGTAGGGAGTTTTATGGTCGCTACTAAACCACCTTGAGGGTTATTTTGCAATACAAGTTCCCCATTGTGGGCCGCTATAGCCTTGTTGGCAATCGCTAAGCCTAAACCGGTGCCGCCACTATCGCGGCTGCGCGCAGAGCCAACGCGGTAAAAGGGTTCCTTGAGATGAGCAAGCTCATGCTCAGCAACGCCAGGACCATCGTCGCTAATAGACAGTAGCATTATCGTGTCTATCCACTGCAAGCTCACTTCAATATGCTGATTGGCATATTTGATTGCGTTACGCAGTAAGTTATCGCAGGCACTGGCTACCACTTGGGGGTCAATGTTGAGGAAATGGCTATCACTGAGCTCAGCAAGAGAGAGCTGCTTATGCTCAGAGTCGGCCTCGAACTTGGCGTCGGCAAACACTGGAGCCAGTAACTCACGCACACTGATGCGCTGGCGCACAATACTTTGTTGACGATTTTCTAGCCGTGAGAGCATCAAAATACGGGCAATAAGAGTATCAAGCTGCTTGGCTTCTTTTTCTATGCGCTGCAGTTGTAATAAGGTTGCGCTATCGGCACTGTCTTGGGCTAATGCACAGGCGAGCGAGAGTCGCGTTAATGGCGAACGTAGCTCATGAGAAATATCACCCAACAACGAACGTTGACTATTCACAAGGGTTTCTAGACGCGCCGCCATGGCATTGAACTCGTCGGTGAGAACGCCAAGCTCATCATGGCGCACGTTACTCGGCGCACGACTTTGTAAATTACCTGCGGCGATGTCTTTCGCGGCGCTTCGCAGTGCATTGACCGGTGTGATCAAGGTACGGGTAAACAGCAAACTCAACAATAAAGAGGCACCCAAAGCCACAACTACTTTAAGCCAAGTAGGCATGAGTTTGAGCCGCAATAACCAAGGTAGCTTGCGACCGGGGCGCAGCTCATACAGCTGATATTGCCCGTCCGGTAGGGTGATCAGCAAAGGGCCTAATGCTTGAAAGTGCTCGTGGAAAATCATTTGTGGTGCCATGCTCTGGCGAAAATTAAGCTCATTGAGGCCAATGTCGTGGGGCGGGGTGAAGTTCTGTAGCGCTTTATCTTGGTCAACAGAATACAGATAAAGCTGTTTTCTTTTGGCAAAGCGGCCATGGTTGATGAGCTGCTCAGCGCTGATATCGTGTTTATTAGCACTGCGCTCAATGGCATGCCCTAAGCGCTTTAAGTAGTGCGCATCGCCACCGCGTAAAGGCTCATAAGACAGTTCACTGAAGCTCATCGAGCTTAGCCCGGCAAGCAACGCGAAGGTCGCGGCTAGGGTGAGCCAAAACCACAAGAATATTTTCACATAGAGTTTGCTAAACAATGGCCGCATTTACGCATCTCCCACCAAGACGTAACCGGCACCGCGTAGCGTGCGAATACGCTCGGCCTCAATGTGTTCGGCTATTTTCTTGCGCAAGTTACTGACATGCATGTCAATAGAGCGGTCATATGGTGCTAAGCGGCGGCCCAACACTTGTTCACTTATTTGCTCTTTACTGATCACGGTGCCCGGTTGTTGTAGTAATAAGTGCAAAATAGCAAACTCAGTGCCGGTGAGTGCCAAAGGCTGTGTATTGGCGCTGACGCTGCGGCTATGCATACACATATCCAGACCGGCAAACTGTAAGTCCTGACGAGGCTTAGTGGCATTGATATGCTCGATGCGTCGAGTAATAGCCTTGACGCGGGCGAGCAGCTCTCGGTGGTTGAAAGGCTTGGGGATATAGTCATCGGCACCGAGCTCTAGGCCAAAAATACGATCAAAATCATCGCCTTTAGCGGTCAGCATGATGACTGGCATCAGCGATTGAGCTCTGAGCCTTTTTAAGACCTCGAAGCCATCTAACTCTGGCAGCATGACATCCAGTAATAACAGGTCAAAATTGCCAGTTTCGGCAAGCTCCAAGCCTGTTTTTCCATCATGCGCACAGGTCACTTGGAAATGCTGGCTCTGTAGGTATTCGCTGAGCATTTGCGCCAGTTCAGTATCATCGTCGGTTAGTAAAATATGCATGTCATTCCCAATACGTATACAGCGACAACGCTATACTACCTTATCCCTTGCCAGCAGTGTGAATCCTTTACATAACCTTTACACCGCCCTGACAGTGCTTTGCGTTGACGGCGCTATGCTAGGCACTGTGAATTGTTTTCAATCAGGACAAACAAGGAGTCCACAATGAAACTAGGTAAGAGTATTAGCGCGACGTTGTTTTCTTTAGCCTTGGCATCCAGCGCCGTGTTTGCTGGTCAAGGCGGTCACCACAACCATGGTGAGCGTGGTATGTTTAACAAACGTATGGCCAATTATTTACAGCTTAGCGAGCAGCAACAGAGCCAAATCGACGCTATTTTAGATGCGCAAAAGCAACTGCAGCCGCAGCGAGGCCAGCGTGGTGACATGAAGCAGCAGCTAAATGCCTTAACGAACACCAATGCGAGCTTCGATGAGCAGGCTGCGCGAGCGTTGATCCAAGATCAGCAAGCTAAACAGCTTGAACGTAAGATTGCACGGTTACACACCCAGCATCAAATATGGAACTTACTCACCGAGCAGCAGCAACAAAAGTTGCAGGAACTCAAGGAAAAGCGTCAGTCGCGCGGCCATCATAAGCGTGGTCATTAAAATTTTATGTTAGTGCACGTAAACGGCCCATTGGGTCGTTTTTTTGTGCGGACATTTTCAGTGACTTGCGCTTAAGTGCTAGTAAGCAATAGCAAATTTTGCTATCAATAATAACGTTGAGCTATGACTCGATAGCTTACTAAAATGTAAATGCTTAAAGTTGATCAGGTATCTCGTGGTTTTCTCTCTCCCCTGAGTCACGGAAATAACCATTATCGATGCTGTATTGGGGTAGGGCTCAAGTTTACGGAGCGAACACAATACAGCGGCTTCGCGTATTAAAGGACTAAGTTGTTGGAAAAACAGAAGTGGTATAAAAATCCAGAAATGCTCATTGCGCTGACCGCGCTTTTTATTGGCTTAATTACGGCCTTTATCTCTATTTATTCTGCGTACATAGATCGCGCCTACGCGAAAGCCTCTGTGTGGCCAAAAGTTGAGGTTGTCAGAAGCAAAGGAAAGGATCGCTTTAGTTATCGTGTAGCTAACAGGGGTACAGGTCCGGCCATTATTAAGTATGTAAAAGTCAGTATCGGTAAGCGGTATTTGCAGCGGTGGTCGGATTTACCTGAGTTCGACTCCATTAACCAATCCCATATCAGTTCAATCACGCTTCCTGCAGGCGAAATATTAAAGCCCTTGGTATACAAAGGGGAGGATGTAGAAAATATCTTAAAGATAGATAAACGCCTCGAAATCGAGCTGTGTTACTGCTCAATTTATGACGACTGTTGGGTGGTGAGTCGCTCGCTTCAAACCCGCCCTGTAGAGCAGTGCGAGGTAAATTCTAAGCAGGCTTTTTTACAATAACGACTGATGTGTGAAAGTAGTGGAATACGGTGCTTCAGTGCACGGCACAGTTACAGTTGTCTATCTGAGTATTGCGGTGTGTTTCGTGGTAGCTGAGTATCACCACTAGGCGTGTGCGATAGGCAAAAAAATACGCGGCCGTTGAGGGCCGCGCTGACGGAATAATTTCCAGCTTCCTGCCGGGATTGGAGCAAGTCCAATGTTCCTTTACTCACCGTAGTGAGCGCTACAAATCGCTTTGTAGGTTCATCCTTGTCCACTTCCTGTATAAACCTGTGATACACATCCAAGTCAGTCGCATGTGGTTCGCATTATGACTGCTATGATTGTTTAGCTCATTCTGTACTTCCTGTGATATGTACATCCTGCACATAATCCTTAGTGGAGCTATCACTGACAAATCCTTCGCTGTCCTTATTCACATTTCCTTTGTGAGCTGCGTTCACTCGCCTGTCCTATACTCACCTTGAGTATCACGTCCGGTGTGCTCGGCATCCTGCCTATTTTTCCTTTGCTGTCCTTAAAGTAGCAACTCCTTTGCGTTATGCATCCTGCATCTGTCCATATTGGCATCTTGCCGTTTTCCCTTGACTATCCTTAGAATAACAATTCCCTTGTGTTATGCGTCCTGCACCTGTCCTTCTATGGCATCTTGCCAAATCCTACCGTCCTGTCTGCGTGTCCGTTGCGTTACGCGTCCTGCGCCTGTCCTTGAACTTCCGGTCCGTCCTTTGAGGTTGGCTTTCCTTAACTTTATCGCCCATATGCCCTTACAAGCGATGGAGACAGTATAAGGATGAATTAGGTACAGGTCAGGTAGTAGTAACAAAAACTGATTTAGTAAAATAAACGAAACAATTAAAAAAACATTATTTATCAGTGTGTTGTGTATTTTTGCGTGCTGTTCTTTATCGCAAATGACGCAATAACCTGATGCTATGTGAGATATATCTCACAATAATTCGGGCAAAGATGGAAGTTGTTCAGCTGGTGTTTATGTTGTGATGATGGTGCTGTACTTTTGCGGTGCAAAAGATATGATGCGCTTGAGAATTATTTTTATCTATTGGAGGCTTTATGAAAAAAGCATTGGCTTTGGGCTTGGCATCGTTACTCACTACGTTAACAGCCGCTCCCACCTTGGCGCAAGACAGCGTCAATATTTACTCGTTTCGTCAGCCTTTTCTTATTGAGCCCATACTAGAGAAGTTTACAGCACAAACGGGAATAGAGACCAACGTGGTGTTTGCGAAAAAAGGGCTTATTGAGCGCTTAAAGCGTGAAGGCAAGCATACTCGCGCTGATTTAGTGCTTACCTCTAATTTTAGTGCCTTAATGCAACTAGACGATATGGAGCTAACACAAAGCATTAATAGCGACGCGGTGGCCGACAATATTCCTGCTAGCTTCCGCGACCCCAATGGGCAATGGGTGGCATTAACCAAACGGGTGCGCAATGTCTACTCGTCAAAAGAACGTGTGGGCCAGTTAAGCAGCGTGCGCTATGAAGACCTGGGGAGCGAGCAATTTGCAGGTAAGGTGTGCATGCGCTCAGGCAAGCACCCTTATAACTTGGCGTTGGTCGCATCTATGATTGCCCATCATGGCGAAGCGCAAACCAAGCAGTGGTTAACAGCGTTAAAGCAAAACCTTGCCCGTAAACCGCAGGGCAACGATCGAGCGCAGGTTAAGGCCGTAAAAGAAGGGCTGTGCGATGTGGCCATCGGTAACAGCTATTACTTTGGAAAAATGATGCAAGACGAGCAACAACGTACTTGGGCTGATGCCGTTTATATTAACTTTCCTAACCAACAAGACCGAGGAGCGCACGTTAATGTCTCCGGCGTTGCCTTAACAAAGTATGCTAAAAACAAGGATAACGCCTTGAAACTGATCGAGTTTATGACCGACAATACAGCGCAAAATATGTATGCCTCTGTGAATATGGAATACCCAGTGAAAAAGGGTGTGCCATTGTCTGAGTTAGTTGCCTCTTGGGGTGACTTTAAAGAGGACTCTCTGCCTTTATCGGAAATCAGTAAACATCGTCAAACGGCGTTGAAGCTGCTCGATGAGGTAAAATTCGACCTTTAATTACTGGGTATTGATGCGCTTTAAATTCTCGCTGTCATCGTGGCAGCTTATTGCGTGGACGACAGGCTTAGGCCTGTCGTTGCCGTTAGCTTTCCTTATTTTTGAGTCCTTGCAAAGTGATCCCAACGTGTTTAACCACCTCTGGGATACGGTGCTGTGGGATTATACCCGCAATACCTTAGTGTTGATCCTCGGTGTAGCGCTACTGAGTTGCTTGATTGCGTTGCCTTTAGGGTGGCTGGTCGCCTGTTGCGACTTTCCGGGGCGAAAACACTTTGAATGGGCTTTGATGCTGCCCTTAGCCATGCCTACCTATCTTATTGCCTATGTTTATACCGACTTACTGGATTATGCTGGTCCGGTGCAAATTCAGTTACGGCACTGGTTTGGCTGGCAATCGCCGGATGATTACTGGTTTTTTGATATTCGCACGCTCGGTGGCGCAATTGTGATGATTGCGTTAGTGCTGTACCCCTACTTATTCTTAATTTTTAAAACCGCGCTGAAGGAGCAGTCTCATAAGCTGGTTCAAGCCGCACATATTATGGGACACGGCCCAGTTGCAGGCTTTTTTAAAGTCAGTCTTCCTTTAGCTCGAGGGGCGATTGTCGCCGCTATAACCTTAATTAGCATGGAGGCGATGGCGGATTTTGCCACCGTCAATTACTTTGCCGTAAGCACCCTAACGACAGCGGTGTACGATACTTGGTTTGGGTATTATTCATTAACCGCCGCTGCGAAAATCTCAGGGATCATGCTGCTCATTTTGTTTTTGGCTATCATTATTGAGCGTTATTCGCGCCGCAACCGCGCCGTATTTGAGCGCCAAACCCAGCTAAGCGGTGAGCCTCTTTATACTCTCAAAGGAGCTAAAGCGTTGGTAGCTACAGGCTTTGCCTTAGTTATTTTGGCGCTTGCTTTCGCTATTCCGACGGCGGTGCTGGTTAGCTACGCGTTTAATTATTTTGACCAAGCGTGGAATGATGAGTTTTTCCTCTATGCTTGGCAAAGCCTAAAAATTGCCACTATGGTCAGCATCCTCGCCATTACCCTAAGTATTCTTGTGGTGTACTACCAACGCTTGAGTACAGCACGATATACACTGTGGCCTGGGCGCTTAGCCAGCACTGGATACGCCTTACCTGGCACCGTTTTAGCCATTGCGGTGCTGTTACCACTGACTAGTTTAGAAGTCGGCATTAATGATTGGCTCGCCCAGTATGACTATCAACCAGGGTTATTCTTAAGCGGTACTATATTTGCCATCGTGTTTGGTTACTTGGTGCGATTTTACGCCATTGCCCATGGCGCCATAGAATCAAGCTTTAGCCGCATTAGCCCGAGCTTGGATATGGCCAGCCACTCAATGGGCCGCAATGAGCGACAAACCTTACTTGGCGTGCATATTCCCATTCTTAAACGCGGTATCTTAACCGCTGCCTTATTAGTGTTTATCGAGTGTATGAAAGAGTTGCCAGCAGCATTACTGTTGCGGCCATTTAACTTTGAAACATTGGCGACCCATGTGTTTCAGTATGTGAGCGATGAGCAATTAGAGCTGGCTTCAGTGTCGGCACTATTTATTGTATTAGTGGGGCTACTGCCCTTGTATTTTATTAACCGCTCAATGGAGCATTCTCGGTCATGACAGCGCAACTAGAATTAGACAACATTAGTTTCGAATACGCTGAGCGGGCGGTGGTCAACAATTTAAGCCTGACCTTAGCAGACGATGAGATTTTGTGTTTGCTAGGCGCCAGCGGTTGCGGCAAAACAACCACACTAAAAGCCATTGCTGGGCTTATACGTCCGCATCGAGGGGTGATCCGCTTAGGGAAAGAGGTACTGTGTAGTGACCAGCATTGCGTGCCCCCACAGCACCGCAACATGGGCATGATGTTTCAGGATTACGCGCTGTTTCCACACTTAACCGTGGCGCAAAACATAGCCTTTGGTTTAAAGGGCATGAGCAAAGCAAACAAACAGCAGCGGGTCGCCGAAATGCTCGCACTGGTGCATCTAGATGAGTGTGGAGGGCGTTATCCACACCAGCTTTCAGGCGGCCAACAGCAACGTGTTGCCATAGCTAGAGCGCTGGCATACAAACCTAGCCTATTACTGCTTGATGAGCCGTTTTCGAATATTGACCATCAGGTGCGTTTTCAATTAATTGCTGACATTCGCCGCATTATTAAAGACCAGCGCGTCTCTGCTATTTTTGTTACTCACTCCAAAGAAGAAGCATTTGCCTTTGCCGACACATTAGCGGTCATGCACAACGGACAAATTGCGCAGCAAGGCACGGCGAAACAATTATTCCAGCACCCTAACTCTAAAGTCGTGGCAGAGTTCTTAGGCACGGGTGTGTATATTGATGCCACTATCGTTGATGCCGAGCATGTACAAACGCCCTTTGGTATTGTGCGCTCTTTACAGCCTTTGCCATCATCGGGGAAGGGGCAAGTGTATGTTCGTCCCCACGATATGCAATTGATTGGTGATGAACACGGTGAAGTGACGTTACTATCACAGCGTTTTGTCGGCACAGAATACGTTTATCGCGTCAGCGTGTTTGCTCAAGAAGTTGAAATTCCTGCTAAAGCTGAACAAGAGTTTTTGCCGAGTCAGAAGCTATCGCTTACAATTACCCCACACTCTGTGAATTTCTTCGCTGATTAAGCGCGAATTCATAGCCTGTATGTAGCCGCGCGGGCGGCTTAGCGCTCGTAATAGGCGCTGCTAACAATAACAACGAAAGGAATGGTAACTTAATGCCCAGAGCGCAATCCGGTGTGTGCGCGCAGGCCAATTTGCACGGCTTGCACTTGTTTCTCAATGTCCTTGATGGCCATGATCACGCAGTTAAAAGTAAGCTCGCACAGTTAGTGGACCTGCAAAGCGAATACGATGATCGCTTCTCTGAGGCCATGGTTTCCAGCTTTGTCGCCATAGGTGCGCAGTACTGGCCGCATTTTCACCCCGATGCCATGCCTGCAGAATTAGCGAGCTTTCCGAGTATCCCCAACCGAGACCACCACGTGCTAGCACAGCCGTTCGATTTGTTTATACAAATTCGCTCGGACCGAGAAGATGTCAATCATCTATTTGGCCAGCGAGTATTGAAGCTGTTAGGCAGTGATGTGGAGCTTGTCGAGGAGATCACCTGTTATCGCTTTTTAGACGGGCGTGATTTTAATGGCTTTCTTTACGCTCCAGATACGCCTCATGGGCGGCAAAAGAATCTCACGGCCCTCATTAATGACCCCGGCAATGATTTTGTAAAAGGCAGTTATGTGCACGTCCAGCGCTTTACCCACAACCTCAATGCCTGGCAAGCGCTCAGTATTGAAGAACAAGAGTTGGTGATTGGCCGTACTCGTCTGGATGCCGAGCTGCTAATGCCGATTAATGCCAACAGTCACGCGGCGCGCTCAGAGTTGAAAGATGAAAAAGGCGAACCGCTGTTACTGCACCAGGGCATGCCTTTTGGCACCATGACCAAGCAAGGCTTGCTGTCGGTGACCTGCGCCGCCAGTGGCGACGCGTTTACGCAAATGCTGAAAAGTCAGCTAGGGGATCATCATCATTATGATGCTTGGCTGGACTTTACCCAGGCCGACATGGGCTCAGCGTTTTTTGCCCCTTCGGTGGATTTTCTAAAGTCGTTGGCTACACGTTCTCAAACAGCTTACGCACCCGCTCCAGAGTAATATCAATTTCTGAGACTTTGGCGGGGGCAATAAAGATGGTGTCATCCCCGGCTATGGTTCCTAGCACGCCATCGGCCTTACCGAGAGAATCGAGCAAGCGCGCGATTAATTGTGCTGCACCCGGGCTGGTGGTGATGATGATCATCATCTCATTGTGAACAATATCCAGCACTAATTGGCGCAGTGGCGACTTCGCAGTGGGAACGGCTAATTCTGCGGGTAAGCAATAGACCATTTCTTGTTTGGCGTTGCGTGTACGCACCGCACCAAACTTGCTGAGCATGCGCGAAACTTTGCTTTGGCTGATGTTATCGAAGCCTTGTTCTTTTAAGGCATCAACAATCTCTCCTTGTGAGCCGAAATTTTCTTCTTTTAGGAGGGCTTTAAAGGCTTTTACCAAGGCTTCTTGTTTTTCTTGCGCGTGCATAATAATGGTCTTTGTAGCTTAAAGTCTTATCATTCTACCCAAGAACCGGGGTTATTTCATCCAAGGCACTGAGGTTTACAGTGAAGTTTACGACTATGGTCGAGATTATCGTCAAAATAACGCGGATAAATTTGTCTTTATCGGCGCTTTTCATTATCTTTAAGGCCACCAAAAGGTCAGATGACCCAAATCTTGATAACCCAATCTCGTTATTTTACGGAGAATTAAAATGAAAGTTGCCGTTTTAGGTGCTGCCGGTGGTATCGGTCAAGCGCTCTCTTTGCTACTAAAAAATAGCCTTCCTGCTGGTTCTGAGCTTGCTCTATACGACGTAGCCCCTGTGGTTCCTGGTGTTGCAGTTGACCTATCACACATCCCAACTGCGGTTGATGTAAAGGGCTTCGGTAAAGAAGACTTAGACGCAGCACTAAACGGTTGTGACATTGTTTTAATCCCAGCGGGTATGCCGCGTAAGCCGGGCATGGACCGCGCTGATTTGTTCAATGTAAACGCCAGCATTGTCCAGACGCTAGCCGAAGGCATTGTTAAAAACTGCCCGAAAGCCATGGTCGGTGTTATCACTAACCCAGTCAATGGCACAGTGCCAATCGTGGCTGAAGTATTCAAAAAAGCGGGCACTTATGACCCTGCACGCGTATTTGGTGTAACCACACTTGACGTGATCCGTGCAGAAACTTTCATTGCTGAGCTAAAAGGCTTGAACGTGAACGACGTGAAAGTGCCAGTAATTGGTGGTCACTCAGGAACGACTATTCTTCCTCTACTGTCTCAAGTAGAAGGTGCGAGCTTCTCTGATGAGGAAGTTGCGGCGCTAACTAAGCGTATCCAAAACGCCGGTACCGAAGTTGTTGAAGCAAAAGCCGGTGGCGGTAGCGCTACACTTTCCATGGGCGCAGCTGCAGCGCGCTTCTGCTTGTCACTAGTCAAAGGCATGCAAGGTGAAGATGTTATTGAATACGCCTATGTTGAAGGCAATGGTGAAGACGCGCAGTTCTTCGCTCAGCCAGTACGTCTTGGTAAAAATGGTGTCGAAGAGTTGCTTTCTTACGGTGAGCTAAGCGCCTTTGAACAACAAGCCAAAGAAGACATGCTAGGCACCTTGAATAAAGATATTCAAGAAGGCATCGACTTCATGAATAAGTAATAGCCACCATGGCCGTTACTTCATGATATTGGCTAATAGCGATATCATGCTAAAAGCCCCTATAGTTCTGCTGTAGGGGCTTTTTTGTGCATTTATTTCCTTTCTCCTTACTGGTCTGACCATTTGTCGCTAAGCGTAAATTACTTTAATTTGCGCGCATATCCACCATAATTGGCTGAATAAAAATTGATGTGAACTGGGTCAATTTTGACAGCTTGCGGTGAATTTGATACCTTAACCACACTTTTTGGTATGACCAATTTACCCAAAGCATAAATCAACGATGTCATTGAAAGTAAAAGCAGCGAAATTATCGGACGTGATCTTGGCCCAGCTTGAGAATATGATTCTTGAGGGATCGCTGGCACCAGGGGAAAAGCTTCCGCCTGAGCGTGAGCTGGCTAAGCAGTTTGAAGTATCACGCCCATCGCTGCGTGAGGCAATTCAAAAACTCGAAGCCAAGGGGTTGGTTACGCGCCGCCAAGGTGGTGGCACCTTTGTAAAGAATCAATTGGAAGAGGGCTTAAGTGATCCACTGTTTGAGTTGATCAGTAAGCACCCAGAGTCGCAGTTTGATTTGCTTGAGTTTCGCCACGCCCTCGAAGGTATCGCCGCCTATTATGCGGCATTGCGCGGGACTCAAAATGACTTTGTAAAGGTAAAGCATAGCTTTGAAAAAATAGCGCAAGTAAGTGATGACCTGAGTGCCAAAGCGAAAGCTATTAATGCTTTTCACTTTTGTATCGCTGAAGCGTCTCATAACGTGGTGTTACTGCACTTGGTGCGTGGCATGCAAGCTTTACTAGAGCAAAACGTACTGCAAAACTTGCAGGTATTGATGAAGAAAACCGCCGTGTCGCAGCAATTAGCGCAGCACCGCAAAGTGTTGATGGACGCCGTCATTGAAGGCCGCCCAGAAGAGGCACGCCTGGCCAGTAATGCGCACTTAGCCTTTATCGAAGAAGCCTTACTGGAAGCAACGAAAGAGCATTCGCGTATTGAGCGCTCTTTGCGACGTACCAGAGCACAATAAATTCGCTGTGAGCCTCAGTTGAGCATCGCGCTTAAGCTGGGGCTTTTTGGCATTTTAAATTCGTATTTTAAACATAAGGAAAACTCCATATGTCTGAAGTCAATAATGTTGACGTAGACGCACTCGAAACCCAGGAATGGCTACAAGCCCTTGAGTCGGTTGTGCGTGAAGAGGGCGTTGAGCGAGCTCAATACATCCTTGAACAAGTGCTAGAGCAAGCACGTCTTGATGGCGTAGATATGCCAACTGGCACTACCACAAACTACGTCAATACCATCCCCGCTGACCAAGAGCCAGCGTACCCAGGTGATGTGAACGTTGAGCGTCGTATCCGCTCTATCATTCGCTGGAATGCGATTATGATTGTTCTGCGTGCCTCGAAAAAGGATCTTGACTTGGGTGGACACATGGCGTCTTTCCAATCATCAGCGGCATTTTATGAAGTTTGCTTCAACCACTTCTTCCGCGCGCCAAATGAGCAAGACGGTGGTGATTTGGTGTATTACCAAGGTCACATTTCACCGGGTATTTATGCACGTGCCTTCGTCGAAGGGCGCCTGAGCGCAGAGCAGCTTGATAACTTCCGCCAAGAAGTAGATGGAAAAGGGTTACCTTCATACCCACACCCTAAGTTGATGCCTGAGTTTTGGCAGTTCCCAACCGTGTCTATGGGTCTAGGTCCTATCGCTTCAATCTATCAAGCTCGCTTCCTCAAGTATCTTGAAGGTCGTGGCCTGAAAGACACCAGCAACCAACGCGTTTATGCCTTCCTAGGTGATGGTGAAATGGATGAGCCAGAATCACGGGGCGCAATCTCCTTTGCCGCTCGTGAAGGCTTGGACAACTTATGCTACCTAATTAACTGTAACCTGCAGCGTCTAGATGGCCCAGTTATGGGTAATGGCAAGATTATCCAAGAGCTTGAAGGCCTGTTCAAAGGGGCTGGTTGGAACGTCATCAAAGTCGTGTGGGGCAGTGGCTGGGATAAATTACTGGCTAAAGACACCACAGGTAAATTGCTACAGCTGATGAACGAAACGGTTGACGGCGATTACCAAACCTATAAGTCAAAAGACGGTGCTTATGTGCGCGAGCACTTCTTCGGTCGTTACCCAGAAACAGCAGCTCTTGTTGCCGATATGACCGACGACGAAATCTTTGCCTTAAAGCGCGGTGGTCACGAGCCATCGAAGCTATTCGCAGCCTTTAAATCGGCGCAAGATACTAAGGGCCGTCCTACGGTAATCTTAGCGAAAACCGTTAAAGGTTATGGTATGGGCGATGCCGCCGAAGGTAAAAACATTGCTCACCAAGTGAAGAAAATGGACATGACCCACGTGGCTCACTTACGTAAGCGCCTAGGGTTAGAAGATCTTGTTTCCGAAGATGAGCTTAAAGACTTACCGTACCTGACCTTAGAAGAAGGCTCAAAAGAGTACGAGTATATGCACGCCCGTCGTAAAGAGTTGCATGGTTACACGCCAACGCGTTTGCCTAATTTCAGCGAACAGTTGCAGTTGCCGCAGATGGATGCGTTCAAGCAATTACTTGAAGAGCAAAAGCGTGATATTTCCACCACCATGGCATTTGTGCGTACTCTTAATGTATTGCTAAAAGACAAAGGCATTGGCAAAAACATTGTGCCAATTATTGCCGATGAAGCACGTACCTTCGGCATGGAAGGCTTGTTCCGTCAAATTGGTATTTATAATCCACGGGGCCAAAATTACAGCCCGGAAGATCGTGATATCGTTGCTTACTATAAAGAAGACCAAAAAGGTCAGGTGTTGCAAGAAGGTATTAACGAGCTCGGTGCGATGTCCTCATGGGTTGCTGCGGCGACCTCATACAGCACTAACGACCTACCGATGATCCCGTTCTACATCTACTACTCGATGTTTGGTTTCCAACGTGTAGGTGATATGGCGTGGATGGCCGGTGACCAACAAGCACGTGGCTTCTTACTTGGTGCCACCGCAGGGCGAACAACGCTTAATGGTGAAGGGTTGCAGCACGAAGATGGCCACAGCCATATTCTAGCGAACACCGTGCCGAACTGTATTTCTTATGACCCAACCTTCGGCTATGAAGTGGCGGTTATCGTTCAAGATGGTATTCGCCGTATGTATGGTGAAGACCAAGAAAATATCTACTACTACCTGACGTTGATGAACGAAAACTATCATCAGCCAGCCATGCCAGAAGGTGCGGAAGAAGGGATCCGTAAGGGTATTTATAAGCTTGAAAGCTACGAAGGCAACAAGGGCAAAGTACAGCTATTAAGCTCGGGTACGATCATGAACGAAGTGCGCAAAGCAGCGCAAATTCTAAGTGATGACTACGGCGTTAGCTCAGATATATTCTCGGTAACCTCGTTTAATGAGATCACCCGTGATGGTCAAGAAGCCGACCGCTATAACATGCTGCACCCAGAGGCAGAGGCGAAAGTGCCGTATCTGCAAACTGTATTAGGTGAAGAGCCTGCGATTGCGGCTACCGACTACATGAAGAACTACGCTGAACAAATTCGTGCCTTCATCCCGGCTGAGTCATATCGCGTACTGGGTACCGATGGCTATGGCCGCTCCGACAGCCGCGAGAACCTGCGCCGTCACTTCGAGGTGAATGCAGGTTACGTGGTGGTTGCTGCACTAACAGAATTAGCGAAACGTGGCGATGTAGAAAAATCTGTGATTGCAGAAGCAATCAAGAAGTTCGACATTGATGCCGACAAGATTAACCCGCTGCACGCTTAAGGGGTTTGCAAATGAGCATTGAAATTAAAGTACCTGATATTGGTGGCGATGAAGTTGAAGTCACCGAAGTGCTTGTCTCGGTAGGCGACAAGGTTGAAGTTGAGCAATCTTTGATTACCGTAGAAGGTGATAAAGCCTCTATGGAAGTACCTGCCAGCGAAGCGGGCGTAGTAAAAGAGATTAAAGTGAAAGAGGGCGATACCGTCTCTACCGGCACTTTGATTATGATTTTCGAAGGCGAGCGAGGCAATGCCGATGCCGAGCCAAGCGAGGCGGCAGACAGCAGTGATGACAACAGCGGTGCTAGCAATCAAGCCGGCGCCGAGGTGGAAATTACTGTGCCTGATATTGGTGATGACGAAGTTGAAGTCACCGAAATTATGGTCAGTGTTGGTGATAGCGTTGAAGAAGAACAATCAATTCTTAACGTTGAAGGCGATAAAGCTTCTATGGAAGTGCCTGCGCCACAAGCTGGTAAAGTTAAAGAAATCAAAATCAATGTCGGCGACACCGTAAAGACAGGGTCGCTGGTATTTATCTTTGAAACCGCAGGCGGTGGCAGTGCCGAGAGTCCAAGCTCGAGCGATAGCGACAAGCAAGAAGCGAAAGCAGACAAAGACAGCGGCAGTGTTGAAGTTAAAGAAGTGACGGTGCCGGATATTGGCGGCGACGAAGTGGAAGTGACCGAAGTGATGG
Source organism: Pseudoalteromonas sp. CNAT2-18.1 (assembly GCF_022347865.1). NCBI lineage: Bacteria > Pseudomonadati > Pseudomonadota > Gammaproteobacteria > Alteromonadales > Pseudoalteromonadaceae > Pseudoalteromonas > Pseudoalteromonas sp. CNAT2-18.1. Next base: position 401,848 of record NZ_JAKRFR010000003.1, on the reverse strand, counting down.
TCAGTGCCGGCGACACCGTTGATGAAGAGCAGTCGATTCTTAACGTTGAAGGCGATAAAGCTTCTATGGAAGTGCCTGCTCCTTTTGCCGGCAAAGTAAAAGAAGTGAAAGTTGCCGTGGGCGATACCGTGAAAACGGGCAGCTTAATCTTTACCTTTGAGGTGCAAGGCAGTGCCCCTGCACAGCAACAGGCTCCGGCTAAGCAACAATCAACAACTGCAAGCGACGCGCAACCGCAAGAGCACAAGGCCAGTGGCCCAGCGCCAGCGAAGCGTGAAGACTTCGTTGAAAATGCTGATTATGCCCATGCTTCACCGGTAGTGCGCCGTTTGGCCCGTGAGTTTGGTATTAACCTGGCGAAAGTCAAAGGCACAGGCCGTAAAAACCGGGTGTTAAAAGAAGACGTGCAAAACTATGTGAAAGACTTAGTGAAGCAGGTTGAATCCGGTAGTGCAGGTAAAGGCGGCAGCGGTGCCGGTGTCGACTTGATCCCATGGCCAAAAGTCGACTTCAGCAAGTTTGGTGAAGTCGAAGAGAAGAAGCTATCGCGTATTCAAAAGCTATCTGGTGCTAACTTACACCGTAACTGGGTACATATTCCTCATGTAACCCAATACGATGAAGCTGATATCACCAGCTTAGAGGCATTCCGTAAAGAGCAAAACGCGCTGGCTGAGAAGAAAAAGCTGGGCGTTAAGATCACCCCATTGGTGTTTGTGATGAAAGCGGCGGCCAAGGCGTTGGAAGAATTCCCAACCTTTAACTCGTCACTTTCAGAAGACGGCGAGAGCTTGATTCTGAAGAAGTATGTACATATCGGTATTGCGGTTGATACCCCAAATGGCCTCGTTGTTCCTGTGGTTCGTGATGTCAACAAAAAAGGCATTATGGAGTTATCACGCGAGCTGATGGATATCTCCAAAAAGGCCCGTGATGGTAAGCTAACCTCGGCCGATATGCAGGGCGGTTGCTTCACCATCTCTAGCCTCGGTGGCATCGGTGGCACTGCGTTTACGCCTATCGTCAATGCGCCTGAGGTGGCTATTTTGGGTGTCTCTAAGTCAGACTTTAAACCGAAATGGAATGGTAAAGAGTTTGAGCCGCGCTTAATGGTGCCGCTAAGCTGCTCTTACGACCACCGTGTTATTGACGGTGCGCTGGCAGCACGCTTTACTGTGACTCTGGCAAATTACCTAAGCGATATTCGCCACTTGGTAATGTAAGCCATACAGATAATGAACTTTAATCCCAGTAATCGGTTTTTACTGGGATTTTTTTAAATTGCAATGATACAATCTTTGCACAATTTTTGTGAGCGATGGCATGCTGACAGCAAACCGTGTCATTGCTTCCCGTTCGGACAAAATAAGGTAATAGCATGAGCAACGAAATCAAAACACAAGTCGTTGTACTAGGCGGTGGTCCTGGTGGTTACTCTGCGGCATTCCGTGCTGCGGATTTAGGTTTGGAAGTGACCCTCGTTGAGTCACGCGCGACCCTAGGTGGTGTGTGCTTGAATGTCGGTTGTATCCCTTCAAAAGCACTTCTACACGTTGCTAAAGTGATTGATGACGCGAGCGAAATGGCGTCACACGGTGTTTCTTTTGGCAAGCCTGAAATTGACCTAGACAAGATCCGCGATTGGAAGGACTCTGTTATTGGTCAGCTAACTGGCGGCCTAGACGGCATGGCAAAAATGCGTAAAGTGAAAGTCGTGAGCGGCTACGGTAAATTCACTGGCAGCAACACCATTGACGTAGAAGGCGATGACGGCAAAACCACCATCACTTTTGATAATGCTATTATCGCGGCTGGTTCACAGCCGGTGAACCTACCTTTCATTCCAGAAGACGAGCGTGTTATTGACTCGACTGGCGCGCTTGAGCTGAAAGACGTACCAGAAAAACTATTGGTACTAGGTGGTGGTATTATCGGTCTTGAAATGGGCACTGTATACCGCGCTCTAGGCTCACAAATCGACGTGGTTGAATTTGCTGATCAGCTAGTTCCGGCAGCGGACAAAGACGTTATCAAGATTTACCAGAAGTACGTTAAAGACAAGTTCAACGTTATGCTATCGACTAAGGTAACCGGTGTTGAAGCGAAAGACGACGGTCTATACGTGACTTTTGAAGGCAAAAATGCGCCGGCGGAGCCTGTGCGTTACGACAAAGTATTAGTTGCTGTTGGTCGTACACCAAATGGTAAGTTGGTTGATGCCGACAAAGCCGGTGTTAACGTTGATGAGCGCGGCTTTATCAACACTGATAAGCAAATGAAGACCAATGTTGAGCATATCTATGCCATTGGTGACATCGTTGGCCAGCCTATGCTTGCTCACAAAGCCGTTCATGAAGGCCATGTTGCCGCTGAAGTAATTTCTGGCAAAAAGCACTATTTTGATCCTAAGTGCATTCCATCAATTGCCTACACAGACCCTGAAATTGCATGGGTTGGTGTCACTGAGAAAGAAGCAAAAGAGCAAGGGCTGAATATTGAAACAGCGGTATTCCCATGGGCTGCTTCAGGTCGTGCGATTGCTTCATCACGCACCGAAGGTCAAACTAAACTCATTTTCGATAAAGACACAGATCGTCTTATCGGTGGTGCAATGATCGGTATCAACGCTGGCGAAATGCTGGGTGAGATTGGTCTAGGTGTGGAAATGGGCGCCGATGCTGAAGACATCGCTTTAACCATCCACGCGCACCCAACGCTTAATGAGTCAATCGGTCTCGCGGCTGAAATTTTCGAAGGGTCAATCACTGACCTACCGAACAAAAAGGCTGCGAAAAAGAAGAAGTAAGCTTCTTCAACTGAATTTAAAAACCCGGCTTAGTGCCGGGTTTTTTTATGTTTGCATATGACCAAAGCGCGGTTGCTACCATCACTACCTATACATTAGCGGCACTCGCGGGTGTAGCTTGGTTTTATCAGCTCCTTGGTCATGGTTTTTATTACCTTACACCAGCGTTCGGTGGCCTTTGCTTGGTGCTTTTTCGCCATTGGCCCTTGGGTCAGTGCCGCTTTATGCGCCGCCAGCGCCGTGTAGTGGTAGGCGGCAACGTTAAACTGTGCTTGAGTTGCAAATGCGTGGTTTATACTTTCGACATTCTCCAGTGTGTCATCAATAAAGGCGATATTACGAATTTGCTTATCGGGTGATAGCGTGTCGTTGTACTGGTTCACAAAGCACAGTAGGTTTTTGCCTTTATCTTGGCCTGCCAAATACATCACTCCTTGGCGATAGGAAATGCGACGCTTGCTGCCACTATCACACGAAGAGTAGGGGCTGGCTTTACTAGCAAGTCCTGCAAACTTGGGCGCATGGGTGGCAAAAAAGCCCAGTAAATCGCCGCCATCTGGTAGTGTTAAGTCGGTAAACTGGTCTTCTGTAGCAGAAATCGTTTGGTTACCACGTGCCGTCTCAACCATTAGCCTCACCCCTTGACTGCTTAACCGTGCCAATATGGCGGGGACGTTATCTCGAGTGTAAACCATGGTGTTAAGCGCAAATAATAGGTCTGAGGCTTCAATAAGCTCTAAACTTGTGTCGGCGACACGCGGAGCTGATTGTGCAGTGACTAACTCACTTTGCCACGCATACCAAGCGGCCCCACCGAGATACTGGCACTTACTCGGGGATTGGTCGTCAGCGCAGGCGATCATCGTCAGCGTATCGTCGTTATCCATCACTACCAGAGTGTTTTCTGGCTCCCCCCACTGCATTACTTGCTGCTCTAACGTAACAAACGAATCGGTGGTTAAAATGCTCTTTGCTGACTCAGCATACACATGGGTGCTCAGAGTCATGGCGGCGATGCCTGTAAGTAAGGCATAGTAAATCAAAGATAAAAAGTGCATGGCATTAAGCTCCTGCTAAATCGTCGAGTATGTGGCCAGCACCTTGAAACGCCAAGGCGGCGATCGTCAATGTGGGGTTACCCGTACCAATGGTTGGAAACACACCGCTTCCTACCATATACAGGTTAGCATGGTCCCATGATTGTTGGCGGTGGTTAAGCACCGAGGTCGCTGGGTCATCCCCCATGCGATAGGTGCCAACGATATGCCCTGCGCCATAAAACTTAAAATTATGTAAGGTGCCACTGTCATCCTGGTATTGGAATTTTGTCGCCGAGGCATCCTCGGCATTACTGAGGTTGGGCTCGCCGGGGTCTTGAGTATATTCGGTGGCGCCTAATTGGGTGAACAACTCTGTGGTAATTTGTTTCGCCGAAACAAACGCCTTACGCTCGTAATCGGATGCCAAGCGGTAGGTGACCTTGGGTCTTGGCAAGCCAAGGTTGTCCTTCAGCGTCGAAGATAGCTCGACTCGGTTATTGGCATCGGGGAGTTGCTCAATTAGGTAACCTAAACGCAGTTGGCGGGTGTAGGCCTGATTCAAGGTCTGCACCAGTTGTTGACCGAACAACTTACTATTCGCCGGTAAGTTATCATCTAAGCGTAGCTCTTGTCCTTGTTGATTCACCGAGTTGCCGTTCAACTGACTATTGTTCTGCCCAAATATGAAATCAGCGAGCGTCGTGCCGGGATCATTAGCAGCCCATTGCCAGCCCTCGTTACCAATCTCGATGCGATAAGCTGAGCGCTGTTTACGAAAGTCGCCATCGCGCAGCGATTCAATGCCACCTGTGGAAAGTGGACCGCGATACGGGTAAATTGGCTTCTCCGCTAGTCCCCAGCCTAAATACATAATGTGGTCCATGAGGTTGCGGCCCACCTGATCGCTGCTGTTAGCAACCCCGTTTTCGAAGCCAGGGTTTTTATTCGACATAAGCAGTAGTTTCGGAGTTTCAATAGCGTGCGCGGCAAGCACAAAGCGTTTGCCAGTGACCGAGCCCTGACCTGTGGCAATGCCGTTAGCATGGGTATAGCTAATGTAATCAATGGCGCATACCTGTTGGGTCGTGCTATCGAGCTGGATATTGCTTGCCACATGTTGATAGCGGATCTCAACGTTGCCGGTTTGCAATGCTCGAGCCAAGGTCACGGTGGCATCATATTTAGCCTGAATAGGGCAAATAGGTATGCAGTTGGTGTTGCCGGCGCATTGGCGGCGCTCACCGGGGCGAGAGTTTCGTCCCTGTGGCGTTGGCGTTACATAGACTTCATTGCCCTCATATTTCATGCCCAAGGTGGCATGCTCGTAGACTCTGTCTTGTAGGGCAGGGACGATCCCTGGCATGGGGAAATCATAATGAGCGCCGTAGGTGCCGCTGGGGTCGACGCCAAACTGTTCATACAGGCGTTGCATCCGCTGTTTATCGCCAGCGACGTTTATCTCTTGGTCCGCTTTTTCATAAAACGGCACTAAGTCCTGATAAAACTGCTCACCACCGGGCCAATCAACCCCTTGGCCATACAAGGTTTTAAGCTCAAAATCTTGTGGTAACAAGCGCAAGCAGGTACCTAACCAATGCCATGTGGTACCGCCACCGATGCGTTCGTAGGAGCTGGCAAAAGCAAACTTAGCATTCAAACTCGTGCCGCTGACATTGGCATCTTGCGGTGGATAATCAAAGTAACATTGTGTCGGTTTACGCCAAGCATCCACTTGTAATACCGTGTATCTTGGTGTGTTTTCGGTACTGGGATCGGGTAAGCCAAGGGGATTGTTTAGGCTATTTGCCACCGCATTCTGTGTTGCCGGTGGGTACGGGCTTTCAGGTGTTTTTGCGGCAGCTTTAAAAAAAGTATCCATATATTTGGAGCGATCAGCGGGCACGGCAGGTCCGGCCTCTAAAATAAGTACCTTTTTACCTGCTTTGCCAAGCTCGTAGGCGACAATGGCACCTGCGATTCCTGCGCCGACAATCACCACATCATATTCGGTTTTGCTATTCATCATGTTACTCCTTATTGCTCGCTGCTGTGGCCGGTAAAGTCACTTAATGCGGCGCTGGGTTTCTCCGCCCAATAGCCGTAGCGTTCATTCGAATCGCCCATAGGGTGGGCTTGCATGACCTGCCACACCAGCCCTGCAGAGTAAGCTTTACTTGACACTATGGTGAAGTCGGTACGGCTATTGTCCTTTGGGACACTGGGCCAGGCCCCCATATACCAAAGGTAAATGAGTTGTCGGCAGGCCATGGTGAAGTCAGCGCCGTTGCGCTCGCTGAGCATGGCCTCACCAATTTTTTGATCTGACAAGGGCGGTTGAACGCTTTTTAGGTCGCTGTAAGTGGCGAGAATTTTGCTGCTTAAGCCGTTACTTTGCTCATCAACCTTTTCTTGCCACAGCGGCAGGTACTCAGATTTGATATCAATAGGGTCGATTTGCGGCGCGAGTTTGCTCTCGGCAAAGCCTGTTAAAACGGCACTCAAGCCGATGAAATTATCCATTTTACTCATTACTTTTCTCCTTTGGCTTGTGCACGTTGTAGTAGGTAGGTGAAATCAGCAAAGCGGCCATTGGTCATGGCGGCATTGTTGTGACAGCCAATACAGCTTGATGACGTTTGTTTAACCTCGCCTTGTATGTAGGTTTCCAAGGTGGTATTGGCAAGAAAGCTGGGGGCTGGGGCGCCGGTTGGGTCGGTTTTACTTTTAGCGTCTGTGGGCCACTGAGTGCTCACTAGTTCGTAGTTCACCCAAACGCTTTCGGCAAAGGCGTGCTTGAGTTGGGCATGATATTTCTGGTTCAGCTTGTTGGTCGCCTCGTCAATTGCAATTACGCGTTCAACCTGCGAGGGTTGCGTATGGGGTGTGCTTGGGTCCCACGGGCGTGGCGGCGGAGTATTCACCGCAGTGCAATCATCACAGTTGGGTCGGTAATAGTTGTAGCTCTGCTTAGTTGCCGGTTGGCCTTGCGTGGGTGCATTATTAATATGCTCGAAAGTAGACCAAATCCATTGTGGGTTGCCTTCTACTTTTGTGGCGATATGAAAGCCAACTAAGCCAACTCGCTGCAATTGGCACGCAGCTTGAACTCCCTGGTTTTCGTCGGGATTGTTATACACATAGGCATCTACGGTATAAAAACGGCTGCGATCATCGCCTGGGCCCATCACTTTCCAAGCGGCTTTTATCATAATTGCGCCGTCTTTATCCTTACTGTTATCGGTAGACGGAAAGTCAGCGTCGCCTTTGAATTTATGTTGCCCTTGCTGGTTGTAGAGTTCGTTATCAACGATGTAATCGAACATCATTTTATTGGTGAGAATTTCAAAGCGCGTGTACTGGCCATTTTGGTCTATCAGTGGCCCGGTTTGAAACGGCTCACCGCTTTCATCAAGCACATTCGGAGTTTTTCCCACTTGCGACAGCACTAACGCATTATTAGGTGCATCGCACTGAGTTGGCGGCGGGTTGTGCTCTTTCCAGCCGGGCGGTTTGGCGCCGTTAGCTAAAAATATATCGCGACTTTCCTTATAGTGCTGCCATACCACAGCGTTGCCTTGTTGGCCTATGGTTTTGCTGGTATCCGGCAGACCGTCCGCATTTGCAGGCCAATTCAGAGCAATAAAGGACTGCCAAGAAAATACATCAAAGTCATGCTGTAAAGACTGCAACGTGACTGGCTCGGTGACGCTGATGTCTTTGGGTAGATGGGGGGTTAACTGTTGTGTGGGCGTTGTTTGCGCATGGCCGTTAGCAAACGTACTGAGTGCGCCAACAGTGGCAACAGCAATGAGGGGTAGCCTCATATTCAGCTCCTTGAATCAATAGGGTAATGACGGTTAACACGCACTCAGTGCCTGTTAGGTGTACTAACCAATGTAGATTCAAACGCTGGGACTTCACATTACAGTGGGTTACACCGCTAACTGATAGTGGACAACGGGCCAGTCCCCCAGTGGATCATGGTGCACATACTGGCGCTGAAAGCGCATACCTAGGCGCTTCATGACGGCGATGGAACCAAGATTTTCGGCCATCGCGATGGCGCTGAAGTAACGTATTTCTGGTTGCTGTTCAGCAAGACCATGAAGCACCGCATGAGCCGCTTCAGTGGCATAACCTTGGCCCCATGCTGAGTGTTTAAAGCGCCAACCGAGCTCAATATCGTGCCATTTTGGTGCGTCACTGAAAAAATCAAAAGGGCGCACGAGTATCCAGCCGAGATAGGCATCATCTGCGATACGGTTGACTTGCCAAATGCCCCAGCCCTTTGCAGGATTAAGGTATGCGCGAAGGCGAGGTACAAACACTTCGTTGATGCTTGCTCTGGAGGTGGGCGTTCCGCCATTAATGTAGCGCATTACCTTGGGGTCTTGGTCTAGTTCGTACAATAGCTCGGCGTCGCTAAGATCCATAAGGCGAAAGCGTAGTCGCGCGCTATTGATTAGGTTAACCATGTTCTTGCATCCTTAATTCGCTTACAATAAGCGGCTATCGTCGACCTGAGGTATGTGGTGACTAATTCTGTATTAAAACTTCGTGCGCAGCAAATTGCTGATGCCAAACGCGAATACAAAGCCCGAGGCAGTAAGCTCAGCCGTTGTGAACATTGCTTGTTAGCGCAGTCATTATGTATTTGTGCCGGGGTTGAAACGGTGCCTTGTGATGTTGCCGTGTGTTTGTTGATGTATCATAACGAGAGTTTTAAACCCTCTAATACCGGTCGGCTCATTGCCGATATCGTGCCGCAGAACTTTGCTTTTCGCTGGGATAGAACCGATCCAGACCCTGCATTATTAGCGCTATTAGAAGATAGTCGTTATCAGCCGTGGGTGGTGTTCCCGGAGCAAGGCGTTGAACCACAACGAGTCTGTACTGAGGTACAGCCTATTGAGGGCAAAACGCCTTTGTTTATTTTCCTTGACGGCACTTGGCGTGAGGCGAAAAAAATGATGCGTAAATCTCCTTATTTAGATGGTTTTCCGGTGCTATCCATTGCCCCAGAGCAGGTGTCGGACTATCGCTTACGTATTGCCCCACATGAGCATCAGTTAGGGACTGCTGAAGTGGCTATTATGGTTTTAGAGTTAGCTGAACAGCACCAAGCTGCAAGCAAGCTCGCCGAGCATTTTATTGACTTTCGCAACGCTTATCTTAAAGGTAAACGTTCTAAGCTTTAGCCCCCACAGATATTCATTTAATGGCCTGATTTTGCTAGACTCGGTGTTCCTTTTTTAATCCACTAGGGATGCCAAGCTGCGCATGAATGCACGTCTATGTTTGCTGGCCTGTGCCGTGGCTCAAAGTTTGAGTCTCAGTGCACATGCTGATGAAAGTGATATTGAAAAGATCATTGTAACGGGTGACTTTAAAAGCGAATCAATCCAAGAGCTTAGCGCTAGCGCAAGCTTGTTCTCCGAGGCCGATATTGCCTCCCGCGAAGCCAAATATTTAGATGAGCTACTTAACCAAGCTGCCAATGTGAATTTTACTGCCGGCGCGTCGCGCGGTAAGTTTGTGCAAATTCGTGGTATCGGCTTGCGTTCGCAGTTTGTTGACCCTGTTAATCCATCGGTCGGAGTGGTGATTGATGGTATTAATTACTCCGGCCTCGGCGGCGCCGCAATGCTGTTTGATGTTGACCAAGTAGAGATTTATCGAGGCCCACAAGGCACGCGTTTTGGCGCCGATGCGCTTGCGGGGATGATCCACATGGAAAGCGCTGAGCCAACCTTGGAGCCTAGTGTTAAGGTGAAGCTCGGTGCGGGTAACTACAATGCGTGGGATGCCGGTATTGCTGCAGGCACCGGGTTTGGTGAAAAAAGCAGTGTGCGCGCGAGCTTCTATCAAAATAAGTCAGACGGCTATGTTGATAACCAGTACCTTGATAACAACAGTCAAAATATTGATGAGCAAGTCGCCCGCATAAAGCTGCACTCGCAAATTACTGAGCATTGGCGTACGGAGCTCGTTGCTCATTATATGGATATTGATAACGGCTATGATGCGTTCACCTTAGATAATTCCCGTATCAGTGTGGCCGATGAGCCCGGTAAAGATACTCAAGAGAGTGTAGCTGTGGGGCTGAGCAACATCTACAGTGGCTTTAACTTTGCCGACGTGCAATTTAACTTAACCGGTTTAGACGCTGACCTTTTGTATAGTTACGATGAAGATTGGGTGTGTAATGACCCCGAGCAGCCAGCGTTGTGTTTAGAGGGCTTGCATCCCTACGCTTACAGCTCCACTGACAGTTATCAACGTGACCGTCAAGATTATACTGCAGAGCTACAACTTAGCGGTAAAGCGGGGAATTGGGTCACTGGGCTATATTACCAATCTCGCGATGTTGACTTATTGCGCCAGTACACCTGGAATGCCGGTGATTTCACATCGACCTATGACAGTGAAAATATTGCCTTATATGGGCAAATAGAAACGCCTATCAGCGACAAAACGCGGTTGGTCACGGGACTTCGCGTAGAGCGCAATGAGGGCCAATACAGTGACTCCGCTGCGGTCGTCGAGAATGTGGACGACACCATGGTCGGTGCAAAAGTGGCGCTTGAGTATCAAGTAGTGCCGAGAACGATGATTTATACCAGTATCAGCCGAGGCTACAAAGCCGGTGGTATCAATGCCGAAGCCATCGCCAAGGCCAATGATGAAGGGTTAAGCCAAGATGCTGATTTTTTCTTAAACCATCGCACTTTCGACCCAGAGTACTTATGGAATGCTGAGTTCGGCGTGAAGGGCAGCTCAGCCGATAAGCGCCTTAATTTGCGCATCACCGCGTTTTATATGTATCGCGATAATATCCAGCTAAAAGCCTGGAAAACCGAAGACCAGCAGTTCGCAGGCTACTTTGATAACGGCAACAGCGGCGAAAACTACGGCCTTGAAATTGAAGGCGAGTATGCTGTTTCTAAGCGCTTAACCTTAACGGGCAGTGTCGGTGCACTGGACAGTGAAATCGATGGTTTTGTTACCGCTGAGGGCGTTGATCAAAGTGACCGCCATCAAGCGCAAGCGCCCCATTATCAGTATGCATTGAACGCCCGTTTTGACATCACCGACGCGCTATTCGTGAACTTAGGGGTAGAAGGCAAAGACGAATACTATTTCTCAAATAGCCATAATTCAAAGTCGCCGAGCTACAACCTTGTTAATGCCAGTGTTGGCTACCAAGCCGAATATTGGGGAGTGAACTTCTGGGTGCGCAATGCCCTAGATAAAGACTACTACAATCGCGGCTTTAAATTCGGCAATAACCCAGTGAATGGTTACATCGCGCAAACTTATGTGCAATATGCCGAGCCAAGAGTTGCAGGCGTCAGCTTTAACTACGGTTTTTAGAGAGCAATAAAAAACGCGAGCCTAAGCTCGCGTTTTTTCTATTATGCTTGATAGTTCAAGCGCCGGTCACGACATTACTTCAGTAATGACTCTGTTAATACCGGGCGAATCTCTTTTACAATAGCTTTAGCGAGTTTTGGTGAACCGCAGATCACGTTACCGCTTTTCTCGTGGTTAGCACCGCCAGCAAAATCCATCACCAAACCACCGGCTTCTTTTACCAATAGTTGACCGGCAGCGGTATCCCAAGGTTTCAAACCAATCTCAAAGAAGCCATCAACACGGCCTGCCGCCACATAGGCCATATCTAACGCGGCAGAGCCTGCACGACGAATATCGGCAGTGTATACAAATAGCGATTTAAACGCTTCCATGTAGGCATCCATGTGATGCTTTTGCTTAAATGGGAAGCCTGTGGCTAGCACTGTGCCAGAAAGCTCTTTAGCGTTACTAACACGAATACGCTTGCTGTTAAGTTGCGCGCCTTGACCTCGACTTGCAGTGAAAAGCTCACCACGGATAGGATCATAAACAACGGCCTGTTCGATACGGCCTTTTACCTTTAAGGCAATAGAGACGCAGAAGTGCGGAATATCTTTAATGAAGTTAGTGGTGCCATCGAGGGGATCGATCACCCAAAGGTAGTCAGCATCAGTGCCATTATGTTGGCCTAACTCTTCCCCTATAATACTGTGGTTAGGGTAAGATTTTAAGATGGTTTCGCGAATAACGGCTTCCGCCTCTTTATCAACGCTGGTTACAAAGTCATTGCTGCCTTTTTGGCTGGCTTCTACTTTTGATAAATCTTCACAGGCGCGCAAAATCACCTTGCTTGCGTTTCGCGCAGCGCGAATCGCAATGTTTAACATCGGATGCATAGCATTACCTTTGGGTTGTAAAAGAACAATATTTCGAGCCGGCGTATTCTAGCGGTTTTTCAACTAAAGTAAATACGCGAGTAAAAATAACCTGATGATTTTTTGTGCAGTGCTGTTTTGCTTATAAAAATTTTTCAGCGGCTCTCTACCTAGGGTTATGATAAACTACGGCGTATTGTAATTTACTAAAGAATAAACACCGTACTATGGCACTTGAGAACATTCGCATCGTTTTGGTTAACACCTCGCATTCAGGTAATATTGGCTCGGCGGCTCGAGCAATGAAAACCATGGGTTTTAGTAACCTTTATCTTGTTGACCCAGCCTGTGAAATTGATAGTCATGCCAGCGCACTCGCAGCTGGTGCTACGGATGTTTTAGGGCAGGCTCAGGTGGTCGATACGCTAGAGCAAGCACTTGAAGGCTGTGTATTGGCCATAGGCACTAGCGCCCGTTCTCGCACTTTGAGCTGGCCGATGGTAGATCCTCGTCAATGCGGTGAAAAACTTGTTAAAGAGGGCGAGAGCAGCCCTGTGGCATTGGTTTTTGGTCGTGAAAACAGCGGCTTAACCAATGAAGAGTTGCAGCTATGTAATTTCCATGTGTGTATTCCGGCGAACCCAGACTACAGCTCATTGAACCTAGCCATGGCGGTACAAACTCTGTGTTATGAGACGCGCATGCAGTTTTTAGATACTCAAGAGCAAGCGGTCGAACAAGACGACAACGAGTACCCCACCAACGAACAAATGCAGCGCTTCTATGAACACTTGCAAAGTACCTTTAGCAACACCGGATTTATCATCAAACAGCACCCTGGTCAGGTGATGACAAAACTAAAACGTTTGTTTAACCGTGCCCGCCCAGAGCAACAAGAGCTCAATATTCTGCGCGGTATGCTGACTTCAGTAGATAAACAGCAAAACAACCAAGACTGATACTCAGAAACGTCACTAGAGCGCCACTATGAAGGGGCGCTCGTGCTCCCTCTATACACTGCAGGTTAATACTTGACTATTTTACTCAGGTAATTACAATGACAGTCAATACCCGAGTATTTTACTCAAGTACTTCCAGTAAATACTTGACTCTAATACTCAGGTAATTAAAATTCACACTCTTGAAGAGTATGGGGGCGATATGAAGTTAACATCCAAAGGCAGATATGCGGTTACCGCGATGCTCGATGTTGCGCTGCACACCGATGCAGGGCCCGTTCCCCTTGCCGATATTTCACAGCGGCAGGAAATCTCATTATCTTATCTTGAACAATTATTCGCTCGCCTACGTAAGCAAGGGTTAGTGACCTCTGTGCGCGGTCCAGGCGGCGGTTATTTACTAGGTAAAGAAGCCGGTGCTATTTCGGTCGGCGATGTTATCAGTGCGGTTAATGAGTCGGTGGATGCCACTCGTTGTCATGGCGCTGATGGTGGGTGTCAAAGCGGCATGCGCTGTTTGACCCACACTTTGTGGTCTGACTTAAGTCAGCGCATAGAAGAGTTTTTACATGGTATTAGTTTATCTGAGTTAGTCAGCAAATCTGACATTAAAGAAGTGGCCGATCGCCAAGATAAACAGCTTAATGATGCCATTAGCAAGTTAGAAAATATTCAAGTCAGCTGTCAACTGTAAGCAACTAGGTTGCCGTAAGCGGAGAAAGTAATGAAGTTACCGATTTATTTAGATTATGCAGCAACAACGCCGGTGGACCCGCGCGTTGCCGAAGAAATGATGCAATGCCTGACAATGGAAGGTAATTTTGGTAACCCCGCATCGCGTTCACACCGCTTCGGTTGGCAAGCGGAAGAAGCGGTCGATCAGGCGCGTCACGACATTGCCGATTTAATCAACGCCGATGCCCGTGAAATTGTATTTACTTCAGGTGCGACTGAATCGAATAACCTAGCTATTAAAGGCGCCGCTAACTTTTATAAGAAAAAAGGTAAGCACGTGATTACCGTGCGTACCGAGCACAAAGCGGTGATCGATACCTGTCGTGAGCTTGAGCGTCAGGGCTTTGAAGTGACGTATATGGACGTTGAAGAAAACGGCCTACTTGATTTGAAAAAGCTGGAAGCAGCAATGCGTGACGACACCATTTTGGTGAGCGTGATGCACGTAAATAACGAACTTGGTGTCATTCAAGATATCGCCACCATCGGTGAGATGTGTCGCGAACGTAAAATTATGTTCCATGTCGATGCCGCTCAAAGCGCCGGTAAGGTGAAAATTGACTTACAAGAGTTGAAAGTCGACTTCATGTCATTTTCTGGCCACAAAGTATATGGCCCTAAAGGCATTGGTGCATTATATGTACGCCGTAAGCCACGTGCGCGTTTAGAAGCACAAATGCACGGTGGTGGTCATGAGCGTGGTATGCGTTCGGGCACGCTGGCAACGCATCAAATCGTTGGTATGGGCGCCGCATTTCGTTATGCCAAACAGGATTTTGATAAAGACCATGCACACATCAGTGCCCTGCGTCAGCGCTTAATTGACGGCATTATGAATGACATGGACGAAGTATATTTTAACGGTGCACCGGAGCAGTCGGTTCCTGGTATTACCAACATTAGCTTCAACTTTGTTGAGGGTGAGTCGCTGTTAATGGCAGTGAAAGACATTGCCGTATCTTCTGGCTCAGCCTGTACATCAGCAAGCTTGGAGCCGTCTTACGTGCTGCGTGCACTAGGTCGTAACGATGAGCTAGCACACAGCTCGATTCGCTTCAGTATTGGTCGTTTCACCACTGAAGAGGAAATCGATTACACCGTAAAACTTATTAAAGAGTCCATTGGCCGCTTGCGTGAAATGTCTCCATTGTGGGAGATGCACCAAGAAGGGATTGATTTAGAATCGGTTGAATGGGCACATCATTAAGCCTTGGCGAATGACAAGGTAGCGAGGTAAAAGTTATGGCATACAGTGATAAAGTAATTGATCATGTTGAAAACCCACGTAACGTGGGCGTTCTAGACAAAAACGATCCCAGCGTTGCAACCGGTATGGTCGGCGCACCTGCGTGTGGCGACGTTATGAAGCTGCAAATCAAGGTATCTGATACAGGTGTCATCGAAGACGCTAAGTTCAAAACCTATGGCTGTGGTAGTGCAATCGCATCATCATCGCTGGTCACCGAATGGGTGAAAGGCAAAACCTTAGATGAAGCGGCGACTATCAAAAATACCGATATCAGTGCAGAGCTAGAATTACCACCAGTGAAAATTCACTGTTCAATCCTAGCGGAAGATGCAATCCAAGCAGCAATCAAAGATTACAAGAGCAAGCAAGACAAATAAGGCGGCAGTATATGGCAATCACCTTAACAGACTCAGCAGCAGACCGAGTTAAATCCTTCCTCGCAAACCGTGGCAAGGGCATAGGTTTGCGCGTGGGGATCAAAACCACCGGCTGTTCGGGGCTTGCCTATGTGCTAGAGTTTGTCGACGAGCTCAGCGAAGGAGATCAAACCTTCGAAGACAAGGGCGTAACCCTGATCATTGATGCAAAAAGCCTGGTATATATTGATGGCACTGAACTGGACTTCACCAAAGAAGGGTTGAATGAAGGGTTTAAGTTTAATAACCCGAACCAAAGTGGTGAATGTGGCTGCGGCGAGAGCTTCACTGTTTAATAACCAGCAGTGAGTACGCCGAAGCGGTGTGCATCGCACGTTTTTAAGCCCTACCCAATGTAGGGCTTTTCATTATAGGGTTTAACCAATGCGTTATTTTGAACTATTTTCTATTCCAGTCAGCTTTACGGTTGATTTAACCTTAATTAATGAGCGCTATTTAGAATTGCAACGTGCTGCTCACCCAGACAGACACAGTGGTGGCAGTGAGCGAGATAAACTCGTCGCCGTGCAAAAAACAGCGGAAATCAATGATGCGTTGCAAACGCTTAAGCACCCAGTAAAGCGCGCAGAGTATATGCTGGCTGAGCTTGGGGTGGATTTGCGCGGCGAACAACAGACGCTGCAAGACCCTGAATTTTTGATGCAGCAAATGGAGCTGCGTGAAGAGCTTGAAGAATTGCAATCAGCCAGCGACCCGGATGCGGCCATCGCTGAGTTTGAAAAGCATATTGCTGCCTTAGATAAGCAATACAGCAATGAACTCGCGACGCTGTTAGCGAGCGACGATTCAGCACAATGGCACAAGGCTGCAGATGACGTGCGCAAACTGAAGTTTGTCTACAAGTTACGAGACGAACTAGAACGCATTGAAGATGAGTTATTTGACTAGCGCATTAAACGAAAAGGTTTTTTAGATTACATGGCATTATTGCAAATCGCTGAGCCGGGGCAAAGCGCGGCACCACATGAACACAAACTCGCTGTGGGAATTGATTTAGGCACCACCAACTCGCTTGTTGCTACGGTGCAAAGCGGCGAGGCAAAAACCTTAGCTAATGAGCAAGGTGAGGCTATTTTACCCTCTGTTGTGCGTTATTTAGAGCAAGACGTGGTCGTCGGCACCGACGCGCAGCAACACGCTGCAGATGACCCTCATAATACGCTGATCTCGGTTAAGCGCTTCTTAGGTAAGACCCAAGCGGAAATCGAAGCCAGTTACGGCCAGCTGCCGTATCAGTTCACTGATACCAATAACAGCCTGCATATTCACACTCGTCAAGGCGATATCAGCCCAGTACAAGCTTCCAGTGAGATTCTCAAAGCATTGCGTAACCGCGCCGAGCAAAGCTTCGGCGGTGAGGACATCACCGGGGCGGTGATCACCGTGCCTGCCTATTTTGATGATGCCCAGCGCCAAAGCACCAAAGATGCGGCCCAATTAGCAGGGCTAAAAGTGTTGCGCTTACTGAATGAACCAACCGCAGCAGCGGTGGCATACGGTTTAGATTCGGGCCAAGAAGGGGTGATTGCCGTTTATGATCTCGGTGGCGGTACCTTCGATATCTCTATTTTGCGCTTAAACAAAGGCGTGTTTGAAGTGCTGGCAACCGGTGGCGACTCCGCTTTGGGCGGCGATGACTTTGATTCTTTGCTGGTGGATTACTTTAAGCAGCAGACCGGCGTTACGCAATTAACGGCCAATACCTTACGGTTATTTATCAATAAAGCCAAAGCCTGTAAGGAAGCACTGACAAGCTATGGTAAAGTGAATGTGGTATTGGAATTTGATGGTCAATCTCATACCGTTACCGTGACCCGCGAACAGTTTGCCGAGCTGGCACAGCCGCTGGTTAAGAAAACCTTACGCAGCTGTCGCCGGGCGTTAAAAGATGCCCAAATCAGCAACGAAGAAGTGCTCGAAGTGGTGATGGTCGGTGGCTCGACTCGAATGCCGGTAGTGCGTGAGCAAGTGGCAGAGTTTTTTGCCAAACAGCCATTAACCAGCATTGACCCAGATCGCGTTGTTGCCGTCGGCGCCGCGATTCAAGCCGATATTTTAGTCGGTAATAAGCCTGACTCTGATATGTTATTGCTTGATGTGTTGCCGCTGTCTTTAGGGTTAGAAACCATGGGTGGCTTGGTGGAGAAAATCATTCCCCGCAATACCACAATTCCGGTTGCACGGGCGCAAGAGTTCACCACGTTCAAAGATGGGCAAACAGCCATGTCGTTGCATGTTTTGCAGGGCGAGCGAGAGCTGGTTGACGATTGTCGTTCTCTGGCGAAATTCAGCTTAAAAGGAATCCCGCCCATGGCCGCTGGTGCAGCGCACATTCGGGTTACCTTTAATGTTGATGCTGATGGCCTACTCAGTGTGACGGCGATGGAAAAGTCCACCGGTGTACAAGCAGAGATTCAGGTAAAACCTTCTTATGGTCTATCTGATGACCAAGTTGCCGAGATGCTCACATCGTCAATGAGCAACGCTAAAGAGGACATGCAAGCGCGGATGCTTAAAGAGCAGCAAGTAGAGGCGCTACGGGTTGTTGAGGCACTAGAAGCTTCATTGGCAACCGACAGTCACTTGCTTGATGAGCAAGAGTTGAATGCGCTGCGAGCAGCCATGTCGGAGCTCACGGAAATTAGCAGTCAGGCCGATGAGCCACAGCAAATTAAACAAGCAATTGAGAAAGTTGATGCGGCCAGCAGCGAGTTCGCTGCGCGCCGTATGGATGCATCCATTAAAAAGGCTCTTACGGGCCAGTCAGTAGACGAGGTATAAGCAATGCCACAAATTATCTTTTTACCCCATGATGAATTGTGCCCCGATGGCGCGGCTTTAGAGGCAAAAGAGGGCGAAACAGTCCTTGATGTGGCACTGAAAAATGGCATCAGTATTCCCCATGCTTGCGAAAAATCTTGTGCCTGCACTACCTGTCACGTGGTGATCCGCGAAGGGTTTGATTCTTTAGAAGAAAGTGATGAACTTGAAGATGACATGCTTGATAAAGCCTGGGGACTTGAGGCCGAATCACGCCTTGGGTGCCAAGCCAAAATTCATGACGAAGACTTAGTGGTTGAAATTCCCAAATACAACCTCAACATCGTTAATGAAGAGCATTAATTTGGTTCGAACTTAATTTATGCAAAAAGCCGCTGTAATTTATCTTCAGCGGCTTTTTTGTTTTGGAGGCGCGTTATGGATTCAGCTTGGATATTTCAACACTCATTTATTGATGGGCAATGGCTAAAAGGAGAGGGGGAGTTTGCCGTAACTAACCCCGCCGATGGGAGCGAGATAGTGCGTGCCTCAAGGGTGAGCCCTTCTCAGGTAGAGCAGGCAATAACGAGTGCACAACGTGCTTTTAAAGGTCTCAAAACAACCACTGCTGAGCAGCGCAGCGAAGTACTCTACCGTTGGTATGAGTTGATTATGAAGCATCAACACAGCCTTGCTGAGCTGATGACGCTGGAGCAGGGTAAGCCGTTAGCCGAATCGCGAGGTGAGGTCGCGTATGGTGCCGGGTTTGTAAAATGGTTTGCTGAGCAAGCCAAACGTAGCTATGGTGAAATTATTCCAGCTAGCAAGCCTGAACATCGCATTAGTGTGATTAAGCAAGGCGTTGGTGTAGTTGCTGGCATTACCCCGTGGAACTTTCCCATTGCCATGATCACTCGTAAGGTTGCACCTGCTTATGCGGCGGGCTGTAGCTTTGTGCTTAAGCCCTCAGAACACACACCACTGTGCGCGTTAGCTCTGGCTCACTTGGCGCATCAAGCGGGGTTCCCTCGGGGCGCCTTTAATGTCCTGCTTAGTGATGATGCTAAAGCGGTTGGGGAGCAACTCACCACCAGCGAAGTGGTGCGTAAATTCACCTTTACTGGCTCAACCCAGGTCGGCAGCCAGCTGCTAAAACAATGCGCGAATACCATTAAGCGCACCTCTATGGAGCTGGGGGGCAACGCGCCTTTATTGGTGTTCGCCAGTGCTGACTTAGATAAGGCGGCTGATGGCATCATTGCCAGTAAGTTTCGCAATGCTGGGCAGACCTGCGTCTGCGTTAATCGTGTTTTAGCTGACGAGCGCATTGCCGACAAGTTGCTTGCCAAGTTACAGCAGCGAGTGGCCAAATTAAAGGTGGGGCCAGGCACCGAAGAAGGCGTTGATATTGGCCCACTTATTTACCCACAAGCCAAAACGAAAGTGAATGAGCTTATCGACTCGGCGCTGCAAGAAGGCGCGACCTTAGTGGGCGAGCGTCAAAGTCTTGAAGGAAATTTTGTGGCGCCAGTGTTATTGAGTAATGTTACCAGTGAGATGCGTATCAGTCGTGAGGAAATCTTTGGCCCAGTGCTCACGGTTGCCACTTTTAAAGATGAGCAACAGGCACTACAGCAGGCCAATGACACTCCCTATGGCTTAGCTGCGTATTTTTACAGTCAAGATGTAGCCCAGATACACCGGGTCGCAGAGACGCTTGAATATGGCATGGTAGGTATCAATGAAGGACTCATTTCTAATCCTGTAGCACCCTTTGGCGGGGTGAAACAGTCTGGTCTTGGCCGTGAAGGGGGGCACCAAGGGTTAGAAGAGTACCTCGAAGAGAAGTATTTGTGTCTCAACCTTGATTAACAGCTTAAGTGGGGGCGCGTGCAAACGCGCCTCATCTGGATTCCCTCCCAACTATTTGCTCAACTCCCTCAGTTATCTGTACACTCTACCTTTTGTCGTAGTAATTGGACGAATATGAGTGCAGCAACGCTAAGTTTAGTTATTCTTGCTGGCGGCTTAGGGAGTCGTTTTGGTGGCGCCAAGCAGGTGGCGGTATTGCCGGGTTTGCAAAAGACTATAATGCAATTGAGTATTGAAGACGCTTATAGGGCGGGGGTGCGCCATGTAGTATTGGTCATTAACCAACAAGTACGGGCGACGCTGTGCGAGCATATATTACCGCAATTACCAAAGGACATGAGTGTTGACTTGGTCGAGCAACATATCAGTGATGTACCAGCGGCTTATGCTCACTTAGTACATGAGCGCAATAAGCCTTGGGGAACTGGCCATGCTTTGCTATGTGCGAGAGACAAGGTGAGGGATAAAGCCATCGTGATCACCGCCGATGACTATTATGGTGAGCACGCCTATCAGCAAGTGGTGGCACACTTTGAGCACAGTGAGCACTGGGCCTGTGTTGCTTACCCGGTGGTGAGTACCTGTAGTGAGCAGGGCGGCGTGAATCGGGGGATCTGTCAGCTTAACAGCCATAATCAACTTCAACGTGTTGATGAAGTGCTTAATATTCAAAACGTTGATGACGAGCTTGTCGGCTATAATGATAAGGGTGAAAGGTTACAAATTGATTCAGGAGCGCTCGCGTCAATGACCTTTTGGGGTGTAGGGCGAGCATTATTTGATGTGTTAGCGGATAATTTCGAGCGCTTTTTGGCGCACACTGACAACGGTGTCAAAAAAGAGTATTATCTTCCCGATCAAATACAATATTGCATTGACCATCATTTGGCGACCGTTGATGTTTACCCTGCCACACAGCCCTGGCTCGGCATGACTTATAAAGATGAACTCGCTGTAATCGCAAAAAAAATAAAACAGCTCAAGGGATTAAGCAATGAGCGAAGCGGCACTCAAGATTGAACCTATGAATACAGACTCTCATGCGCAGTTATTGGCGCACCAGTTCGGCTTTGAGCCGACCCAGCTTAGTTTAAATCCCATTGGTAATGGTCACATTAATACCACCATGTTATTGAAACATGCTCACGGCGCGGTCGTGGTACAACGCCTCAATACCGATGTGTTTCCTAAGCCAGATAAGCTGGTCGCGAATGCCCGTAAAATCGAACAGCACTTGCTTAAAAAGCATCATAAACAACAATATGAGCTTGATATTATTAAACATGTAGCCACTACAGATCAGCGCTACCTACTCGATATCAACGGTGAGAAATGGCGTGCATTGGAGTTTATCGGTGGTAGTTACAGCGAGGAAGTGGTGCGCTCACCAAGCCAAGCGAGGGTCGCGGCTAATGCGTTCGGTCAATTTGCAGCAGCGCTTGAGGATTTCGACGCCGAGCAGCTTTATCCGGTGATTAAGGACTTTCATAACTTAGCAATGCGCTTGGACATGCTCGAGCAAGCGGTGCAAGCGGATAGCCAAGGGCGTGTAGCAAAGGTGGATGAGCAATTAGCCTTTTGCCAACAGCAAACCCATCTTGTGCACCAATTGGCAGAACTTGTGACCTGTGTTCCAGTGCGTCCATGTCATAACGACACCAAGATAAATAACATGCTCTTTAGCAACAAAACCGATCAGGCCAAGGCGGTCATTGACCTTGATACTTGTATGCCAGGTTATTGGTTATTTGATTTCGGTGATATGGTCCGTACCTTTTGCTCGCCTGAACCCGAAGACAGTACCGAGCTTAGTAATGTGCGGGTGCGTAAAGATATATTTGCCGCTATTGTTGAGGGTTATATTGAGCCATTAAAAGGGCTGATCACGGTACAGGAAAAACGCAGTTTTTGGCTCGGTGCGCAAGTGATGCCATTTATGATTGGTGTACGCTTTTTAACTGATTATATTAATGGCGATAAGTACTTTGCCACTAAGTACTCCGAGCATAATTTGGACAGAGCAAACAATCAGTTTGCCTTGTACCGCGATCTCATCAATAACACCGACACTCTGAAAACACTGATCGATCACGCTTAGCTTTTTGCTGTCGTCGCGTTATCTCAGCTGACGACAGCTCCAACCAGCGCGTTATTCATCCTGTTCCTTTTGCCTAGCCAACCGCTTTGCGATAGCGTGCTAGTGACGCATTTACCAAGGAATAGATTATGAAGCAGTTTAATCGACGCGATTTCATTAAGGCCGCAGGCGCGGTTGCCGCTGGGGCGGCAACCGCCTCTTTGGCTGGCTGTGCCAGTTCACAACGAGCAGTGACGCCTGCACGCCAAGGCAGCTCAGTGATCGGTTTGGTGGCACCTAAAATGGAGGTTGTTCGGGTCGGCTTTATCGGCGTTGGTCAACGAGGTTACGGCCATGTAAAGCGCATGAGTGCCATTGCAGGCACCGAAATCAAAGCCATCTGCGATACTCACCAAGAAGTGCTGGAGCGCAGCGTTGAGTTCGTTGTTAATAACGGTCAACCTAAGCCCACTGCCTACGGCGATAGTGACTATGCTTATCGCGATATGCTCGCACGCGATGACATTGATATTGTTATTATTTCTACTCCCTGGCAATGGCATGCGCCGATGGCTATCGATACCATGACAAGCGGTAAGCACGCGTTTGTTGAAGTGCCACTGGCGTTGACTGTAGAAGAAATGTGGGAGCTGGTAGATACCGCTGAGCGCACGCAAATGAACTGTATGATGATGGAAAACGTCAATTACGGTCGCGATGAGCTTATGGTGTTAAATATGGTGCGCCAGGGCGTATTTGGTGAGTTACTCCATGGTGAAGCTGCGTACATTCATGAGCTGCGTTGGCAAATGAAAGAGATCACCCATAAGACCGGCTCTTGGCGTACTGCATGGCACACCAAACGTAATGGTAACTTGTATCCAACACATGGTTTAGGTCCGGTGTCGCAATACATGAATATCAATCGTGGCGATCGTTTCGATTACCTCACCTCTATGAGTTCCCCAGCATTAGGACGTGCTGCGTATGCACAGCGCGAATTTCCCCCCGAACACTCGCGTAATCAAATGGAATTCATAACTGGCGATATGAATACCACGCTGATAAAAACCGTTAAAGGGCGCAGTATTATGGTTCAGCACGATACCACCACTCCTCGCCCTTATAGTCGTCATAATCTTATCCAAGGAACTAACGGCGTGTTTGCCGGCTTCCCTAATCGCATCGCTCTGGAGCAAGGAGGCGATAAAAGCTTCCATGAGTGGGAGTACGACATGCAGCCATGGTATGACAAATACGATCATCCCTTATGGCAAAAAATGGGTGCGCAAGCAGAGCATAATGGTGGCCATGGTGGTATGGATTTCTTGATGTTTTGGCGCATGATCTACTGTCTGCGCAATGGTGAGCCATTGGATCAAGATGTATACGATGGCGCCGCTTGGTCAGTGATCTCTCCCTTGTCTGCGCAGTCGGTGGCTAATCGCAGTGAGTCCTTAAGTATTCCTGACTTTACTCGTGGTGCCTGGAAAAGCGCCACACCATTGGGGATTGTTGGCGCTTAACCCCTCTTTAACTTCGATAGCTTGATACTGAGCCTGTCGGGGTGAGTCTATCGAGCAATGGCTGTTTTTGGTTGCGGTGATAAGCAAGCTGATACAACAAAAGTGTCCGATTGCGGACGCATACGTGTCCACAGACGGACAGCTTAGCTACGAATAAAATGCGTGTTAAATATTTAAATTGTTGATAATTAAAGATTTAAATTTTTGGCACGGACCTTGATATTCCTACAGTAAGCGCATTAAAAGATGCTTTAATTAAACTGAAAAAGGAATACAACTATGAAATTCGCACGTATCGCACTTATCACTACTGTAATGACATTGAGCTTTTCTACTCAAGCAGCCAGTCTAGCCGAAGAGGTAGAATTAGCCGTTAAACAAGCGGCTGAGCAAGCACTTGAAAACTTTGTACAAGCGCAACGTGAAGCACTGCGAGCGAGTGTCTCTAATTTGCTAGAGCAAGCACTTGATGATGATGTGAATACCGCAGAGAAAAGCAATACATCTGCGCCTCGGTCGTAATTTATGTGTTGCCGTAGTGGGCAGTTTGTTCGGTTAAGCGTACATACTTATCGGCAAGCTGCTCCACACTCTCTTTGTGTGCAGGGTCTGGTTTTATGCAATCAATAGGGCATACTTGCACGCAGGTTGGTTGATCATAGTGACCAACACACTCAGTGCATTTACTCGCCTCGATTTGATAGATTTCTTCGCCCATAAAAATAGCGCCATTAGGGCACTCGGGCTCACACATATCGCAGTTAATACACTTATCGTTGATTAATAAAGCCATCACCACTCCCCTTGTTTCAGCGCGGACGCGATAGTACAAAAAACGTGGTTCAAGCACAGCCTTTTAGTTATCGTTTTACTACTTTGCTTGATCTAAAACAAAGTGCGATCGCAGCGCATAATCCCTCCTTTTTGCACCTTTTTGGTGCACTTACTCTTCGCTTATTTACTAACCTTATGAAAAGGCCGCCTTTTACAATTTGGCCTAAGTCCTGCAAATTACCTTTATAGTTACAATCGAACCTTGTGTGAGCACGGCATGGATATTGAAAAATTTATATCAGCGCAACAGTTGCAGTCGAGTTATAAATTGCAAATTCAGCACCACTTCATGCCGCTGGCGCAGCAGTTAGCAAATAGTAAGCAACCTGGACAGGCGTTGTTTATCACCATAAATGGTGCGCAAGGGTCGGGTAAAAGCACCTTAGCAGCGTTCTTGGCGCAAGCATTACAACAGCGCTTTGCTTTGCATACCTGCGCGTGCTCTATAGATGATTTCTACTTTCCAAGAGCGGTACGTGAACAGTTAGCGCAGTCAGTGCACCCGCTTTTTGCCACCCGAGGTGTGCCGGGCACCCATGATATTGCACTGCTCAATAAAGTGATCGCACGAATTCAAGACGGAGCTCATGGTATCCGAGTGCCGCGATTCAATAAAGCCACCGATGACCGCGAGCCGTTAGTGAATTGGCCTTATTTTGAGCGCCCCATCGATGTGTTTATTCTTGAAGGCTGGTGTGTTGGTGCGCAGCCACAAAGCCCGTGTGAGCTTAACGTCGCGGTTAATAGCCTAGAGCAGAACCAAGATCCAGATGGCCGCTGGCGGCGTTGTGTGAATTCCCGTTTGGCCAATGAGTATCAAGCGGTTTTCAACGATGCCGATATTCGCATCATGTTGAAAGCGCCCAGCTTTGATACTGTGCAAGCGTGGCGTTGGCAGCAGGAGCAGCAGCTTATTGCCCGCCATGGAGCCAGTGAGCACACTCTCGACGAGCAAGGAGTCAAATCCTTTATTAGCTATTTTGAGCGCTTAACCCGCCATTGTTTAGCTCACTTACCCGCGCACTGTGATGTAGTTTATCACCTTGATAACACACGACACATTTACCAATGCGATAATAAACTAGCCACTCAGGGGTCGGCATTTCCGGTGGTCTTTACCGATTTGGATGGCACTTTATTAGATCATCACAGCTATCAGTGTGATGAGGCGAAGCCCTTACTCAATGCTTTGAATCAGGCGCAGGTGCCAGTGATCGTTAATTCCAGTAAAACAGCGGCGGAAATCCATGCGCTGTGCCAGGCTTTACACCTAGACTTGCCCTTTATTTGCGAAAATGGCGCCGCTCTGTATGTGCCCAAAGGGCACTTTATTACACCACCTAAAGCTGCTCAGCAGTGCGATAACTACTGGATTATGCCCTTTGCCCCGCCTTTAGTTACCTTACAACAGTGCATTTCGGCTTTGGCAGAACAATTCGGCGACAGCTTTCGTTCTTTTAGTCAACTATCGTCTAAGCGCTTAAGTGCCTTAACTGGCCTCACTGGAGAGGCATTAACACAAGCGCAAACACGCCATTACAGCGATCCGCTTTACTGGCAAGGTAGTGACGAGGTGTTACACCAATTCACGCTGGCGGCGCAGAAATTAGGATGTGAAGTGTTGCGCGGTGGGCGCTTTGTGCACCTGATTCTGGGAGTGAACAAGGGCAAAGCGCTGCACTATGTGATGCAAATGCTGGCACCGCAATATAGTTGCCCACTGCACAGCATCGCCCTGGGCGACAGCCATAATGATGTGGCAATGCTAGAGGCGGCAGACACTGCGATAGTTATTGCGAACAGCGAAAACACAGCCCCGATTTTAAAAAAACGCAGCGCGTTATTCAGTGTTCATGCCGGGCCGCGAGGTTGGCAGGAAACGCTCAGTAGTTTAGCGCTGATCAAAGAGCAACTAGCAGCAGATGAGGTGCGTAACCATGGCTGATTTTCATCAAAATGGCATTGTCACAACACTCCACAATATTTCTCAGCGTTCGGTCGCTGAACTTGAAGGGGAGTTGGTGCAATTTGCCCAAGAACGGCCCATGGGTCTTATTCTGCCATCGCTTTTTTCCGAACTCGAAGGCCCCGCGTTAGGAAACATAGTGAATCACCTGCAGCAAGTGCCTTATCTCGATGAAATCATCATAGGCCTGGACCGAGCAGACGAGCAACAGTACCGTCATGCGCTGACATTCTTCGACAAATTGCCGCAAAAACACCGGGTACTATGGAATGATGGCCCGCGTTTACGCGCCTTGGATAGTGAGCTACAGGCCCTTGGTGTGGCCCCTAAGGAGTTAGGGAAGGGGCGTAATGTGTGGTATTGCATGGGCTATACCCTTGCTGCATCAAAAGTTGAATCTATCGCTTTGCATGATTGCGACATTCTCACCTATGACCGTGCACTGCTGGCTCGGCTTATCTATCCTGTGGCCCACCCACGCTTTAACTATGAGTTCTGTAAGGGCTTTTATGCCCGTACTGCGGCAGGAAAAATCAATGGTCGAGTTTCGCGTTTATTGGTGACGCCACTGCTGCGCTCATTCAAAACGGTATTAGGTAGCACCGATTACCTCGAGTACATGGACTCATTTCGCTACCCCTTAGCGGGGGAATTTTCGTTTCGCCGCGATGTGCTCAATGATATTCGTATCCCCAGTGATTGGGGTTTAGAGATTGGCGTGCTGTCGGAGATGTACCGCAACTACGCTCATAACCGTTTATGCCAAGTCGATATTGCCCAAACCTATGACCACAAACACCAAGATCTTTCCTTGGAAGATAGAAACGCTGGGCTATCAAAAATGTCGGTGGATATTACCAAAGCGCTATTTCGCAAGCTTGCCACCCAAGGGGAAACCTTTACCACCGAAACCATTCGCTCACTGAAAGCAACTTACTACCGCATTGCCTTGGATTTTGTCGAAACCTATCATAATGATGCGCTTATGAATGGTTTAAACCTCGATATTCACCAAGAAGAAAAGGCGGTGGAAATGTTCGCGCAAAATATTATGCATGCCGGGCAACATTTTTTAGAGCACCCGATGGAAGCGCCTTTCGTGCCCAGCTGGAACCGCGTAGTGTCGGCAATGCCTGACGTGTTTGCCCGATTACGTGAAGCGGTTGAGCTTGATAATCAGCAGTTCAGCGCACACATACGCAAGGCGGGGTAGTATGACTTCTCGCCAGCGTCAGTTTGAGCAACGTGTCACCCACCATTTAGCGATCATTTACGCCGGTATTCTTGATGATGCGCAATGTCAGGAGCTCGCGGCACAGTTGCTAGAATCGATGCTTCAAGGTGATGTGGTTCGCCAGCCCACCCCCCATAAAAGTCGCTGGGATGAACGGGATGCGGTGTTGATTTGTTATGGCGACTCGGTAAATAAAACTCAGGCTCATGAACCCCATACGCTGCCCACTGAACCGCCCTTGTATACACTGAAACAATTTCTCGATACCTACACCGAAGGCGCCATTAACTCGGTGCATATTTTGCCATTTTACCCTTACTCGTCAGACGAGGGGTTTGCGGTGATGAATTACGTGCAAGTCAATGAGGCCCTTGGCAGTTGGCAGCATATTAACGATATCAGCAAAGATTACCGGCTGATGGCCGATTTAGTGATCAATCATTGTTCCAGTAAGAGCCTGTGGTTTAGTAACTTTATTGCTAACGTTGCCCCCGGAAAGGGCTACTTTAAAACGGCCAATGTCAGTGACAATCTAGAGGGTGTGGTGCGTCCACGCACATCTGAGCTACTCAACAAGGTGCGTACTGCAGCGGGTGAGCAACATGTGTGGTGCACTTTTAGTCATGATCAAGTGGACTTTGACTTCGCTAACCCGCAGGTGTTGCGAGAGTTTGTGGCGATTATCCGCTTTTATCTCGACAACGGAGTACGTTTATTTCGCCTCGATGCGGTGGCCTTCTTATGGAAAGTCCCCGGAACTTCCTGCATTAATTTGCCGCAAACACATGAAGTGGTGCGTCTGCTTCGCACTTTGATAGAACATGTGCAGCCACAGGCCATTATCATTACTGAAACCAATATTCCCAATGAGCAAAACCTCTCCTACTTTGGTAATGCCAATGAAGCGCATTGCATTTATAACTTCTCTTTACCTCCTTTGTTATTACACACCTTGACTACCGGTGACTGCACAGCACTGAAAAAGTGGATGATGCGCATGCCCCCTGCCCAAGATGGTACGGCCTATTTTAACTTTATAGCCTCCCATGATGGCATTGGCCTGCGCCCAGCAGAGGGCCTGTTAGATACCGTGCAAATTAATGCTCTGGTGGCCTGTATGCAGCGCTTTGGTGCCAAGGTGAGTTGGCGCACACAAAATGACGGTACGTTAGCGCCTTATGAAATCAACATCGCGTTGTTTGATGCCTTACAGGGAGCGCAGCAGGGGCCAGATAACTTTTCTGTGGCGCGATTTCTATGTGCTCATGCCATTATGTTGGCACTGGAGGGAATTCCCGGTGTGTATATTCACTCGCTCACGGGGACCGAAAACGACTATGAGCGTTTTAATAATACCCAGCATAATCGTGCCATTAATCGCCATCGTTGGCACTGGCATGACTTAGAGGCCAAATTGGCCGATCCACATAGCCACCACCAAAAGGTGCATCGTGGTATGTTGAATTTGCTTAAGATACGCGGGAAGCAAAAAGCCTTTCACCCCAATGCAACGCAGTTTACTTTGCACCTTGGCCAAGAAATATTCGGCTTTTGGCGGCAAAGCGCCGACCGCCAACAAAGTATTTTTTGTCTGTTTAACATTAGCAATCAGCCACAAACCTTGTCACTGGAAGATTTAAACTTGGTGAACACCCAGCCGTGGTGCGATTTGCTCAGTGACATAGTCTATAAAGACATGAGCACATGCCTGAGCATGCGTCCTTATCAAGCTATATGGCTTACGAACACGACGACTTAAATGGGTTGCGTGTATCTTGACCACTTTCTAAGTTACGCATCAAAATGGCGTGTTCAAGGTCGATATCCTCGGGGATGGGAATACGCACTTGATGGCCAGAGCCTTTTGCATCGCTAATACGCTCGCCCTTGGTGTTTTCCATGTGTTGTAAGTTAAAATGCACGTTGCCTTTAGGCGTCATTAACTCCAATGAGTGGCCGGTACAAAATTTATTTTTAACGTCTATTTCTGCTAAGCCATTCGCGGTTCGACCAAGCACCTCACCAACGAACTGCTGTGAATCAGAAATAGAGTGGCCATAGTCATAATTTTGATACTCTTGGTGCGCATGGCGTTTTAAAAAGCCCTCGGTATAGCCTCGGTGGGCGAGATGCTCGAGACTGCGCAGTAAGTTGGCGTCGAATGGCTTGCCAGCGACGGCGTCATCAATGGCTTGGCGGTACACCTGAGCCGTGCGTGCAACGTAATAGAACGACTTAGTACGGCCTTCTATTTTAAGACTATGAACGCCCATACGCGTCAGCGCATCCACATACTGCACGGCGCGCAGGTCTTTGGAGTTCATGATGTAGGTGCCGTGTTCATCCTCAAATGCTGGCATATACTCCCCCGGGCGGCCTTGCTCTTCAAGCATAAATACCTCATTGGTAGGCGCACCCAACCCAAGTGTTGGGTCCACCTTATGCACCACATCACCGGTCGGCGTTTCGGTGGCCGGTTGCACATCGTAGCTCCAGCGACAGGCATTCGTGCAGGTACCTTGGTTGGGGTCGCGTTTGTTGATGTAGCCACTGAGTAAGCAGCGCCCGGAATACGCCATGCATAACGCGCCATGGACAAACACTTCTAATTCGGTGTTAGGACACAGTTCGCGGATCTCTGCAATCTCTTGCAGTGATAACTCGCGCGATAGAATCACCCGCTCAACTCCCTGTTTGGCCCAAAACAGCACGCTGGCATAATTCACGGCGTTGGCTTGAACACTCAAGTGAATGGGCATATCAGGCCATTTTTCTCTCACCAACATAATAAGCCCCGGGTCAGACATGATCAGGGCATCGGGCGTCATGGCGATAACCGGCTCTATATCGCGCAAATAGGTTTTTATTTTGGCGTTGTGCGGCGCAATATTAGAAACCACATAAAGTTTTTTATTTTGCTGGTGGGCCTCATTTATACCAAGCTCGAGGTTAGCGAGGTTAAACTCGTTGTTTCGAACTCGCAAACTATAGCGAGGCTGTCCCGCATAGACGGCATCCGCGCCATAGGCAAAGGCGTAGCGCATATTTTTTAAACTACCCGCAGGGCTGAGCAGCTCTGGTGAAAATACAGACATAATGATTCCTTAACTGAGTCCAGGTCAGTGAAAAAATAGCTCGGCAGTGTAGCGGTGAGGGCGCTAGGATGGTTTGATATGGATCAGCTTTTGCTATTGCGTCAGCGTGGTAAGCACAGTAGGGCGGTAGAGCACATCATCACCGAAACGGGGTTGTCATCGCCCTGACTTGTTTATTCACTAAGCTCACGGGCGTAACAATGTAGTAGGATTTTCACGCTAAAGCGCGTATAATTCGCGCCCGGTAAAGTTTAACACTTAAAATTTAACGTTATTTGGAGCAAAACATGGCTTTAGAGCGCACTTTCTCTATCGTTAAGCCTGATGCGGTAGCTAAAAACCACATCGGTGCAATCTACAACCGTTTCGAAACTGCAGGTCTTAAGATCGTTGCATCAAAAATGGTTCACCTATCACAAGAGCAAGCTGAAGGCTTCTACGCTGAACACAAAGAGCGTCCTTTCTTCGGTGCCCTTGTTTCTTTCATGACTTCTGGCCCAGTAATGGTGCAAGTTCTTGAAGGTGAAGATGCAATCCGTAAAAACCGCGAAATCATGGGTGCGACTAACCCTGCGGAAGCGGCTGCTGGCACACTACGTGCTGACTACGCAGAAAGCATCGACGAAAACGCAGTACACGGTTCTGACGCGCCAGAGTCTGCGGCTCGCGAAATCGCTTACTTCTTCGCTGAAGAAGAAATCTGTCCTCGTACTCGTTAATTTCGAGCTACGACAACAGTCGCGGGAAGGGCTTTCGGGCCCTTTTCTTGTCCTTGTAATTCCTTAGTTTATTGGCACTGCAGCCAGTGTGCTAAGGAATTGCTATAATGGTTAAATTGTGTACAATTTGCCACCTTCGTTTTATCCGTCACCTGATAGAGGTTTGTTCATGGCCACGACTGAGAAAAAAATCAATTTACTCGATTTTAATCGCCAAGGAATGCGCGAGTATTTCGCATCCATTGGTGAAAAGCCGTTCCGCGCCGATCAGGTGATGAAGTGGATTTACCATTTTGGCATCGACAATTTCGACGACATGACCAATCTCAATAAAAAACTCAAAGCGCGACTGAGTGCTGAGTGTGAGATTCGCGCCCCGGAAATTTCGGTAAAGCAGCCATCCAGCGATGGCACTATCAAATATGCCTTGCTACTCGATGGTGGCCAAGAGGTAGAAACCGTTTGGATCCCGGAAAAAGATCGCGCCACCTTGTGCGTATCGTCGCAAGTGGGTTGTGCATTGGAATGTACTTTCTGCTCGACCGCACAACAGGGCTTTAACCGTAACCTCAAGGTTTCTGAAATCATCGGTCAGGTATGGCGTGTGGCTCGTGACATTGGTCTGCACGGTGACAGCACCCGCCGTCCTATCACCAATGTGGTGATGATGGGCATGGGGGAACCACTGCTTAATTTGAAAAACGTGGTTCCGGCGATGGAATTGATGATGGATGATTGGGCATTTGGTTTATCGAAGCGCCGCGTTACCTTGAGTACTTCAGGTGTGGTTCCAGCGCTTGATTTGTTAAAAGAGCAAATAGACGTGGCCTTGGCTATCTCCTTACACGCTCCGAATAACGAATTGCGTGATGAGCTAGTGCCGATTAATAAAAAGTACCCTATTGAAGAGTTTTTAGCGGCGTGTCGCCGTTATATTGACGGTTCAAAAGCGAATAAAGACATCACCATTGAGTATGTGATGCTGCAAGAAGTCAATGACAGCACCGATCATGCCCATGAATTAGTGAAAGTACTTAAAGGCACGCCATCGAAGGTTAACTTGATTCCTTTTAACCCTTTCCCTGGCAATGATTACGGGCGCTCAAGCAACAGTCGTATCGACCGCTTCTCTAAGGTACTGCAAGGGGCCGGTATTACCACCATCGTGCGTCGTACCCGAGGCGATGATATCGACGCCGCATGTGGTCAGCTGGTGGGTGATGTGGTCGATAGAACCAAACGTTTGGCCAAGAGAAAAGAGCGAGAAAAGAGCGCTATCGCTATAAATGTGGCTCAATAACAGAAAATATCGCCCTTTTGTTAAAAAATAGATGAAACAAAAGGGCTTTTCGGTAATATAGGTGCAATAACGGAATTAACGAGGCGACGCCATGCGCAAGCTTTTAGTGACCAGTGTCAGTTTACTCGCCTTAGGCGGGTGTGTAACCGAAAGCACCTATGTGGGCAGCGACCGGCCTGTAGTAGAAAAACGAATAAATAATGTCGACGCCGCGCGTACGCGCATTTCTTTAGCCCTCAACTATCTCTCGCAGGGCAACAGCACACAAGCAAAATATAACCTCGAACGCGCAGCTAAGTTTGCACCAGAGCTTCCTGAAGTACATTACTCGATGGCTTACTACTATCAACGAGTCGGTGAGCATCAGCGTGCACAAGATGCTTACGAACGTGCAATTGAGCTCGAGCCGAATGATCCAAACACCTTGAATAATTATGGGGTGTTTTTATGTGATATTGGCGATTATGAAGGCGCGGTTGACAAGTTTATGTCAGCAATTGAAATTCCAAGCTATTTACGGGTTGCGGAAAGCTACGAAAACTTAGCTTTGTGCGCACTCGAATTTGATAAATTTGATGCCGCTGAGTCCTACCTTGAAGAAGCGTTGAATCACAGTTCTTTACGTGCTTCCAGCCTCATTAATTTAGCTGCAGTGCACTATGCTAAAAGCGATTTTTATAAAGCACAGCAGGTGCTCCAGCGTTATGAGCGCACTGGACGAGTTTCATCGCGGTCATTGTTACTTGGTTATTTGATTCAAGATCGTATGGGTCATGTGGAAGATGCGCGTAAATTAGCAGAAACCATCGAGCTGACGTACCCGTCGTCGATTGAAGCGCGTATTGTCCGCGAGCAGCGCTATAGCGCCAGTGAGTTTGAACAGTTGCGAGAGCAGTATCGCAAACACCAACTTTCTGAGTTGCAAGGGGTGATGCAAGATGACCGCATCGTTGCCAAGCCAAAAATCAAGGTGATGAAGAAAAAGTCGAGCACTTCGACAACGCCTACTACATCGCCGGTAGTCATCACTTCACCAGCGCAGCAACAGGCCGCAACCAGCAGTGCCGAGCAGACTCAAGAAATGGTCGACAGTGCTCATGAAAATAGCGACCTAGTTGCAAATGACGATGCAGCAACCACAAATGACAAGGTAGAAGCAGCAAATACTGAGGTGGATACAGCCGCAGAAGCTGTTAAAGCACAAACCTCAGATACTGAAGCGACTCAAACCGAACAAAGTGCTACCGAGCAGGTTAATGCAGACTCTCAGGACATTGCGGTGGTCACGACCACCGATACCAGTGACGAGACAACGACCCCGAATCCAGAGCCGTCAGCTGCACAACCTGCAGCACAGCCGAGTGACGATAATAGCGATGGCGAGCAGAGCGCACCGCAACAGCCTGCTGAAGCGCTGCAAGCAAGCGCCGAAATTGATGAACAATCAACGTCACCGGCCGATTTGCCAGAGCATGACTCCGCTGCACAAGATGAGCCTGCAACCACAGCCGTCACCGATGAAGTTGACACGGTTGCTGAGCAACAAAATGCTGATGAAGTAGCGACCCAAAGCGAAGGGGCTGACAGTGCATCTGACGTAGTGGCCGAAAGCAATGACGGCGCCGAGCCGCCATCTTTATCCACCGATGAACAAGCAATGGCACAGGTGAGTGATACTCCAGTACAGAATGCGGGTGATGACACTACGCCTGTAGACAGTACGCAAGCGTCCGATGCACAGGCTTTAGCCAGTGAAGATGTGGTGGTACAGCAAAGTAATACTGAGCTCAGTGAAGGGGTCAGCGAATTTATCGCTCAAGGCGCACAGGTCGATAGTGATGACCCACTGGCGCTGCCCTATCACGTAATGAAAAAAGGGGAGACCTTATTCAGTGTTTCAGCACGCTATAATATTCGCTTAAGCACATTGCGTGAATGGAATAACCTTAAGAGCGCAGATCACGTGCTCAGCGGTAGTAAAATTTACTTAAAAGAGCCGAACATTTATCATACTGTGCAAGAAGGAGATACGCTGTTTAGTATCTCCACCCAGTATAACATTCTTCTGCAACGACTAATGGAATGGAATCAGCTAGATGAGGGCGCTCGCCTAGTACCCGGCGAGAAACTGTATTTAGTTGATCCTCAAAACTATTAAATATGAGCGAAAATAGTGAAATAACAGAGGAAAGTGCTCCATTAGAAATAGGGAAATATTTAGTACAAGCGAGGGAGCAACACAGGTTAAGCCAAGAACAAATGGCGAAAAGGCTGAACCTGACAGTGCAAAAGCTTGATGATTTAGAGCATGACCGCCTCGAAAAGCTCGGCCCGCCGATCTTTGTTAAAGGCTATGTGAAGGCTTACTGCAAAGTGGTAGGCCTAGATCATAAAGAATTGCTTGAGGGTTATGACCCACAAGATGACAGTGAACAAATCGCGGCCATGCAAAGCTTCTCGCGAAGAACTGAAAAAGAAGCCCATGACAGCCGCTTGATGCTGGTAAGCTATATTATCCTGGCTATCATCTTGGGCTCTTCCGCTATTTGGTGGTGGCAAAATAGTGATGACCCGCTGAGTTTGTCTACCCCAGAGTCCAGCACTGTGAGCTCGAACCCAATATCCAGTGAGGGGCCTGAAAACGCTGAGCAACAGCCAGTGCAACCAAGTGGCGAAATCCAAGAACAAAGTCAACAAACACCTGCTCCCGAAGCACAACAATCAGCGACGACGCTGAGCGCGCAAGAGCCAATCTCTAACACTGCGACAGAAGAGCGTGAAGAGACTGCTGATGCAGCACCTACAGCAAATACTGCAGTGCAAAGCGAGCCCTTAAAAAGTGGTCAGCAGCGTGTATATATGCGTTTTAGCGGTGAGTGCTGGGTGGCGGTAGAAGATGCTGATGGTAAGCGCCTAGTTTACGATATAAAAAATGCAGGGCAAGAGCTTGAACTCATTGGCAAAGCGCCTTTTGCTGTCACGCTTGGCAAACACGATGTTGTTGATATCGAATTAAATGGTGAAGCGGTTGATATTTCACAGTTTCCGAAAAACCGCCTCGCTAAATTTTCATTACCGTTAACAGAGTAAGTAGTATGTTTTCAGAGTCACCGATCAAACGCCGCAAATCGACGCGTATTTATGTAGGTGATGTGCCTATTGGCGACGGCGCGCCAATTGCGGTGCAGTCCATGACCAATACCGACACCATGGACGTCGATGCCACAGTCAAGCAAATCCAGGCTATTGAGCAAGCAGGCGCAGACTTGGTGCGTGTCTCAGTGCCCACTATGGCGGCGGCAGAGGCGTTTAAAAGCATTAAAGAACAAGTGGATATTCCGCTAGTTACGGATATCCACTTTGACTATCGTATCGCGCTTAAAGTGGCTGAGTACGGCGCTGATTGCCTACGAATTAACCCCGGGAATATCGGTAATGAAGAGCGAATTCGAGCAGTCGTCGATGCCGCTGGTGAACGTAATATTCCGATTCGTATCGGCGTTAATGGCGGCTCACTAGAGCGTGACTTACAGGAAAAGTACGGCGAGCCAACGCCTGAAGCTCTGCTTGAGTCGGCGATGCGTCATGTGGAAATTTTACAGCGTCTCAACTTCGACCAATTTAAAGTGTCCGTCAAAGCCTCCGATGTATTTTTGGCTGTCGGCGCATACCGATTGTTAGCACAAGAAATTGATCAGCCGTTGCATTTAGGGATCACCGAAGCAGGTGGTTTTCGTTCTGGCTCGGTGAAGTCAGCAGTCGGTTTAGGCATGCTCCTAGCCGAGGGGATTGGTGATACTTTACGGGTGTCGTTGGCGGCCGATCCTGTGCAAGAAATTAAAGTCGGCTTTGACATCCTTAAATCGTTGCGTATACGTTCGCGCGGTATTAACTTTATTGCCTGCCCAAGCTGTTCGCGTCAAGAGTTTGATGTGGTCGGCACCATGAACCAGCTTGAAGAGCGCCTCGAAGACGTGGTCAAGCCGATGACCGTTTCTGTGATCGGCTGCGTAGTCAATGGCCCGGGTGAAGCCTTGGTCAGTGATATTGGCTTAGCCGGGGCAAATCGCCGTTCAGGCCTGTATATCAACGGTCAGCGACAAAAGCTGCGTATCGATAACGATAACATTGTCGATCAACTTGAAGAGCAAGTGCGCGATTACCTCGCTAAACAAGAACAACAAACGCCAATCGACGTTAAATTAGTTGATTAAGCCTTGCTCTGCTACTTGGTGGTAGCGGCGCAAAAGGCTATAATGGCGCGCTTAATTTATCGACGCTTTGACATCGGCGCTTGAGCGCCTAAACAGAATTTTTGGGATTATCAGTGGCAAAACAAATTCAAGCAGTCCGTGGGATGAATGACATCCTACCGGGTGATACACAAGTTTGGCAGAAAGTGGAAGATACCTTACGCCAGTGTGTGGCCTCTTTCGGTTATCAAGAAATCCGCTTCCCGATCGTTGAATCAACCGATCTTTTCAAGCGCTCTATTGGCGAAGTGACTGATATCGTAGAAAAGGAAATGTATACCTTTGCCGATCGTAACGGTGATAGCCTCACCTTACGTCCTGAGGGCACTGCGGTGTGTGTGCGTGCCGGGAACCAAAATGGTTTACTGTATAATCAAGAACAGCGCCTGTGGTATATGGGGCCTATGTTCCGCCATGAGCGCCCTCAAAAAGGTCGTTATCGCCAATTTCATCAGTTCGGTTTGGAAGTGTTTGGTATTGCCAGTGCTGATATTGATGCCGAAGTGATCATGCTTACTGCGCAGCTTTGGCAGCAATTTGGTATTAGCGAGCATGTGCGCCTCGAGCTTAATTCGTTGGGCTCCAATGAAGCGCGTGCACAATATCGTGATGCACTTATTGCTTACCTAGCGCAGCACGAAGACAAGCTCGATGAAGATTCAAAGCGTCGTATGCACTCCAACCCACTGCGAGTGCTTGATAGTAAAAACCCTGATGTACAAGCTGTTCTGGCCGACGCACCTAAGTTATCTGAGCACTTAGATGATGAATCTAAAGCACATTTTGCAGATTTATGTGAACGTTTAGACGCAGCGGGTATCGAATATCAGGTTAACGAAAAACTCGTGCGTGGTCTTGATTACTACAACCGCACTGTGTTTGAGTGGGTGACCGATAGTTTGGGGGCCCAAGGCACAGTTTGTGCGGGCGGCCGTTACGATGGCTTAGTTGAGCAACTTGGTGGTAAAGCGACGCCGGCTGTTGGCTTTGCCATGGGTATGGAACGTTTGGTGTTGTTGTTGCAAGCATTAGATAGCGTCGGCGACATTCGCCGTGACGCCGATGTATACGTTGCAGCAATGGGTGACAAAGCCAGTATTCAAGCCCCCGTTATTGCTGCCCAGTTACGTGCGCAAGTGCCAGGTTTACGAGTGCTAGTACATGCCGGTGGTGGTAACTTTAAAAAACAATTAAAACGAGCCGATAAGAGCGGTGCTGAAGTAGCGCTGATCCTCGGTGAAGACGAACTTGAGCAGGGAGTGGTGACAGTGAAATACCTGCGTGAAGAAAAACCACAAGCAACCCACTCCTTGAATGAAATTACCCAGCTATTGGCTGAGATGATTTAGACCTGAGTCTACGAGGTAATAATGGAAATTTATTCAACAGAAGAACAACAAGCAGAAGCGATTAAGCGCTTTTTCAAAGAAAATGGTATTACGCTAGGCCTAGGTATTGTTATCGGTCTAGGTGGCTTATATGGCTGGAAAGCCTATAACCAAAACCAGTTAAGCAGCGCCGAGCAAGCATCTGATGCCTTTAACAAGGTGATTGAAGGTGCTGGGTCACAAGACAGTGATGTAGTTGCTAAAAGTGATGCCTTTATTGAGCAGTACAATGGCTCGAGCTATGCCGTGCTGGCGGCTTTCGTTGCAGCGAAAGAAGCGGTTGATAATGACGACTTAGCTCTGGCTGCTGAGAAGCTAACGTGGGCACAAAAAAATGCTGGCAAAGCAGAATTGCAAGCGATTGCTACCACGCGCTTAGCGCGTATTCAACTAGCTCAGAAAGACTATGATGCGGCACTCGCAACGCTTGATACGCAGTTACCTGAAAGCTATAAGGCCAATGTTGCCGAGCTTAAGGGCGATATTTACCTAGCTCAAGGCGATAAAGCACAAGCGCGGGCGTCGTACCAAGCGGCAGCAGACAATGGCGGTTTAGAGAGTAACCCTTTACTACAAGTGAAGTTAGACGATTTAGCCGAGCAGACTCCAGCAGCTTAAGGAGTGGGTAGTATGAAAAAGTTAACCCTGGCAGGCTTAGCACTGTGTATGGCGTCGCTCACCGGTTGCTCTTCCAGTGATGAAGATGAGTTGGTGTTACCAGAGATTGCCAACCAGTTTGAAACGCAAGTGTTGTGGCAAGAAACTGTGGGAGATGGTGTAGAGCATTATTTTTCTCGTTTACAGCCCGCTGTTTATAAAGACCGCGTCTTTGTTGCCTCGCGTTTTGGTGAAGTACAAGCATTGTCATTAACTGATGGCGACGTCTTGTGGGAGAACGATGTGCGCGCAGACGCCTCGTTTTGGCCATGGGAAAGCACAGACAGCGCCAAACTCTCAGGTGGTATCTTGCAAGCCTATGGCAAGCTATTTATCGGCTCGGAGCATGGCCAAGTGGTTGCTCTTGACCGAGAAACTGGTGAGGTCATTTGGCGTAAAAGTGTTCCCGGTGAAGCGCTATCAAAGCCTGCCGCTGGAGATGGCCTGGTTTACGTTAACTTAGGCTCGGGTAAGTTACTGGCGTTACACCCTGATAGCGGGGAAGAGCGCTGGCGCTATGAGCAAGAAGTGCCGCCGTTGACCTTGCGTGGCCTAAGTGCTCCCACTGTCGCGAATGGCGGAGTCTTAGTGGGTGAAGAGACGGGTAAGTTATCTGTGCTTATTTCTGACAGTGGATTTGCCGCGTGGCAGGCAGATATTGCCCAGCCTAAAGGTGCTTCTGAGTTCGAACGTTTAGTCGACGTTGACACTGAGCCCAAAGTAAGCGGCTCTATGGTGTACACCTTAGCTTATAACGGCAACTTGGCTGCTGTTGATATTCGCTCTGGTAACGTGGTCTGGAAACGTGAATACAGCAGCTACCGCGAATTCAGTATTGTTGGTACTACGATTTATGTGGTCGATTCTGATGGTGTTATCTATGCTTTAGATAAGAGTTCGGGGATCGAACGCTGGTCACAGCCAGCACTGCGCGGCTGGTATATCACAGGCCCTGCAGTACTAGGTGATTACCTCGCTGTGGGTGACCAAGAAGGTAACTTGCACTGGCTAGACCGCAACAGCGGTGAGTTAGTCGCTCGTCACGAGTTTGATGGCTCAGGGTTTTACGTTGAACCTGTGGTTGCTGATGATCGCTTGATCATTGTCACGCGCGATGGCGAAGTAAGCGCCGTTAAAGCGCCGTAAGTTAGATTAATTGGGCTTTGCCCTAAAATAGGCTTCGCCTTCAGGCCAATTGGTCATGGCGGAGCTTTTTTGTTGTTTAAGAGGTATATTATGCTTCCTGTGATCGCCTTAGTGGGGCGACCTAATGTTGGTAAGTCGACATTGTTTAACCGCTTAACTCGCACTCGAGATGCGCTCGTTGCTGATTTTCCCGGGCTCACTCGTGATCGTAAATATGGTCAAGCGAGCTATGATGGCTATGACTTTATTGTGGTCGACACCGGTGGTATCGATGGCTCTGAAGAGGGCATAGAAACAGAAATGGCAGAGCAATCGCTGTTGGCGATTGATGAAGCCGATGTGGTGCTGTTTTTAGTCGATGCTCGAGCTGGCATGACGGTGGCTGATCAGGCCATTGCCCACCACCTGCGTAAGCAGGAAAAAAAGGTGTTCTTGGTAGCAAATAAAACCGACGGCATCGATGCTGATTCCAACTGTGCGGAGTTTTATCAGTTAGCCCTCGGAGAGGTATACCAGATTGCAGCTGCCCACGGTCGTGGTATAGCTGGGCTACTTACTACAGCATTGCACCCGGTTATCGAAGAGCTCAGCGCATTAGAGGCTGGCACTGAGGAAGAAGCCTTTGCTGCGTTTGATCACGACGGTGAGCTGAGTGACGAAGCTCAGCAAGAGCTGGAGAATCAAGCCATAAAGTTGGCTATTATTGGTCGCCCTAATGTTGGTAAGTCAACACTTACTAACCGTATCCTTGGTGAAGAGCGGGTGATTGTTTATGATATGCCAGGTACCACACGAGACTCCATTTATATTCCTATGACTCGCAATGAGCGCGAGTATGTGTTGATAGACACCGCCGGTGTTCGAAAGCGCAAGAAAGTCAGTGATGTGGTTGAGAAGTTTTCGGTGATTAAAACGCTCAAGGCCATAGAAGATGCGAACGTCGTGCTGTTGGTGATTGATGCGCGCACAGGCATTTCCGATCAAGACCTAAGCTTGCTTGGCTTTGCCCTCAATGCCGGACGCTCCTTGGTATTGGCGGTAAATAAATGGGACGGACTGGATACCGATGTCAAAGACCGTATTAAGTCTGAGTTAGACCGTCGTCTTGGCTTTGTTGACTTTGCGCGTATTCACTTTATCTCAGCGCTGCACGGCACTGGGGTAGGGCATTTATTTGAGTCGGTGGAAGAAGCCTTTGATAGCGCCACTAAACGCATTAGTACGGCGATGTTACGGCGGATCATGGATATGGCACAGGCGGATCACCAACCACCTTTGGTGCGTGGTCGTCGAGTGAAGTTAAAGTATGCGCACGCCGGTGGCTATAACCCACCGCGTATCGTTATTCATGGTAACCAAGTACATGAGTTGCCGGATAGCTATAAGCGTTACTTAATGAACTATTATCGCAAAGCTCTAGACATCATGGGGACGCCAATCAAAATTGAATTCCGTGAAGGGGATAACCCTTATGCGGGACGCAGTAATAAAATGACCTTATCACAGCGACGGAAGCTGAAAAAAATCAGCCAAGAGTCTAAAGGTAAGTAATGAAAGCGGCGCAATTAGAGCGCCGTTTTTGTTTATTTTATACGCCCTTAGCGCTATTCTTAAGCTATTGTTCAGAAATAAAACGAGTGGCTATGAAGTGCGTAGGGACGACTATCTTCGTTGATAATGTCGAAGAAGTGCTGGATTTTTATTACCAAGCTTTTGGCTTATCGACACACTACATTGACGAGCAAGGCACTTACGGCGAACTAGCCTGCGGGGTCGCCAAAATCGCCTTTGCCAGCCATCCATTTGCGCAATCACGCTTTCGCCAAGAATATATCCGTACCCAGCCAAAGCAGCCGGCACTGGGGTTTGAGTTGAGCCTATGCTGCGATAATGTTGCCCAGAGCTTTGCTAAAGCGGTGGCTGCTGGGGCTGAACCACTGTCGCCACCGGCAACTCATCAAGGGCTCACCTACGCCTATGTGCGCACCCTGGAGGGGACTTTAGTTGTGCTCAGCAATGAGCCATAAAAAAGCCGCTCTAGGCGGCTTGTTTGGTTATTGAATTTCGCCGAGCTTTTCGGCTTGCTCTTTACAGCGGTTGTAGATTTCTTGGCACTGGGCCACGCACACGGTGTTGGTCATACTCTCTTCAACGGTGCTGTTGCTACAGTTGGTTTCACACTGAAAATTTTGCTGCGCACACTGGTTAAGCTCAGGGTTTTCCACACTGTTCTGACAGCCACTTAGAGCGGCGACTAGAGCTAACGCGAAAATCGCTTTCATGGTATTCATCCCTTTTATTTTTCTGTTACTTAGCTGCAGTCTAGCGTTAAATTATCGATAAGTCTCACTTTATCCAAATAGGCGGCCACTAATAACACCAGCTCAGAGTCTTTGGCTGTCGCTGCTGTCAGTCGATTGCGCTCAGCCACATTAAAGTAATCAATACGCAGCCCTTGCTGTTCTATGCGGGCGATAGCTTGATGCTCCAAGTCGGCAAAGTCGTTATCACCGGCCTGTATTTGTTCTTTGACCCACTGCAAGGTAGTAAACAAGGTGCTCGCTTGCTGCTTTTGCGCTTCATTAAGATAGTTATTCCGAGAGCTTAGTGCTAAACCATTCACATCTCGTTGGGTTGGTACACCGATGACCTCTATAGGCATGGACAGGTCGCGCACCATGGTTTTTATAACTTGTAGCTGTTGAAAGTCCTTCTCGCCAAAACAGGCGAAGTCAGGCTGTACTAAATTGAACAGCTTAGTGACCACAGTGGCAACACCGCGAAAGTGTCCTGGGCGGGCACCGCCGCAATAACCCAATGACACGCCAGGGACGTCAACATAGCTTTGACTTTCTAAGCCATTGGGGTAGATGGTTTGTACCGTGGGAGTAAATAAGTAATCGGCACCGCGCTCACTCAACCCCTGTTGATCAGCTTTTAAGGTACGCGGGTACGCATCTAAGTCCTCATTGGCACCAAATTGCATGGGATTAACAAAAATACTGACGACCACCTTATCTGCTAACGTTTTCGCTTTATCAACAAGTGAGTAGTGTCCC
This sequence comes from Pseudoalteromonas sp. CNAT2-18.1, assembly GCF_022347865.1. Classification (NCBI taxonomy): domain Bacteria; kingdom Pseudomonadati; phylum Pseudomonadota; class Gammaproteobacteria; order Alteromonadales; family Pseudoalteromonadaceae; genus Pseudoalteromonas; species Pseudoalteromonas sp. CNAT2-18.1. The sequence goes on along the minus strand of NZ_JAKRFR010000003.1, from coordinate 358,505 downwards.
TCATGTAAGTTGCCCATAGTTGGAACAAAGGCGGTGCTCAACCCCGCTTGGCGCCAAGACTTAATTTGGCTGCGTAGTGAGCGAATTTCGCTGGTAGTCTGCATAGCTATCTTCGTCTAATTGAATTCATGATCAGGGCCAGGAAAGGCACCACTTTTTACATCTTCACAAAACTTCTGCACCGCCGCAGGCATGTTACCGGTTTCGGCAAGAAAGTTTTTCGAGAATTTAGGAATATACCCTGCGGAAATACCGACTAAATCATGCATAACCAGAATCTGTCCATCGGTCTGGTTGCCCGCGCCAATGCCTATAGTGGGAATACTCACCGCATCGGTGATGGCTTTGGCTAAGGCGCTTGGAATGCATTCAAGTACCAAAAGCTGCGCTCCAGCTTGCTCTAATGCTTGCGCATCGGCAATCATTTTCTGCGCTTGCGCTTGGTCACGGCCTTGAATTTTAAAGCCGCCAAATACATGGACCGATTGCGGCGTTAGCCCCAAATGTCCACAGACCGGCACGCCTTGCTGAGTGAGGGCTTGGATACTGTCATGCAGCCACTCGCCGCCTTCCACCTTAACCATGTTGGCACCAGCACGCATCAGCTTGGCAGCATTCTCGCAGCTTGCAGAAACAGTGTTGTAAGTCATAAATGGCATATCAGCGATGACAAACAAATCGCGGCTGCCAGCACGAACGCAACGCGTGTGATATGCAATATCCTCTATGCTGACTGCGAGCGTATCATCACTGCCTTGCAGCACCATGCCGAGGGAGTCACCGACCAATACGGCATCAACGCCATTGTCGGCAAAAAGTTTGGCAAAACTGGCATCATAGGCTGTAAGCGAGGTTATTTTTTCACCTGCTTGTTTTTTCTTTGCCAGAGTAGAAACTGAGATCTTCGCCATATGCTGTCCTTATTAGAGTTGTTCTAAGCCATTGCGTGGGGTATTGGCCACGAGGCGTTGCAGCGAGCTGCCATCTGGTAGTTGTAAATCAGGAGCTAGCTCATGAAGTGGGTAGAGCACAAATTCACGCTCTTTCATACCGTAATGTGGCACTGTGAGGCGGGCATCATCAATGCATTGCTGGCCAAATAAGAGGATATCGATATCTAAAGTACGTGGCCCCCAGCGCTCGGCCTTGCGCACTCGACCGAGTCGTTGTTCAATCGCTTGAGTGGCATCGAGCAGTTGGTGTGCGCCTAAGGTGCATTGCATTGCGAGCACCGCATTCACATAGTCGGGCTGATCTTGCGGTCCCATAGGTTTACTGGCGTACAGCGCCGAGCAGCGGTGTGCTGTGGTGCCCGGCAGAGCCTTGAGTTCAGTAATGGCATGGTGTAATTGGGCGATAGGGTCGCCTTGGTTTGCACCTAATCCTAAGTACACCTGAGTCATTATTGTGACTCACCCTTAGGTTTATTGCGGTTGCGTGAGCCGCCGCTACGACGACGCCGGCGTGGGCGGTTATTGCCTCCTAGGGCTTTGACCATCATCTTTTGACCGTTTACATCAGCATTAAGGTAGGCACTCCACCAATCAGCCAGCTCTTTTAGGTCTTCTTGACCGCTATCTACCAGTAGCAACATAAAGTCGTAAGCGGCTTTAAAGCGTGGTTGCTGGCTCAGGCGATAGGCACGTTGGCCACCGCGTTTATCAAAGCGGTGTTGAATATGCCAAATGTCTCGTGCTCCTAGCGTGAAGCGCTTTGGCACTGCCACATGTCGGGCGTTTTCCGATAAAATTTGGTTCATGGCCGCAGCCAAGGCTTCAAAATGTGGCAATTGATCGCGTTGCATCAACAACTGACAACGCTCTAACAGCGGGAACCACAGCAGTGCGGCAAAAATAAACGCCGGGGTAACTTTCTTGTCGCCGTTAATCCGCACATCGGTATTGGCAAACATCTGTGCTATAAAACGCTCTTCTTGACCACCAGGGTTGGCATCAAGCAGCTTGTCCAATGCGGGAAATAAATACTTAAATAACCCATATTGGCGCAAAGCATGGAAATTAGCTTCGGCTTTGCCGCCCAAAAACAACTTCAAACACTCTTCAAACAAACGAGCCGGCGGGATATGCGCAAGTAAGTCAGCCAATTCAGTAATGGGTTTTGCTGTAGCGCTGCTAATGCTCATGTCTAATTTGGTGGCAAAGCGAATGGCACGCAACATACGCACAGGGTCTTCGCGGTAGCGTGTCTCTGGATCGCCAATAAGCTCTATGCGGCGGCCTTTAATGGCTGCGACGCCATTAGCGTAATCATAAATGCAGAAATCTTTAATTGAGTAGTACAGCGCATTGATAGTGAAATCACGGCGCTCGGCATCTTCGTCGATAGTACCGTAGACGTTGTCGCGCAGCAGTTGACCATGCTCAGATGACTGACTGACGTTATTTTTTGAGTCTTGCGCCTCGTGGTGACCACGCATGGTCGCGACTTCAATGATCTCGCGGCCAAATACGATATGCGCGAGACGAAAGCGACGACCAATTAAACGACAGTTACGAAACAGCTTCTTAACCTGCTCTGGCGTTGCATTAGTAACGACATCAAAGTCTTTTGGTTGCAGACCCAGTAGCAAATCGCGCACACAACCACCGACCAGGTAGGCTTCAAAACCACCGTCTTTGAGTCGGTATAATACTTTTAACGCGTTGGGACTAAACTGGCTGCGCGAAATCCCGTGCTCGCTGCGGGGGATAATCACCGGCTCGTCGAGCGTCCCTACGGTTGCTGAGTGGGCGTCAATGTGCTCTTTTGCGGACAGTGCTTGTCGGCAAAAATGAAACAATTTGGAAATGATAATCGCTCTCCTAGGCTGCATTTATGGCGATTTTAGAAGTGGCTTATAATATACCAGCGCGGCGGAAAAATTAAGCGAGGGAGCAAAAAATCACGGCTTTATAGGGTGGTTAATTCGGTGTTGCCCGCTTCATCTTCACTTACTTGCACTTCTAGGGCCTGACGCAGCTGTACTTTAGGGTATTGGCTAACAGCCCAATCAACAATGGTTGCAGCGCGCTCATGGAGCAGTTCAGGGTCAGGTTGAAAACCTAAAAAGCGTAATGCATCTAATAGAGCTGGTTGAGGGTGTGCGCGCTCAATAGCTGGCGCGTAATTTTGCTTCGACAGCTTAAAGCCCGGGCTAGCCACAGCTAACGGCAGGTGCATATAGCTTGGCGGGGTTGCCCCTAGTTCAGTAAATAAGCCGATTTGCCGTGCGCTGGGGATAAGTAAGTCGGCACCACGGACCACATCGGTAATGCCTTGGTCAATGTCATCGATGACCACGACCAGTTGATATGCGAACAAGCCGTCCCGGCGCTTAATAATGTAGTCTTCGCGTGCTTGTTGCGCCAACACTTTTACCTCGCCTTGAAGGCGGTCTTGAAAACGCTCGACAATCTGGTTTTGAACTAATCTGAGGGCATATTCATCACCGCTCACCGTCAAGTTGCGGCAGCGATTGTCATAGACGCCGCCCATGGCTTTAATTTGTTTGCGGGTGCATTGACAGCGGTAAATTAAACCTCGGTCATAAAGTTCATCGGTGATTGCTTGATAGCGCTCTATACGTTGGCTTTGGTAAACGACGTCACCATGCCAATGCAGTGCATAGGCTTCGAGGGTTTTTAGAATGTCGGTATCAGCGCCGGCTTTGACGCGTGGAGTGTCAATATCTTCAATGCGAACGAGCCAGCGGCCATGATGACAGCGGGCATCTAGGTAGCTACCAAGAGCAGCTACCAGAGAGCCGAAATGCAGGGGACCGGATGGGGAAGGGGCAAAACGGCCAACGTAATGGCGCGCGGCAGGTGTGCTCGTGCCCAAACCCGTAGTTGTCATGGTTGATTAACCGCGACCGGCTTGCTTCTCTTTAATCTCAGCGAGTGATTTACAGTCCACACACAAATCTGCAGTTGGTCGCGCTTCTAAGCGGCGAATACCGATTTCAATACCACAAGATTCGCAATAACCAAACTCGTCTTCATCGATGAGTGTGAGGGTTTTTTCAATCTTTTTAATTAGCTTACGTTCGCGGTCACGAGTGCGAAGTTCCAAAGAGAACTCTTCCTCTTGCGCGGCACGATCGACTGGGTCTGGAAAATTAGCCGCTTCATCCGCCATATGGGTCTTGGTGCGGTCAACTTCGTTTCTCAGTTCGTTACGCCATGATTCCAGAATTTTGCGAAAGTGAGCACGTTGCTGCTCATTCATATACTCTTCGCCTGGCTGTTCTTGATACGGTTCTAACCCCGCCTGAGCGATTAACCCTAGTTTACGCTGCTCTGGCATAACACTCTCCTAAATCCTTAATATACAGTCCCCGGAAATAACCGGCGGCTATAAATAGCAGAATACCACCCCCTTAGCAAACACTTTTTTCTTAACCCGATGGCGACTGAATCCATCATGACTGGTAAAAAGGAACGATAAAGTGTGGCGTTTATTCTTTTCTTAATTCAGCTTTATATGGTGTTCTTGATCACTATTTCAAGTTGTTTTTTGTAATAAGATAACGTTTTGGTGATTTGCCGTACCAGCGCTTGAAAGCTCGTTGCAACGCACTTTGCTCAGAAAAACCAAGTTTTGTTGCAATATCAATGGCTTTGTAACCGGACTCAAAGAGCTGTAAAGCCAGACGTGCACGGGCTTCATCCAATAATTTCGAAAAGCTTGTTTGCTGCTGCGCCAGATGACGCTGCAATGTGCGTGTTGGCACAGCGCACAGTTGCGCCGCTTGCTCTACATTGAGCCGCTGTGGCAAATGCGCTACCAGTTGTTGTTTTACTTTTTCGCGTAAATCAAAGCGCGCATCCAGTTGTTGTTGAGCCTGATGCAGTAACAGCTGCTCTAGGGTGGTATCGGGCTGCTTGAGAGGTTGGCTAAGCAACCCCCGTGCGATGGTCATGCTGTTAGTGCTGCTATTGAAGTACACTGGACATTTAAACACGTTTTCGTAAATACGCTGTTCCTTGGTGTTATTAGGTGGCGAGCGCATTAGGTGCACGGCAACCGGCGTCAGCTGCTCAGCTTGCAAGACATACATGCGAGCAAAGCTTAGCCAGCTAGCAAAAAGCTCATCAATTACGTAGTAACAATGCGACTGCGTGGGCCCTAAATCCAAAGTTAGCGTTTGCGCTCGCTGGTGAAAGGTAAGGCTTTGGGTGTGGCGCACTAATGGATGAAATCGACGTCCGTAGTCAATGACCCGGTGTAAATTAGGGCTCACGGCAGCAAGGTGACCAAGCACGCCCCAGCGCTCAAGGTCTAACTGCACGCCAAAGTATAAGCCGATATGTGCGCAATTGAGTTGCTGATGCGCCCAAAGCATTAGACGGTGGTAATGGCCTAGGTGAAAACTTTCACTGGGCTGGTGTAGTGCCTGCTCATCGCAGCGCAGCTGGTGCAAGGCGTCGACTCGTTTCAGCCCCTTTGTTTCTAAAAACAAAACCAAAGAACGCAGTACTTGATGGCTGACAAAAGAGGGACTCATAGTGCTATTTGTTATTATTTTATTGTTCTTTATCCACGCTGCGCTAATTGGCGCGTAAAGTCAATTTTTGGCGTTATAGGTCAAGATTTACACCTGAGCTTAGGGCAAGGTGAAGCAGAGCAAGTAGAATAACAATAGAGAAGGACACCCTATGAAAACATCGTTTACGCCGCTGTGCCTTGCCGTCATCAGCGCACTAACCTTAAATGGTTGCGGCTCTGACTCCGATGACAATACCTCGCCTGTGGTCGAAACCCCGGACCCAGTACAACCGGACCCTGAAGCTAAACCTCTGGTGCTGTTTGATGACGATGGTACGTTAAACGCTGATATACGTTGGACCACTTACGGCGTTCCCCATATTAAAGCAGACAATGTTGAGAGCTTGGCATTTGGTAGTGGCTACGCCTATGCCAAAGATAACGCCTGTGTGTTGATGGACCAAATCGTCAAAGTGCGAGGCCACCGTAGCCGTTACTTTGGCCCAGATGAAGTCCCTGGCAGCGGCGACTCCGCTCATTTGATTTCAGACTTTGGCTATAAGGCCTTGGGCGTTAATGATTATGCTGCAGAAAATTACGGCCAGCTCGATGCGCAAAGTCGCGCCCATTATCAAGGCTTTGTTGCTGGGTTTAATAAGTATATCAGTGACATCGGGGCTGATAATCTCGCCCCCGAGTGCGCCTCACAACCTTGGGTGATCACGCTCACCCCTGAAGATATGCTGGCCTACTCTATGGCCACAGTGCAATTAGCAAGCTCTGCCAACTTTCTTGATTTAGCCTTTTATGCCAACCCTGGTGAGGGCGATGAATACCTGCCAGTTATGGCCCAAAGCGGGGCGGTGGCGCAGAGTTTTGCCGCCAATTTGAATGCCCGTACGAAAACCTTAAAGCTAGAAAAGAAGTATGAGCACTTGGGCTCGAACGGTTGGGGGTTAGGTAAAGATAAAATGGAAAATGGCATGGGTGGCTTGTTAGCGAACCCGCATTTTCCGCATCGCGGTAACCTCAGGTTCTGGCAATCGCATTTGACCATCCCTGAATCACTCAATGTCATGGGCGGCAGCTTGCAGGGCATGCCGGGTGTGGTCAATATCGGCTTTAATGAGCATGTCGCTTGGACTCATACCTTCTCCAAGGCTCGGCATTTCATTATTTACCAGTTAGCGCTCAGTGACAATGACCGCTTAAGTTACACCTTAGATGGTGAGCCTATGGCCATTAACAGCAAAACCATCAATGTCGATGTTGCCATTGCACCAGGGCAGAGTATTACCTTGACGAAAGACTACTATTACTCACATCAAGGCTTGATGATCGAGACCCCAGCCGCGCAAGGATTAGGGTGGAGTGACAGTCACGCATTTACCATTAAAGATGCCAACGAATTTAATATGGATGTGGTGGGCTTTTGGTCGCGTATGAATGCCGCCAGTAGCTTGGACGACATGAAAGCAGCATTTGCCGAATTTGATGGCGTATCCTTTAACAATACCATGGCAGCGGACAAGCACGGCAATGCCTTTTTTATTGATGACTCCACCGTTCTAAAAGTAGGGGAAACCGCTAACTTGGCGCTGCGATTAGAGCCACAATTAGTGGCATTACGTGAGCAAACAGGGTTCGATTTAGTCCCTGGCGATACTTCATTATTTGCCGCTGATGGTGTCGTGCCTTATGCCGAGGCACCGAAGTTAGAGCGCAGCGATTATGTACAAAATTCCAATGACAGTTATTGGCTTACCAACCCCGAGCAACCGCTGTCAGGGTTTGCCGCGCAATATGGTGACGTGCAATACCCGCAATCACTGCGCACGCGCATGGGGCTAAAGCTACTGCGTGAAGGCGGTGGCGAAGACGGTAAGTTCTCATTAGCTGAGCTCGAGCAAGCGTTAATTGGCAATGATATTTACCTTTATGACTTGGTCTTTCCGGAGCTTGTAAACCAATGTCAGGCTCAGGGCAGCGAGCCTATTAACCTTGATGGTCGGGCGGTTGACTTAAGTGATGCCTGCGCGCTGTTGGCTCAGTTTGACGGCAAGATGACCCTGCAGACCAAAGGCGCTGCGCTGATCCGCGAGTTTGCGCATTTATTTGACCCAGCAGTGCATTTGTTTGATAACTTCTCCAGCATCGATGCTGCAAATACTCCGAACACGTTGCGCCCCGATGGCTCAGCATTGCGAACTCTGGCACATGCGGTACTAAATGTGACCGACAATGGTTTTGCCCTGGATGCGACCTTGGGTGAGTTGCAGTTCGTTGAAAAAACACTGGCCGGGGGCATGGCCTCAGGAGAAAAACTCCCCTGGGCGGGCCCTATGCATGTCGAAGGCGGCTTTAATGTATTTCGCTTTGACCGCCGTGGGCTTTCCGATTCGACGGTGATCCCCTATGTCAGCTACCCCGTGCTCAATGATGCGCTTAGCGGCGCACCACTGGCTTCCAATCTTAGTGCATCTGGTTACCCCATCAACTATGGCTCAAGTTGGATGTTTGTGATGAACTTTACCGAGAACGGCCCGGTTGCCAAAGGATTGCTGACCATGTCTCAGAGCTCACACTCAGACTCACCACACTTCGACGACCAAAGCCGTTATTACTCGCAACAAGCCGCTTTGCGCCCGCTGTATTTTTCTGAGGGCGACATTAGCAACAACTTGATTGCCGAGATGAGTATTAGTCTTGAAAAGCCAAGCGCTGAGTGAGGGTGACCTCCTCGGCACTGATACGGGCTTTATAGGCTAACACTTCAACGCCGGCTTGCTGCGCTTGGCGCAGGAGGTCGGCGTAAACCGGATCAATATGGGTGGCGGCGCTGACTTGGTTGATGCCGCTGTGTAGCACAGCAAACAGTAACACCGCCCGCTTTCCTTGTTGGCGCATGGCGGTTAACTCGCGCAGGTGTTTTTGCCCACGTAGCGTTTGCGCGTCGGGGAAGTAACCCTGTCCTGAGTGCTCAAGTAAGGTCACTGATTTTACTTCGATATAGCAATCTGCTTTGTCGGCATCGCGCAACAGTATGTCGATACGGCTATTTTCTGCACCGTATTTTACTTCACTGTGTAGTTGTTCATAGCCTTGCAGTTCTTCGATCACATCGTTGTTGATGGCCTCGATAGCGACTTTATTAGCCACGGCGGTATTAACACAAATTAAATCCCCTTGGGCGTTACTACTGAGCTCCAAACTATGCGGGTATTTGCGTTTGGCGTTGTCGCTGGTGGAGTAGTAGGCTTGCACGCCAGGCTCGGCACAGCCGGTCATTTTACCGGTGTTAGCACAGTGCACGGTGAACTCATTACCATCTTCGTCGCGCAAATCCACTAAGAAACGTTTATAGCGCTTTAGCAGGGTGGCGCTTTGTAACGGGGCAGGAAATAACATTAATCTCACTTCGCTTTAGAACTGCATAGCCCTAGTGTAAACTGCTAGTAATTGTAATCACAGTCCAAGAGGACCCACATGAGTCAACAATTTTTAGTACACCTAAGTGAACAAGCTGCGCCTAGTCATTGGGGCGAATCTGCATCAGTGTCTTTCAATGAACAAGGTGCCACGGTGCACTTAAGTGAAGATGAAACCCTTAAAAACGTACAAAAGGCGGGCCGCGCCATAGCTAATCAAGGCGTAAAAGCGGTGCAGTTAAGCGGCGATACTTGGTGCACTGAAAGTCAGTGGGCATTCTACCAAGGCTTTGTTAGCCCTAAGGTACTCGATGGGGTGAGCTTTGTTGATAACGACCAAAGCGACATTAAGGAGCTGCAAGCGCTTAAGCAAGCGGCGACTTGGATGCGCCAGATGATCAACGGCACGGCAGAAGAAATTTACCCAGAAAGCCTGGCAGAAAAGGCGGGTGAGTTTATTCAGTCGCTGGCGCCTGAGCATGTCAGCTATCAAATTATTAAAGGCGAAGCACTAAAAGAGCAGCAGTGGATTGGTATTTACGAAGTCGGTCGCGGTAGTGAGCGCCCACCGGTGCTACTAGAGCTTGATTTTAACCCCACCGGTGATGATGCCGCTGAAGTGGCTTCTGCACTTGTTGGTAAAGGGATCACCTTTGATTCCGGTGGTTATTCAATCAAGCCGAGCGAAGGGATGCTGGGCATGAAGTGCGATATGGGCGGTGCAGCAACCGTCACCGCAGGCTTGGCCCTGGCAATTAGTCGTGGTTTAGATAAGCGAGTAAAATTATACCTTTGTTGTGCTGAGAACCTGATTTCAGGGCACGCATATAAACTTGGTGACATCCTTACCTATAAAAACGGCACCACAGTGGAAATTGTGAACACCGACGCCGAAGGCCGTCTAGTGCTAGCTGATGGTTTGATGGCCGCCAGTGAGTCTGGGGCGAAAACCATTATTAATGCAGCCACCTTAACGGGTGCAGCGTTAGTGGCTGTGGGTCAGGAATATAACGCCCTATTTGGCCTAGACAAAGACATGGTACGCGATGTTGAAGGCTTCGCTAAAGAAGAATTTGAAGGTGCATGGCCGTTGCCATTGGAGAAGTTCCACCAGCACAACTGTCCATCACCTTATGCTGACACCGCTAATAGTCGTCCACAAAAAGGTGGTGGTTTTGGTGGCGCCTCAAACGCCGCCGGATTCTTGTCTCGCTTTGTTCGTGATGAAGGCCAAGGCTGGGTGCATATCGATTTAGCCGCAGCGTTTCAAACATCCGCTACGGGCATGTGGGCAGCTGGGGCAACGACACAAGGTATGCGTACGGTTGCACGTACGCTACAAGAAAAGTCGTAACTTTAACAATTCGATAGAAAGCGGCCTTGCGCCGCTTTTTTTATGCCTAAAATTAACTTAAAGCTTGGAATCGTGGCCCTCATGGCGCATTAATAAAATGGTTAGATATATTTTGGTGGGGAGCGAGAGAATAAGCCCAATAGCAATACACATAGCGCCAAGCATATAGCTGTACATACCAAAATACTGGCGGAATCCATCCACGACAAGCAGGCTATGACCACTCAAAATGAGCAACAGTCCCAATACGATGATGCATTTTAATAGGGTGAGTTGGGTGGCTTTTTGCATGGGGTAATCACTTTTAGTCACATTTTGCGACTATTATTTAAGCAAATGTAAATTTTTATTGGATTGATCTACCTCATACAAGGTATATTTCGTCCCAAAATAATAAATAATCATTAGACAGGTTCGCTGTGACACCGACAGTAAAAGCACAATCTCATGCAAGCGCGCGCTTACCTCATCTCAATACGTTTCCTAAGCTATTGATTGGCGGCCTGTTGTACTACGCTTTAGCGCAGTTCGGTATGACCTTTATGGCGACTCAGCCTGCTAATATTACCTTGATTTGGCTCAGTGTTGGTGTAGCGCTAGTGATGTATTTGCGATTGGGCAAGGCATCGGCCATTGTGGTTTTTATTGCAAGTTTCGCTGCTAATTATCCTGGTATGCAGGTGGCGGACATGGTCCATGGGGTAGTGCATACCAGTATCGCGGCTTTGATTGATACACTTGCGCCTTGGGTGATGGCGGGGCTTGTTAAACGCCATTTACAAAGTGGCTTAAGCCGCTTTCAAGACTTGGTCACCTTGGTTGTGCGAGTTTATCTGCTACCTATTGCGTTGTCTGTGGTGATGCTAACGGTCAACCTTATTTTAGGTGGGTATATTGGTAGCGAACTCTTTGCTCAGTATGTGCTGCAATTGCTGTTTTCCGACATTTTAGGTGCTTTGCTGGTCTACGCATTTTTTGATGCTTTTGTGAAGCAACAGCAATGGCCACTGCGTCAATCTGCGCTGGCATGTGCGGCGATTGTACTGGCTTTGGCGGCGATGCTCACAGCCAAACTCTGGCTCGGTGGCTTTATTTTTGCTGTTTTGCCTTGCGTACTAGTGATGATATTTGTCTGCGCCAGTGTCTTTGTGTATTCGGTATTGTTAGCCGTTGTGGCGGCGCTGGTGGTGCTTTTTGGTCATGACTTTGGCCCTTTTATTCAAGATACCCCCATGCAGTCATTGTTTATGCTGCAATCGTTTATTGTGACCCTTTCTATGTTGACTATAGGCGGGCGGCTATTGCAGTCGCAATTACTCAATGAGACCGATTCAAAACACTATTGGCAGCACCAAGCTCGGTTTGACGACTTGACGCAGCTAATGCAGCGAAATGCCTTTATGGACGCCGCTGAGCACAGCTTACGCTGCGGTGGGCTAAAGGGAAAAAGTAGCAGCATTGCGGTTGTCGATTTAGATTTATTTAAGAAGGTGAATGACCGCTTTGGTCATCAGGCTGGTGATGAAGTGTTGGAATGCGTGGCCTATTGCCTCACCAAGCAATTACGTGAGCATGACTTAGCCGCTCGTTTTGGTGGCGAAGAGTTTGTATTGTTACTCAGTGCCCACCTTGAGCAAGGCCGTGGCATTGTCGAGCGAATTCGCATCGCCATTAGTGAACTTACTTTTGATGACTACCCCGAACTTCGCGTGACGTGCAGCATCGGTGTTACTCACGTTAACCAAGGTGAAGATATCGGTTCTGCGCTCAGTCGTGCGGATGGAAGCCTCTACAAGGCAAAGCAGCAGGGTCGTAATCAAGTGTGTATTAATCACTAGGTGTATTCGCAGCGCAGTACAGGCCTAATTCGATGGCTTTAATGGTGGCTTGGGTGCGATCGCGCACTTCAAGTTTAGTTAATATCGTCGATACCGCGTTGCGAATAGTGCCTGGTGCTTTGTGTAATTTAGCGGCGATTTCTTTATTGGCATAGCCTGCACAAATAAGCTGTAAAATTTGCTGTTCGCGCGCTGTTAAGCCCTGTACTTGTGGCGTTACTACACTGCGCTGCTTAGCCATCACCGCCTCTTTTAATGCTTGTTGTAATACGCTACCGCCTTGCGAGAGTGCTGTGATCCCCGCAACTAACTCTTCCAGTGATGCATCCTTAAGCATGAACCCTTTGGCGTTGTGCTCAATAGCCCGAAACAAAATGTCGCTGTCGTTGAAGGTGGTTAGGATAAGGCAGGGAGGCGCGTGGTACTTCGCAAGTGCCTGTAGCACGCCTATGCCGTCTAATCGTGGCATGCGTACATCCAGTAGAATTACATCCGCATCCACGTTTCCCTGTTGATAACACTCTAAAAAGGCTTGGCCGTCCACAGACTCACCACTGACATGGATGCGCTTATCGAGCGCCAGCAAACTCGCCAACCCTGCACGAACTAAGTGTTGGTCGTCAACCAGATGAACTTTAATGGCTGTCGTTTGCATAGGGAAACTCCGCATTTAACACCATGCCTTTGCTATTGGGGGTGAACGTAAACGTGCCGCCCAAGGTTTCAACGCGCTCCTTTAGCCCCAACAGGCCATTGCCAGGCACTGGATTATGTAAGTGACCACCATTGTCACTTATCGTCAACCGCAGTGGGTTATGGTTATATAAATGTATATGTAGCTCCGTAGCAAGCGAATGCTTTAAAGCATTGCTAATTCCCTCTTGAGCACAGCGCAGCACACATTGGGCATAATTAAGTTGTGCCAGCAGTGGGTGAGCTTGGTAGTGTACAACCACCGCAATGCGTGGCGTGCTTTCAGCTAACTGCATTAAGGTAGGCTGTAAATCAATCGGGCTGTGGTTGCGTTTATCACTGACCACAGAGCGGACACTAGCAAGCGTTTGCCGAGCATGTTGATAACAGTGTTCAAGTTGTGGTTTAAGCGTATCCGAGGCGGTACGCCGAGCAATATCTAGTTGCATTATAAGGCTCGTTAATTGATGGCCTACATCATCATGCAGTTCACGCGCAAGGTGTAAGCGCTCTTCACTTGCTCCAGCTTGGATTAATAAGGCTTGAGTGGTTTGTAATGAAGCATTACTGATTTGCAGTGCTTCTTTGGCTTGCTGTTCGGCCATTGTGCGTTGACTCACCACTAACGCGAATAAGCAAAAGGCGCTGGTAGAAAGCGTATTCAAAACAGGCCATGGGTGATGCCAATAAAATCGCTGTAGGAGTAAAAAGAGTACCGCGTTAACAGCAATGCTGAGGTAACAGTAACGCAGCGGCAAGTAATAAACTAAAATGGCGCTAAACATCACCATGTAGATGAGAATCAGTGTTGCGCTAGTGAGCAGTTGCAGGCCGATAATGCCCGCGCCAATAACAACGAGTAGTACATAGCGTACCGGGTAGCCGTAACTTTGCTCTTGCTCGTTTATGACCAGTAGTAAGCAAAACAACATGAGTGTGTGTATCACCACTTCTATGGTGGCTAATGTAGTAACCCCATGCTCAGTGTTGACCATGATGCGCGGTATCGCGATAACGGCCCAAGTTACGAGCACGACCACTAACCAAGATAACTGATAACGAAAGTATTTTTTCATTTCTTAACTATATCCACAGCACGCATCTAACACCAGCAGTGCAACGCATGTTGTGACAGATGTCATGCGCCAAAATGACGAATGTGACTTACCGTGCCAGCATGGCGTTTGTACTCTAACACTGTTAATTGGCAACACAGTGAGAAGAGTTATGTATTGGTTACATCAAGGGGCGCTTTATATACATATTGTATTAGGATGCATTGCTTTAGTGTTATTTTGGCTGCCAGTGTGCGCGGCCAAAGGCTCCCGGCTGCACAATCAAAGTGGTAAGGTCTATGCGTATGTGATGTACGCAATTGCAGGCAGTGGCCTTTTGTGCTGTGCACTAGTGCTATTAGACCCGTTGGGCGCGCGCAATATCGACTCCCTGAGCACGGCAGAAGAGTTGCGCCGCTATCTACAGGTTAACCATCGTATGGCATGGTTTTTAAGCATGTTATCAATATTGGTGTGGGTGTCGGTTTATCATGGTCGGCGAGTGTTGGTGGCCAAGGAGCAGCGTTCCTTATTACGCACGCCAGCTCACCTTGGGCTTATTGCAGCACTGGCTCTATGTGCTTGTTATACCTTTTACCTAGGGTGGCAACAGCAACAAGTGTTATTGCTGGCGTTTTCGGTGTTAGCCATGGTTATCGCAGTCACTATGGCGCATTATATTTACCGATCCTCTCTGCGGCCTCGTAGCTGGGTTATTGAACACCTAAGCGCCATGTTAGGCTCCGGTATTGGTGTATATACAGCTTTTGGTGCCTTTGGCGGACGCCGTCTATTTAATGCGGTATTAGGAAGTGATGCCCAGTTAATTGGTTGGCTGCTACCCACTTTGGTAGGTAGCGCGGGCTTGATGTACGCCGCGCAGCACTATCGTCGACGCTATGGTGTCTAGCTTGGCGCTCTTTATAAAGGCAGTTACACTGAGCGGCAAATAAAGAAAAAAGAGATAACGCCCATGAGCTTACCGGGAAAAATTGTATGTATTGGCCGTAATTATGTTGAGCATATTCACGAGTTGGGCAATGCTATTCCAGAGCAGATGGTGGTATTTAACAAGCCTAGCAGTAGTCTTAGCCAGCATCTTTATGCTCAGCATCAAGGCGATAGGTTACATTACGAAGCTGAGATCTGCTTGCGTATGACCGAGCAAGGTCTCACTCAAGCAGCGGTGGGCCTTGATTTAACTAAGCGCATGCTGCAAAGCCAGCTCAAGCAAGCAGGACTGCCTTGGGAGCGTGCTAAAGCCTTTGACGGTGCCGTGGTGATGAGCGACTTTATTGATATTAGCGAAGCACAGATTTCGCAATTGGGTGTGCGTTTACTGATTAATGGCAAGCAAGTACAACACGGTGAAGTAAAGCATATGATGTATCCGCCTCTTATGGCGGTGCAAGAGCTGGCCACATTTATGGCTTTGCAGCCGGGCGATTGGCTGATGACTGGCACCCCTAAAGGCGTTGGGGAAGTGCACGCAGGGGCTGAGTTTACGGCGCAGCTGCTGCTCTCCCAAGAGGTGATAGTGAGCCAGAGGTGGCGCGCAAGAGATAACTTGACTGTATAAATAAACAGTATTAGGCTTGTGCCACCAAGTCGGAATTACCGAGTTTATGTACAACAAGTCTTTACCCCCAACCTATTATCATGATCACTTCTTGGAGTTGCTGCATTTTTTCCAGCACCAAGGCTGGCATTTATGCGGTGCCCATGAACAGCGCTTTATTGATAACTTTTTAGCCTTACCAAAAAATGCCCAGTGTGTGTTGGTGCGTGGCTTTAATCGCAAGTCTGATTTTCTTGAACAAAGCAGCTTGCATTATGACGAGATAGAGCAAGCGCCACTGGCGCTCGCCTTACTCAAGCGTCGAGGTTGGTTGCGTCATGTACACGAGGGGGAGTTTGAACAATGGTTGGTGGCATTAACCAAAGCTGAGCTAGTCGCACTTTGTCGTGAACTGGGACTACCCGGGGTGGCGTTGTCTAAGCGTAAAGAGCAATGGTTGGGCTATTGCCAAACCCACGTGAGCTTTGCCAAAGCTTGCCACAGTCATGTATTCCTCAGTTATGTAGTCCATGCCTATAACCCGGTTTTAGCTTATTTATGTTTTATCTTTTTTGGTCGCCTACAAGCTGGACTGGGTCATTTTTCGTTACGTGATTTAGGGATCATGCGCACCCAACAAGGCAAGGTCATCCCGCGCTTTGACACCTTAGAGGAGGCTAAAAGTGCGTTCACTTATGCGCAATTACGGGCCCAGGTTAGCGAGTTGAGCGAGCAGCAGCTGATGCAGCATGGCGAGCAAGTAACGCAGCTACCAAGCGCTATAGGTGCGCTGGCAGAGCGCTACTCGCATGAGTATCTCTATCGTTTAGGTAAAGCCTTACTCGCGGAAGCGCCGCATCAAGATTTAGCATTATCAGTGCTAGCACACAGTGAGGATAACCGCGCCATTGAGTTGCTGCTGCGTCAGCGCTTTAAAAAAGGGCACAGGCAATGGGTTGAGCAGCGTTTATGCGCACTGATTGACGATCCGCCTAGCGATGAGGTATTTGTATTTGCCGAGGATTTTTACGCTTTAAAATATCAAGGCAAACGCACCAGCGTACTGAGCGAACTGCTGGCTGAGAAAGAACCGTTGGCTATAGATGAGGCGTATCGCCATCAAGTCGAGCAGGGGGTGATAGATTTATATACCCAACGCGGCGAACAAGCGCTACATAGCGAAAATCAGCTGTGGCAACACTTATTTGCGCTCTGTTTTTGGCACTTATTGTTTGATGGCGAACAGGCTGGCAGGGGGAGTGAGTTTGATGTTTTTCCTGCAAGCTTACGTGACGGCCAGTTTTACCAATATTATCAGCAGCAAATACGCGAACTGTTCGCAGAGCATAGCAGTAAAGGGGCGTTAATCACTCACATCAGCGCGGCGGCCAGTCGCTACTACCATCAGCCTAACGCATTTATTCGTTGGCATGAAGAAGTATTAGCGCCATTGGTCGCACTCATCAACCATGCCCCCCTAAGTGCGGTTTATACACAGCTGGAAACCATGGCGAAAGACTTCCGCAGCGCCAAGGACGGTTATCCAGATTTGATGGTGATCACATCTGGCAAAGTACGTTTTGAAGAAATAAAAGCGCCGGGTGATAGCTTGCGCCGTAACCAGCTGGTGGCGTTAAAGCAATTGCAGCGTGCCGGGTTTGATGTCAGCGTGCAAGCCGTATGCTGGCAGGTGAACAGTGAACAGCCTTATGTGATTGTTGATATAGAAACCACCGGTGGGCGCCATCAAAGCCATCGGATCACCGAAGTCGCCGCTATCAAGGTGGTGGCTGGTAAGGAAGTCGCACGTTGGCATTCGTTAGTTAACCCACAGCGTCACATACCGCGAGCAATTACCGAGCTTACCGGCATAGATAATGTGATGGTGGCCGATGCCCCTGTATTCGCAGAGTTGGCAGAATCGCTGTGGCAATTTATGCAAGGCTGTATTTTTGTCGCCCATAACGTTAACTTTGATTATGGCTTTTTAAAAGCAGAATTCGCTCGTACCGAGCGCCACTTAAGTATGGCGAAACTATGTACAGTGCGCTTGGGTCGCAGTTACTTGCCCGGACATGCATCATACTCTTTAGCACGTTTAAGTGCCGATTTGGATATTGCATTGTCGCGGCATCACCGCGCCATGAGTGACGCAGAAGCAACGGTGGCAATTTTTAATTTAATACAACAACAAAGGCAAGAATAACAATGGAATTATCAATGTGGTTAGCGCTGGTAGGAATATGCTTAATGGGGGCGATGTCTCCCGGGCCTAGTTTGGCTGTGGTGCTGAAGCATTGTCTAGCCAGTGGCCGTACGGCGGGTATTATCACCGCATTGAGCCATGGTTTTGGTGTGGGTGTGTATGCCTTCATAGCGGTGTTAGGGTTGGGCGCACTTATTCATCAGTGGCCGATGTTGTACACCGCGCTCATTTATGGGGGGGCGGCTTATCTCGTATACCTCGCTATTAACAGTTGGCGTAGTAGCGCAGGAAAGCTGACCATTGAGACAACCCGAGGGAGCTATAAAAAAGCCGCCACAGATGGCTTTGCTATCGCTTTTTTGAATCCTAAATTAGCCATTTTCTTTATCGCGTTATTTTCTCAATTCATCCCCGCAGAGCAAGTCAGTACCGTGCAAGGCGCTGTTATGGTGGCAACGCCTACCCTCATTGATGCGAGTTGGTATGTGATAGTGGCACTATTGTGTAGCCATGGTCGATTTTTACCTGTATTGGAGCGCAATCAAGTGTTGATCAATCGCTTACTCAGTGTTGCCTTTATGGGTCTTGCGTTGATGGTGGTTGCTCGTCAGTGGCTTTGAGCACGTGAGTTTTATAAACCGCATCAAAGTCAGTGAAATAGGGGGCTAACCAAAAACGCTGTGACAGCACGTAATTGGTATTTTCCAACACGTCTTGGTTGAGCGCTTTGTTGATGGCCGAAATAGCTTGCTCAGCGAAGCCGTCTGCAGCGCTCGCGGAGCAGCCTACTGCGCCTCTGACTAAGTCTTGTGTGAGGTTGGTTTCTAAGGCGCGGATATTGCCGTATTTCTTAGCAAAATAGCGAGCCATATACGGGTAATCAAGGGTGTAGTCGATGATGTCATGTTGTAGCATTTCGGCAATTGCACCGCTTTCGCCATCGGCGCGATAACTCAATACCGCAGGGCGGGAGTGAGCCGTTTGTTGTAGCAACGTTTGCAGCTCGCCACTAAAACGTCGCGCAGCCACTTGGCCATAAGTAAAAGAGTCATCGGCAAACAAACTCGCCAAATTAATAGGCTTGCCATGGACTTGTGTGAGTTTATCGCGCTTGTCTACCGTAGTGATAAGTGTAAAGGGAGGATACACCGCTGTGGGGATACTGAGCCTTGCAGTATGTGTATCTTTATTTCGGTGGATCATACACGGGAAGCACACCTTTTCGCCTTCATTCATATAGCGGTGAATACGCTTTTGCGGCAATAGTAGCTTTTCATGTTCAATATTTGGCATATTGGTGATGAGCTGGTTTAGCAACTCATCACATAGCCCTGCAAAGGGATACTCTGTAGTACGAGGTAAATGGAAAGGCGGAGTCTTGCTTTGTAGCCAAATGATTTTCTCTACCGTTTGTGCCTTGGTACTCCAAGCTGTACATAAAACCAAAGTGGCAACAAGTAGTTGTCGTGGCTTAAGCATAGTCTCTCCCTGTGCGGTAATGGTATTTACAGTGTGCTCTAGGTGAGTATAGAAATTCACATGAGTCTCGCCAGTTTCTCTAAGGGGAAGACAAAGCGCGAGATCCATGTTGTGAAGTGCGGGAACTCATCTAGACTAAAAAGACGGGTGTCCATGAGGCATAATCACTAAAGGGACGATGACAGTGACATGGTTTGAGCGCTACGGGTTAATAGTCATGCTGGCCGTTCTCACTACCCTGTTTGCGGGGGTCGGTTATTACGCATACGTGTTGGTCCAAAGCAGCGAAGCAAGTAACGCCAAACAAACAATCAATAGCCAGCTAGCGATGCGAGTTGACGACGTACAGCAGCATTTCGAATACGGGCGCAGCCAAGTTCGATTTCTTGCTAATACTCCTCCTAATCGTGGCATTATCCGCGCCCTTGATAACCAAGGCTTTGATGAACAAGATAAAACATCGCTAAGTCAATGGCGTGACCGCCTCGCGACTATATTTCGCTCCTACATTCAAGAGCACGGAGATGTGCTGCAAATTCGCTATATTTTGGCTGATAAAAATTATTCCGAATTGGTTAGGGTGGAGCTCGTCGACGACGAAATAGTACGTACACCACAGTCCCAACTACAAGCTAAAGGGGGCAGAGACTATATATCCCATAGTATGCAGCTGCAAAGCCAGCAAACCTATGTCTCTGATATTAACCTGAATCACGAGTTTGGACGCGTGCAAGAGCCTTACCAGCCGACTTATCGCATCACGCAACTGATTCATGATGAGCAGGGCCAACCCCGGGCCATATTAGTCGTCAACTATGACGCTAATGTATTGATTAATTCGATAGCACAGGGGCTTGCTCAAGGCTTAGAGTTAATTGGTATCGGCGCTCAACAGCAGTTTTTTGCTCATCCTGATACACGCTGGCTATTTGCCAATGAATTCAATGCTACCTTCGTGCCCGCGCAGCAGCAATTTGTTCGCACCAATAAACAAGAGTTGGGAATGCCGGTGTACTTAGATAAGCTTTCTGCTCAACACGTTTATGCGCAACAGCAGTCGATAACCGTTGGCAGTCCACAAACACCTATCGCCCTAAGCCTTGCACTTTATCTCAGTAAGGAAAGTCTCGCCATGGCGATAGATAGGCGTTGGCAGGTGTGGCTGGGGGTCCTCATCATTCTCTATGTTATTTTGCTACTCAGTGCCCTAACGTATCACCATTTTGTTATTCGTCAGCTGACCTTGTCGCGCACGATTCGTGAGTACCACACCATTTTTCAACGCACCGCAATGCCTGTGCTGCTGTTAAATAGCAAAGGGGCTGTGTGCAGTGCTAATCCGGCGGCTGAGCAGTTATTTAATTCTGTAAATGGTTCGGAAAATCAGCACTTTGCCACATTGTTGGGCTTCGAAGAGCGGCAATGCAAGCAAATTCAAGCCGCTATCGATAAGCGTGAACACCTTGATATGGAATTGGGTATCAGTAAGGCTGATGGTGAAGAACGACAAGTCAATGTTAGCGTGCTACCTGTGTACGAGCAGAAGCAGCCAACCTCTTCTGCGGTGGCTGCATTGCTGCTTTATGATCATACTACTGAGTTTAATTTACGCCGACAATTGCAGAGTATGAATGCCTCTCTCGAGACTAAGGTAGCCGAACGCACAGAGCAACTTGAAGCGACGCGCAAGGAAGCGGAGCAAGCCAACGAAGCCAAAAGTCTATTTGTAGCCAATATGAGCCACGAGCTGCGCACCCCCATGAATGGCGTATTTGGCATGCTCAACCTGATCAAAAAAGAGCCGTTAAGCGAGCAACAAAACCATTATCTGCAATTAGCACAGGCCAGTGCTACGAATCTAACTGGGCTGATCAACAGTGTGCTTGATATCTCTAAAATCGAAGCAGGAAAGATGGAGCTTGAAGTACAAAGTGTCAATTTAGAAGTGGTGCTCAGTGAGTTACTGCAATCCAATTCCATTCGCCCAAAAGAGAAGGGGCTGTTGCTGTTATTAGATAGCAGTGGCTTGACTCAACCTACGTTTTTGGGAGACGTCACCCGTATTCGACAAATTTTTACCAACCTGCTTGGTAACGCCATTAAATTTACCGACAATGGTCATGTGTTAATCAAGGTGCAAAGTCGGCTACAAGAAGGTCAGTACCGTATTGATTTTGTTGTAGAAGATTCAGGTGTGGGTATTGAGCCAAGCAAGCTAAAAGATCTCTTTAACTCGTTTACGCAGGCGGATAACAGCATTACCCGCAAGTATGGCGGCACCGGACTAGGGTTAGCTATCACTAAACAACTTGTGCAGCTGATGGGGGGCGAGATCCGTGTTGAGAGTGAGCTTGGCAAAGGGTCGCGCTTTATCGGCCATATCATGTTAAGCAGTGCTGAAAACCGTGCGGTAATGGCTGAGCCTTTGGCTGGGTCTCGCGCAGTTATCATCGATGAAGTGGCCATACGTAAACAGGTGATCACTAATCATTTGCGTCAGTGGGGCGCAGAAGTAATCGACGCCGACTGGCATGATGTTGACGAACTCGCAGCTTCTGGTGATTTCCATCAGTTGTTATTGTTTGTCGACGCTACGAAACAAGGCCGAGAGGTGCAAGCGCATTTACATACTTTATTACATGCCCAGCACAGTGAAAAACTTAAAGTCATCGTCAATTGTAGTCAGTATCAAATGAATACGGCATTTGCTGAGCAATATGACAATGTTGAATGCCTCTTACCACCTATTTCTGCTGTGGTGTTGGCCCATATTTTGTTTTCAGCCGAAGGGGCGGAGCAGCCACTGTGTGATAGCCCACCGGTCACCGCACTCGACTTTCATTCGGTTTCAGGTGCAAAAGTGCTAGTGGTAGACGATAACGCTATTAACCAAGTGGTTGTGACCGGTGTCTTTAAAGATTTACCCATTACCCTAGTCAGTTGTGGGGATGGCAAACAAGCGTTAGATATTCTCAATGCTGATCCGCACTTTGACGTCATTTTAATGGATTGCCAAATGCCGGTGATGGATGGCTACAGCGCCAGTTTAGCGATTCGCCGAGGGGATGCGGGTGAGCATTACACCGGCATTGCGATTATCGCGATGACCGCCAACGCCATGGCAGGGGATCGCGAACGCTGCTTGCAAGCAGGTATGAGTGATTACATCACCAAACCTGTTGATGCTGATCAGCTGTTAGAGAAAGTGTATTACTGGCTCAGCGTAGCCAATGTGAAAAAGCGCACGCAAATAGATGTAAAATCAGAAAAGTAGCCCGTTACAGGCTACTTCCACATTAAAAGGGAGCGGGATAGGCTTTTAACACTGAGTCGATTTGCGCCAGTGCTTCGTCCTCAAGCTGGATATCAAATGCAGCAATGTTTTCCTCAAGTTGTGCCACAGTGGTTGCACCAATGATTGTGGAGGTAACCCCTTGCACTTGGTTACACCACGCCAGGGCCAATTGTGCCGCCGTCATGTTGTGCTCTTTCGCGATAGCCTGATATTTAGCAACGGCTTCTTGCGCAAGGTGAGTATCGCGGAACAAGCCGTTACGCTGGGCAATGGTCCAACGTGAGCCTTGTGGCCGAGCCCCTCCTAAGTACTTACCACTGAGCATGCCGCCCGCTAAAGGAGACCAAGGCAAATAAGCGATGTCCTCATGGTGACACTGCTCAAGCAGATAAGGCCAATCTTTGGCATGCACTAGACTGAACTCATTTTGCATCGATACCATGGCCGGTAGCGAATACTGCTTCGCTAGATCAAGGTACTGATTTAAGCCCCAAGGCGTTTCATTTGAAAGCCCGCAGTGGCGAATCTTACCGGCACGAACACACGCATCTAAGCCCTCTAAAATAGCGTGCATTTGCGCCCGCTGCGCGCTTTTATCTATTTGCTGCAAATCCACCATACCTGGCCACTGTTTACCAAAATGTGGCGAGGTGCGGTTAGGCCAATGAATTTGATAAAGATCGATATGGTCGCTCTGTAAACGTTGCAACGAGCCATCAACGGCACTGATGACTGACTCTTTGGTGATGTCACCGCCGTCACGGACCCAAGCTAGGCCATTCCCTGCCACTTTGGTGGCAATAACCACATCCTTACGTTTGTCGCTATGGCGGCTTAGCCAATCACCAATAATGGCTTCGGTTTTACCATAGGTTTCCGGCGTCGGGGGAACTGCATACATCTCTGCAGTATCAATAAAGTTAACGCCTTGAGCCAGTGCGTAGTTGAGTTGCTCATCGGCATCTTGCTGAGTGTTTTGCCTACCCCACGTCATACTCCCTAGACACACCCGCGATACGTTTAAACCACTGTGACCAAGTTTTGTATAGTGCATTGAGTTATCCTTTTTCATTCGCATGCAGGAATGTACGTAAGGTATCACTCAATGGTGCTTTTTGCGATGTCTTGAAATCGAACATCACCACTCGAGCTTGACCCTCGGTAACAATGGCTTGCTGGGCACAAGAAAATACCGTGTAGTGAGTCATAAAACCTGCTTCGGCAATCTCGCTAACGCTGACTCCAATGAGTAAGGTGTCGGGGAAGGTAACCGGGCGCTTGTATTTACAATAGTTGTCAGCCAGTACGGGGCCTATCTTCTCTGCCTCGAGGCGATCAAACAGCCCCGCTTGCGCAAAGAAATCAATACGCGCTATCTCAAAGTACTTAAAATACATACTGTTATTGACGTGTTGTAGCGCATCCATATCACCCCAAGCCACTTTAATTTCACAGGCGTGCGGAAAGCGTTCTAAAAACTGTTGTTTATCTGGCATGAGTAAATCCTTAGAGTTTTTACTCAGACTAGCACGACAGCTTGTGCAAACAAACAACAAGCGACAAGTGTTTTACTCGTAGTAATAGAACAGAGATTTGAGTAGTTTGATAAGCTTAATAAGTACTTTTGCTACTCAAGGGTGAGAGGTTGGTCGATGTATATTGCAGGAGCGATTGAATTTAGTTAAGGGTAATAAACAAGGCAGCAGGCTACTTTGAGCAGCCTGCCAGAGGTTATCAATAACTCAGCGTGTTAGCGCATAGTAACAAACTCTTCTGAGCCGGTGGGGTGAATGGCAACCACGGCATCAAAGTCGGCTTTGGTCGCGCCCATTTTCATTGCTACCGCAAAACCTTGGATCATCTCATCAACGGTGAAGCCAATACCATGTAAGCCGACCACTTTTTCGTCACTGCCAGCGCATACTAATTTCATTGCGCATGGTTGGCGGTGTTGGGTGACGGCGGTATACATTGCTGCAAACGTAGAGCTGTACACTTTGATATTTTCTTCGCCATATTGGTTGATGGCCTCTTGCTCGGTGAGACCAATAGTGCCGATAGGTGGGTGGCTAAATACCACGGTCGGAACTAGGTCATAATCCATTTTCGCATTAGGCATTTCTGGGTTGAAAAGGCGCTCAGAGAGTAAGCGGCCCGCTTTAACTGCAACCGGTGTGAGTTCAATGCCATTTTCGATAATGTCGCCAACGGCATAAACGTTTTTGGCGGTGGTATTTTGGTACTCATCGACCTTCACATAACCACTTTCGTTCACCTCTACACCCGCAGCAGCAACGTTAATAGCATCGGTGGTAGGCGTGCGGCCAATGGCCCAAATTACTTCATCGACATTTTGGCTGTGGCCATTTTCAAAGTGAATGGTGAGGCTGCCATCACTTTCTTTCACCACCTCTTTAGGCGAGCATTCGGTATGTAGGGTCGGCCCTTCTTTTTTCATGACCTCCACTAACGTCTCTACCAGCATGTTATCGAAATTGCGCAGTGGTGCATGACGGCGCACAAATAGGTGCGTTTCTGTGCCTAGGGCGTGAAGCACACCGGCAATTTCTACGGCAATGTAGCCAGCACCCACAACCGCAACGCGTTTAGGTTGCTCGGTGAGTTCAAAGAAGCCGTTCGAATCAATGCCATACTCAGCACCAGGAATATTTGGAATAATAGGGCGTCCGCCCACGGCAATAAGGATATGATCGGCACTGTAGTGCTCGCCATTCACCTCTACGGTATTGCTATCAACAAACTTAGCGAAACCATTAATCACGGTTACACCGTTGCTGGCTAAGTACTTGTTGTAGCCTTGGTGAATACGGCCAATATAGGCCTCACGGCTTTCTACCAGCTTACTCCAACTGAAACTCTTTAGTTCAACATCAAAACCATAATCTGGGGCGTATAGCTTAATTGCTTCTGCAACTTGGGCACCATGCCACATCGCTTTTTTAGGCACGCATCCTACATTCACACAAGTGCCACCTAAGTGAGTTGCTTCAATTAATGCGACGTTAGCACCACGCATGGCCGCTCTATTTGCCGAGCCAATGCCGCCACTACCACCGCCAATACAAATATAATCAAAATGTTGAGCCATAATTTTTTTATTCCTATGAACTGATGTTGTCATCACTATATTGCCATACCTTAGCAGAAATAAGGCGGTGGATCTGCACTTGCATTTTCCATCATCGCCCCAAGAATGTAGGTATTAAACGAATAATGAGAGATTACTATGACCAACCCGTTGATTGGCCTTGAGGGCTTACCGCCATTTTCAAAGATCAAACCCGAGCATGTGGTGCCAGCCGTGGAACACGGTATTGAGCAGTGCAAGAAAACCATTGAACAAGTGCTTGCTGGCAAAGACTTTACTTGGCAAGGGTTAGTGATGCCGCTGGAGGAAGCGGACGACAAGCTAAGCCGACTGTTTTCGCCCGTGTCGCATATGCACTCGGTGGTAAACTCTCAAGCTCTGCGTGAGGTGTATGACCAAGTATTACCTAAATTAAGTGAATACAGCACCTATGTGGGTCAGCACCAAGGGTTGTTTGATGCTTACACTGCTTTAGCGCAAAGCGATGAATACGCGCAGCTGTCAAGGGCACAACAAAAAGTTATTGATAATGCCTTACGAGACTTTAAGCTCTCTGGCATCGCGTTGAATGCCAGTGATAAAAAACGCTATGGCGAAATATCCAGTCGCTTAAGTGAGCTTGCCGCTAAGTTTGGTAATAATGTGATGGATGCGACACTGGCATGGCAAAAGCATATTACCGATGAGCAGCAACTCGCTGGCTTACCTGAATCAGCAAAGGCTTTGGCGGCGCAAACAGCGCAGAGCAAAGAGTTAGAAGGGTGGTTGTTTACACTGGATATTCCTTCTTACCTGCCGATTATGACCCATGCCGATAACCGTGAACTTCGCGAAGAGGCCTACACCGCGTTCGTTACTCGTGCGTCCGATCAGGGCCCCAATGCCGGTGAATACGACAACAGCGCTATAATGGATGAGGAATTGGCACTGCGTCATGAATTGGCGCAGTTATTGGGTTTTGAAAACTATGCGCAAATGTCGTTAGCCACTAAAATGGCAGACTCCACTGAGCAAGTGTTTGGCTTCTTAAATGACTTGGCGGAAAAGTCGAGACCACAAGCGCAAAAAGAGCTAGAGGAGCTGTGTGCCTATGCCAAAGAAAAACACGATATTGATCAGCTCGAAGCGTGGGACTATGCCTACTACAGTGAAAAGCTAAAGCAAGAAAAGTACGCCATCAGCGACGAACAATTACGCCCGTACTTCCCTGAAGATAAAGTCCTCAGTGGTCTATTTAAAACAGTTGAGCAACTGTTTGGTGTGCGTGTTGAAGAGCAGCAAGATATCGATACATATCATGACGATGTGCGTTTCTTCGCCATTTATGATGGTAATAACACGCTGCGCGGGCGTTTTTACCTTGATTTGTATGCCCGTGAGCACAAGCGCGGTGGTGCTTGGATGGACGACTGCATGGGCCGAAAAGTACGCTTAGGTGGGCAATTGCAAACCCCAGTCGCCTATTTAGTGTGTAACTTTAACCGCCCAATAGGGGATAAGCCGGCACTGTTTACCCATGATGAAGTGGTCACCTTGTTCCATGAATTTGGCCATGGTCTGCACCATATGTTGACTCAAGTGGATGCCGCTGCCGTTGCTGGTATAAACGGCGTGGCTTGGGATGCGGTGGAATTACCAAGCCAGTTCTTAGAAAACTGGTGCTATGAGAAAGAGGCACTTGCCTTTATCTCTGGCCACTATGAAAGTGGCGAGCCCTTACCGCAAGAGCTGCTATCAAAACTGCTCGCGGCAAAGAACTACCAATCCGCTATGCAGATGGTTCGCCAGCTCGAGTTTTCGTTATTTGATTTTCATATTCACGCCGATTACAACCCCACTGCGGGCAGTGAAATTCAAATCATACTCGATAAGGTGCGCCAGCAGGTGGCAGTTATTCAGCCGCCGAGTTTCAATCGCTTCCAGCATGGTTTTGCGCATATTTTTGCCGGCGGTTACAGCGCGGGTTATTATTCTTATAAGTGGGCAGAAGTGCTCTCGGCCGATGCCTTTTCTAAATTTGAAGAAGAGGGCATTTTTAATAGCGATACCGGTCGTGCTTTTTTAACCAATATCTTGGAAAAAGGCGGCTCTGAAGAGCCAGCGGTGCTATTTGAGCGTTTTCGTGGTCGTGCGCCAACCGTTGACGCATTGCTTAGGCACAGTGGCATTGCGGCTTAAGCCATACAACTGACAGCGCCTGCGGGCGCTGTTTGCTTTTCCTCCCCTATAAAACTCTCACTTTCTCTCGCAAAATCAGTCACTCATACTATGCTAATAGTAACTTTTCTAAGTATGCGAGTGGCCAATGGCGAAAATAGTGCTGACCATCGACGATGACAAAGTGATTCACCATCTAGTGGAAGAAGCGTTATCTGGGGTTGCTCAGGTGATCCACGCAAAAAACGGCGAACAAGGCATACGTCAAGCGCAAAAGCACCAGCCTGATATCATTTTGCTTGATGTTGAAATGCCCAAAATGGATGGTTATGCGGTATGTAAAGAACTTAAAAATAATGAGCTTACGCAAGGCATTCCCATACTATTTTTATCCGGTCGTGCAGATTTAGAAGAACGTATTCGCGGTTATAATGCCGGTGCTGATGACTACATCATTAAACCTTTTGCCAGTGACGAGCTGGCAGCGCGTATTGATGTCTTGTACCAATACAAACAGCGCTCTAAGGAGTTAGAGCACGAGGTAAATCGCGCCCAAAGTACCGCTGAGATGGCCATGACCGACTCGGGAGATATGGGACGTGTTATGCGCTTTGTCAGTCAGTCGTTTGCTACTCATGACTTAGCGAGCTTATCGCGCAACTTTTTGGCGTTTTTTGAACCAATGCGGCTCGACGTCGTGGTGGCGTTTTGGCACGAGGATGAGCATCAGTTCTTTGCTAACCATGGCGCAGAGTGTCCGCTAGAGCAGGAGCTACTGTTGCAACAGCGCCACGGCGAGCGCTTCGTTGATTTTGACGACAACACCATTATCAATTACCCCAAAGTGTCATTATTAATAAAAAATATGCCCATTGATGACAGTGCGTTGTATGGGCGCTATAAAGATTTATTCCCACACTTATTAGAGGCCACGAACGCGAAGCTACAGGATATGGAAAACAGTGACCAAGCACTGCGCTGCGCAGCATTATTTGGTGAAGCGTTTATGGCGTTTGAAAGCCAGTTAATGAACAAGCTTGAGGCCCATGGTGAAAAAGAGTTATTGCGCCTAGTTGCCACTCAAGGCGCGCAGTTACAAAGTATTCGCAATGAGCTAATTCATTATATTGAGCAGTTCGCCCAACCCCCTTCAGAACAACAGTGCAGCAGTCAAACGGATGTTGAGCTGTTTTAGGCGGGAATTTAGTCCCTGCGAATAACGAACTTTTGTTATTATGGACGCCTTGGTGATTTCTTGGAGCGAGCTGTGCAAATCTATTGCCGAATTCCGCAGGCACAAGGCTATGTTGATACCCTAGCAACACGTTTTCAACTAGCAGAGTATAACGACAACGACACTTTTTATCTTCAGTACGATGAACACGGCTTATCTTTGGTGAAACGGGATGAGCCAAAACTCGCGCCTATTCGTGTTGATTTCGTCAGCGGCGGCGCTGCGCACCGTCGTAAATTCGGTGGCGGCAAAGGCCAAGCGATTGCCAAAGCAGTGGGGCTAAACAAAGGCGCAATTCCCCATGTTCTTGATGCCACCGCAGGGCTAGGAAGAGACGCTTTTGTGCTGGCATCGCTTGGATGCACAGTGACTCTATTTGAACGCCACCCTGTGGTTGCTGCATTACTTGCCGATGGTCTAGAGCGGGCTTACATGGATAGCGAAATTGGCCCTTGGATGCGTGAGCGTATGCGCTTAGAGCATGGCGCGTCGCAGCAGTTATTACCCATTGTCAGTAGTGAGCAGCCTGTTGATGTCGTGTACCTTGATCCTATGTTCCCGCACCGAGAAAAGTCGGCTTTGGTAAAAAAGGAGATGCGCGTATTTCAAACCTTAGTGGGGGATGATCAAGACGCGGATGCGTTATTAGCACCGGCTCTTTCATTAGCGACAAAACGGGTTGTGGTAAAGCGCCCTGACTACGCCCCGTTTTTAGAAGGTAAAACGCCTAGCACACAAATAAAAACCAAGAAAAACCGCTTTGATGTTTATGTGAATGCGGCCATGAAATAAACCAAGTCGGTGGCGCCTTCAATATCTCCTATATGTGTTTTTTAATACAACTGTCATAAATAAGTAATACGCTATCCCCACTTGCATTGGTGGGGTTTTTTATGCGTGTTTCTACTTTTACTCGTTTGGTAGCACTGTTGCTCTCAACAGCCAGTTTGGTGCTTGTTGCTGTACTGTGGTGGGCATCTAAAACCTTAGTCTCTTTGGAGCAACAAAACACCCACTATGGCGCTCTTAAAAATGACATTATCATCGGCTTATCGGGTGACATCGAAGACTACTTAAGTACTGGAGATGCGCAAAATCTGGTAGACGCCAAACAGCGTATCGAAACTATTCAAAATCAATACTTGCCCTCGTTGTCGGCGCAATTGCAGCGCCAGCTCAATACCCGTTTGCAAGTACTGCTCGGTGGCATTGACGGCGATTATCGCGCTCTGGGTAAGCTCTCTGGAAATGAAACCGCGTTATTAGATAACGCACTTCGGCAAATGGCGGGCTCGGCAACCTCGTTAATTAATTATGCCCAACAAGCACCGCAAGATAAGCGCGGCAGTGCCTCAAGGTACATTGAGTTGGCGGGAGATTATTACCAAGGCGTCCTTGATTTAAGTCTCGCAACTCAAGCGTTGTACCAAGGTTATAGCGCCGACAAGCAGGTAGCGGTTGAACAAGCGGTAAAGCAGTTGAATGCTTTAGCGGCAGAGATTGAAAATACCGAAAACCTCGGGGTGATGAGTGAGGTAGATGAAGACGAGTTGTTTTTTGGTGCTGAGCCTGAAGACCTCGCCGGCGATATCAAAGCGGAGATCCGCAGCTGGCCAAAACGTTATCCGCGCGATTTGCAAAGTACCATTGAACAAGGCCAAATTCACCAGCAGGGCATAATGCAACTGCGTACAGAAGTAAGCAGTGTCGTTGATGTGGTTATTGATGCTGAACAGCAGCTGCGCGCGGCTCAGAATGTTCTCAAGCAACGCCTTTTAGTGGTATTTGGCATTGCCATTGGTTTGTTATTTATTTTGGCTGCAGCGGTATATTGGTTGCAGCGCTCGCAAGTGCTGAACCCACTGCGCCAATTGCGAGACGGCTTCGCCACACTCATAGAAAGCAACGAACTTAACCCCATAGTAAGCAAAAATAGCGAAACGGAAGTAGGCGAAATTGCGGATTACTTTAACCAGCTTATAGAGCGCCAACGCAATGAAGTGCGTGAGCGCCAAGAGATGCTGCGCGTGATCAATGAGTTTATGAGTGACATGAGCGATAACCTGCAGCATATTCGCAGTGGTGCTGAGCAAACCTCAGCACATGCGTCGCACAGTCAAACCTTACTCGGTGAAGTGCAACGTATTGGCGATGATGTCAATGAGGTGAATAGCCAAGTGGCTGATAACGCCCAGCATACGCTGACCACCATGGCGCAAAGCTTAGGGTTCGCCGATGCTATGTTAGCGGCTTCGTCGACCACCGAGCAACGTATTGAGCAAGGCATGCAAAGTCTTAATCAGTTACTCGCTGGTGTTGAGGATGTCTCCAAGGTGTTGGATGTGATCAATACCATTGCCGAGCAAACCAATTTGCTAGCGCTTAATGCTGCTATCGAGTCGGCTCGTGCTGGTGAACATGGCCGAGGGTTTGCTGTCGTGGCCGATGAGGTGCGTAAACTGGCGCAGCAAACACAAGCTTCTTTGGGCGATATTCACGCCCAACTCAATAGTTTAAGTGCTAATTCGCAGCGCGTGTCACAACACATTGGCGAGTTGGCAACGCAAGCGCAAGCACAAACAGACAACGCCGAAGAGCTTAAGCGTAACGCCGAAGATATCTCTCAAAGCGCAGAGCATGCTAACCAAGTGGCGGCACAAGCAACCGACTATGCGCATCGCCAGCGTGATATGCTGATTGAATTCGAGCGCTCCATGCAAGATATGCAAACGCAAATTAGCGCATCGGATACCCGGGTTAAAGATATTCACCTGAGCCTGCAGCAACAAATGCAAAGTATTCGTGCTAGCCTAGGGCTTGATAATCAATCGGTTTAACCCCGTTTAAAAGAGGAAATAAATAATGATAGCCCAAGGCCAAGCGCTCCCTTCTGCCACTTTTTCCCTCCTTGATGAGCAAGGAATGACCCACCCCAGCACAGAGCAGCTTTTTGCTGGCAAAAAGGTTGTACTATTTGCTCTGCCAGGCGCGTTTACCCCTACCTGCTCGGCTAAGCACCTTCCTGGCTTTATTGCTCATCAAGCGCAGTTTAGCAGCAAAGGTGTAGACAGCATCATCTGTTTATCGGTGAATGATGCCTTTGTCATGAAAGCTTGGGGTGAGCACCAAGGTGCGCAGGGGATCACCATGCTAGCTGATGGTGATGCCAGTTTTACCAAAGCCATTGGCTTGGACAAAGACACCGCTGGTTTTGGTGGCATACGCTCGAAACGTTATGCCATGGTGGTTGATGATGGGGTCGTGACGCAGTTATTTGTTGAGCAAGACAAGCAATTTGGCGTTTCAAGTGCAGAGCAGGTTCTGGCGAATCTGTAAAACACGCGAGAATGCATAAAAAAGGGCCGCAATTGCGGCCCTTGGTGTTTTCGTAGGGTTGTTTACGGGTTGTACTGTGCGTTTAGCGTAACTCCAGAGAAGGTCTGGTACGCATTAATGCTAATGTGCCAAGTACCTGCTTGTGGGTTGCTGAAACTACAGCTTTCATTGTTTCCTGATTTATAAGGACGGCAATCGTAGCTGCTGCTTGTTGGTTGTGAGCCAAAGCGCACGAAAAGGTCACCGTCACCTGTGCCACCCGACATATCAATGTCTAGTGTGCTCATACCTGCAGGTACTTCTAGGGTGTAATGTTTCCATTGGCCAGAGCTTGCAGAGATGTCTGTAACGCTGCCGCCGCCACCTTCGCCAGTGCTGCCACCTGAGGTAGTTAGCTCACCTAGTAGGCTGGCATTGTTGTAGCTGCTATAACCACGTAGCATCACGTAGTAAGTGCCTGCTGCCGGGTTATCAATGCTACATACTTCGTTGTTACCACTTTCGTATGGACGACAGTCATAGCTTGAAGTTGTTGGGGCGCTACCTGCTTTTACATACATGTCTAGGTCACCGCTACCACCGCTGGTGGTGAAGGTCACGTTCGACGCACCTGAAGGAACGGTCATTGTGAAGGTGGTTTCAGAACCTTGCGCACCACTTAGGCCTGTTTCTGCTTGGCCAGGAGTAAGCTCATTATTGCCACTTGGTGGTGGTGTCGTGGTGCCACCAGCTTCGGCAACCGCTGCTGCTGCATCGATGATACCT
The DNA here is from genome assembly GCF_022347865.1 of Pseudoalteromonas sp. CNAT2-18.1. NCBI lineage: Bacteria > Pseudomonadati > Pseudomonadota > Gammaproteobacteria > Alteromonadales > Pseudoalteromonadaceae > Pseudoalteromonas > Pseudoalteromonas sp. CNAT2-18.1. Next base: position 325,511 of record NZ_JAKRFR010000003.1, on the reverse strand, counting down.
GTACCGCAGTTATTACACGTTGCACCAAAAGACTTGGTGGTTGCTTTAAGAATATTTTCAATTTCATCTGGCGTAGCAGCAGGTTTTGCTTCTTTGATCAAGGCAGCAACACCGGCAACATGCGGCGCAGCCATTGAAGTACCTTGAGAGTAGGCGTAGTTGTCGCTACCCGGTGAAGTTGAACCGCTGTTTAGGGTTGAAAGAATCCCTTCAGGGTCGTTTGCAAAGCTTTGTGCACCACCAGGGGCTGCAACATCGATGTTGCTGCCGTAGTTTGAATAGTATGCACGACCACCGTCACGACCTACCGCAGCGACGTTGATAACGCCGTTACAGTTACCTGGGTTGTAGTTGGCAGAGTTGTCGTTATCGTTACCAGCTGCCACTACAATGGCTGTGCCGTTAGCGCGTGCTTGGTTAATCGCATTTTGCGTAGTTGAGCTACAAGAGCCTGAACCACCTAAGCTCATGTTGATAACATCAGCGGGGTTCGCGTTTGCAGGCACACCCGATACACTGCCACCAGACGCCCATACGATTGCATCAGCAATATCAGACGTTAAACCACCACATTTACCAAGAACACGAACCGGAACAATGTTGGCGTCATAAGCAACACCCGTCACACCTTCACCATTATTGGCAACGGCTGCAACCGTTCCTGCCACGTGTGTACCGTGCCAACTAGAACCTTGCGCGCCATGAGTGTAGCCACATTCGTTTGCGGTGATTGCATCACCTGGATCGCGTGCATCATTGTCACGACCGCCGCCATCGTTAGCAACAAAGGTATCGGAGATCATGTCATAACCAGCAAGAAGGTTAGCAGCTAAATCGGCATGTGGACGATAACCAGTATCAAGCACGGCTACAGTGACACCCGCGCCTGTTGCGCTATCCCATGCACTAGGCAAGTTAATGCCAGCTGTTTGCTCGAAGTAATGCCACTGATCGCTGTAGCGCGGATCGCTCGGCGTAGCAAATGGTTGTAGCATTTGGTCAATTTCAATGTATTCGATTTCACCGCTCGACGCCATGCTTTGCATAAACTGCTGAGCTTCTTGGGCGCTTAACTTTTTGTCTGTACGAATAACGTGGTGGTCTTGCATGGCCATTTCACGCACGTATTGAGCGCGAGCTAGGCCTTTATTCTTAAAGTTGTTTACAAACTTTTGCGCACGAAGATTGGCATTTGCCGCTGTAGCAGGGCTGTTAACACCGAATTCAGGTACATTTTTGTATTTTATGATGAATTGAGTACCTAGGGACGATTGGCCTTGCAGTTTGGCTTGTGTTTGCGCCATGGTTGCTTGGGCTGGTACAGAAACTTCTTGAAGATCATTTGCTAAGGCTGAAGTGGTGCTTAGCGCCATTGGAATTGCCAAGGCTAAAACGGTTTTCTTGACGCTCAATGAGCGAGGGGTTTTTGTGGTTGTCATAAGGTATCCCTTTTGTTGAATTTTTACATTTGATCTGGATCAAATGAGGGAACAATCGTAAAGATACTGTGAACATTGTTAAAATAATATTTTGAAATAAAACTGGTACAAAAAGTTATATCAAGCCGTATAAGTGGGTAAAGTTGCTGTCGCTGAGCTGTATTCAGCTGTTATAATGCAGCTTTATGTTGATGTGGGTTTAAGTGATGCAACAAGTCGATGTACTGGTTATAGGCGCTGGCGCTGCGGGGCTTATGTGCGCTGCACAAGCAGGGTATCGTGGGCGCAATGTGGTGGTCGTCGACATGGGCAAAAAGCCCGGACGTAAGATTCTTATCAGCGGCGGCGGGCGTTGCAACTTTACCAACGAGCATGCCAGTCCTCATAACTATTTATGCAATAATCCCCACTTCGTTAAATCCTGTCTCAGTCGCTACACTCAGCATGATTTTATCGACCTAGTCGAGCGCCATGGCCTGGCATATCACCATAAAACCTTGGGGCAGTTATTTTGCGATAACAGTGCGCAAGATATTGTCGATATCCTTATGACCGAATGTCAGTGGGCGGGCGTTCATGTGCAGCTGCGCAGTGAAGTCATCAGTGTTGAAAAAGCGCAGCAGGGCTATGTGGTCACCACCAGTACGCAAACCTATGCATGTGAATCTCTGGTCGTAGCATCTGGCGGCCTAACCATGCCGAAACTAGGCGCGACGCCAATAGGCTATAAAATTGCTGAACAATTCGGCTTAAAGGTGTTACCGACTATGGCGGCCTTAGTGCCTTTTACGTTGCACCAGCACGATAAAGACCGCTTTGATGGACTCTCCGGGATTAGTGTAGAGTGTGAAGTGAGCAGTGAGTGCAACACGCAGTTTCGAGAAAATATACTCTTTACTCATCGCGGCTTGTCGGGCCCCGCTATTTTACAAATAAGCTCGTTTTGGCGTGCCGGCCAAGCGGTGACTATTAACCTTTTACCCGATCTGAGTGTTGAGCAATGGTTAGATCAGCAGCGTCAAGATAACCCGCAGAAGTCGCTAAAAAATGCCTTGGCCACCATCTTACCGAAGCGATTTGTGGAGATGTTACACGAGACGAATGCCATTGCTGATTGTAATGTAAACCAGTTAAGCCACAGCCAGATAAACGAGTTAGGCAACTACCTTCACCGCTGGCAGATTAAGCCCAACGGCACCGAAGGTTATCGCACCGCCGAAGTGACCTTAGGCGGAGTGGACACCGATGAGCTTAGCTCGAAAACCTTCGAAGCAAAGCAAAGCCCAGGACTTTTCTTTATCGGCGAAGTCACCGACGTCACCGGTTGGCTCGGCGGCTATAATTTCCAATATGCGTGGAGCTGCGGCTGGGCCTGCGGCCAGGCGTGTTGATTGATTTGAGTTTATTAAAACGAAGACAATTGAAATTGCACCGAAGACAATTGAAATTGCACCGAAGACAATTGAAATTGCACCGAAGACAATCTCATTACGGCTTTATACCAAAAAAGGCTTAACTTATTGAAAGTTAAGCCTTAAAGATTATCATCGTTTTATTGTGCTGAGCTTGTTGGCAATCCCACTGTTACATCTTTAAATGCAGCTAACGCAGCTTCTAGGTGGTCGATGATTTCTTGCTGTAAAACATCAGGCGGTGGCAGGTTATCTAAATTATCTAAGCTGTCATCTTTTAGCCAGAATATATCCAAGCTCGCTTTGTCTCGATTGATTAGCTCATCATAACTGTAGTGTTTGAACCTCTCAGTCTCTTCACGTTCATGACGGTTTTCAGGGTTGTAACACTTGATGAAGTCTTTTAAGTCATTCAGTGTCATTGGTCGTTGTTTTAGTGTGAAATGTGTATTGGTTCTTAAGTCGTAAAACCAAATACCTTTGGTATGAATTTTTTCATCACGGGCAGCATTATCAAAAAACACAACATTCGCTTTCACACCATTAGCGTAAAAAATACCTGTTGGTAGTCTCAAAATGGTATGTACATCACAGTTATTTAACCACTTTCTCCGTATACGCTCACCTGCACCACCTTCAAACAATACATTGTCAGGTAATACAACAGCAGCTTTACCAGTGTCTTTTAAGCTTGAAACAATGTGCTGTAAAAAGTTTAACTGTTTGTTGGTTGTGGTTGCCCAAAAATCTTGGCGCTCATAGGTTAGCGCATCTTTATCTTCACCGCCTTCAGCATTGGTGATGGTTACACTGCTCTTTTTTCCGAAAGGTGGATTCGCCAGAACATAATCAACCTTATTTTCGCCAGTTATTGGTGTTAATAATGCGTCAGCTCTTTCAACTTCAGGTTGCCCATCAATGCTACCAATATTATGTAAAAACAAGTTCATTAAGCACATACGTCTTGTTGAAGGGACGATTTCATTACCTCTAAATGTCTTGTCTCTTAACGATTGTGCTTGTGCCTTATTTAACTTCGACTTTGGAACAATGGTTTCATCATGCTTTGATGGATTCCAATGGCTCATGCCTTTTTGAATCCACTGCGGATCGCCATAAGCAATCCAATCACTAGCACTCAAAAAGAATCCACCCGTTCCGCAAGCTGGATCTGCAATGGTTTTCTCTGGTTCAGGCTGAACACAGGCTAATATGGCATCAATTAATGGTCTGGGCGTGAAGTATTGACCTGCACCGCTTTTCGTATCTTCCGCATTCTTTTGCAATAGCCCTTCATATAAGTCACCTTTGGCATCTGCATCTAAGCTTATCCAATTTTCGTTATCAATCATTGTAACAATACGAGACAGCTTTGCTGGGTCAGGGATCTTATTTTCAGCTTTATAGAAAATAGCGCCTAACATACCGGGAGCGCCTGCCAAATTTTTCAAAACTCGTCGGTAATGGTCTTCTAGTTTTTCACCAGTTAACCCACGTAGAGATTCCCAATTATATTCAGTCGGTACTTTAGTATCTCTGACGTAAGGTGGCTGCGCATACTCATGCGCCATTTTTAAAAATAATAGATAGGTTAACTGTTCTAAGTAGTCTCCATAACCTACACCATCATCACGTAATGTATGACAGTAATTCCAAACTTTTTGTACTAATGCAGGAGCATTCATTTATCAATCTCATTTTATAGTTGGCTAATTAGCCAACTGTTTTTATTAATTCGCCAATCCAAGGGTGTAGAGTGTCTTTTTCTTTGTCTTGCTCTAATTGGTAAACAAGATAACCCAAGTAAGTGTTTTTGCTTTTAGGATTAAACCATTTCCCTATTTTTCGTAGCTCTTTTTGAAAACAAGCTTCAGCTCCTTGATCTCGTCTTAATTTTTTCAAATACCACTTTTTAGCGTCCGTGATTAATGGCTTAAATAAATTCCATTGAGCGAGGCGCCCTTCGTTTAGACGTTTTTGATCTAAGTGATAAAGTCGAATTGAATATTTAACTTTTAGATCTTCCTCTGAACCTTCTGCATGACGAGAAAATGGTGCCCCACTTTTGTCATATGACAGCATTCTCCAGTCAAGTCTTTTACAGGGATCTAATAAACTGGGGTTTTCGTTGTCTTCATCAAGTTCGTCATAAGCTCTTTCAGCTTCCTCAATTAGCGGAAAATAGTTCCATTTTCCCCCCGCAGTTCCTTGCAAATCTTTTCTAAATTCGTTGCAATGTTGGCAAGAGAATCTAAAGTTTTCTTCTTTAAAAGCTGCCCATTTGTAACCAGAATGCTCGGGAGCGATATCATATCTAGTGATATTCTTACCGCCCTCATCTATAGAAACACCTTTAACTGTTCCTTTAGGTCTATAGTGATCAACCGCGTTATCTGTTCTCGGTATATTGGTTTCGCAATACCAGCATCGACCATTTGAAAGTAATTCTAAGCTTTCTTTAAGCTCCTTCCATATAGTACTTCTATCATCTGCTACAATATTGCCATTTATCAGGTCTTGCGTTGCAGCTTCTGCACGATCTTCCCACCCATCAGGTAAGTCAATAAAAGTATTGTCAACGAACCTCATTACTCGTCCTCATCAAGCAATGTTTTAATAGCCTCAGCCGCAACTTGGTCACGCTCTTGTTGCGATAAACTTAGTGCATAATCTACAAGTTCTTTAATGCTTTCGGAACCAGACCTTTCTTTCAACAACGCATTTCGGATTTTTATATACCTTTCGTAATCATCATCTCTTTGTGTCATCGTAAACCTATCATTTTCCAACCACTCCGAAATGACCTGTAAACGCAATTCTTCAAACTTACTTTTGTCTTCTATACTCGCAAGTGCTCTATATTTTTCAAGCCTTCGCTGAGTTCTCTTGTCAAGAGAAGAGCCTAATCCGAACATATCACTTGTGATTATTCCCGCATATCCCATTCCTTGAGGGTCGTAATGAGGCTTATGCGATTCTATAATTCTGGTTTCGTTGTCACGGCTAAGGATTTGAACTTGATCACGAGTTAATTCTGCAATAGCAATTGGGTTATGTGTAGTGAGAACTATATGGCTATTGTTTTCACCTTTAGAGCCAGAGGTAACAAATTTATTTAAGTAATCAATGTAGTTAACACTCCACTTAGGGTTTAAGTGAGTATCTGGTTCATCAAGTAAAAATAGGCTTTCTTCCTCTGCTGTGAATCTTAACAAGCCCAATACAGTTAGCAATTGTTGCTCACCTTCACTTAACTCTCTGAAGGTAACACTACCATCATTCTTTTTAAGTTTTACTCTAATGCGAACTTCGCTGATTAGCTCAGAGACGTAAGTACTTTCTAGGTCGCGAAAAAACTTTCTAGGTTCTTGAGAACCTACTAGTTCATCAAGTTTTTTTAAATCCTTGATAAACATATACAGATATTCGCGTGTTTTACTATTCCAAAGAGTCGATTCGTCTTTTCTTTTTAGTTTGATTGGTGCAGAAGATACCTTGTGTACACGATCTAAAAATTTACGAACTACACCCTCTGCACCCCAAAAAATATCAGGTTTTGCTTGGCAGGCATTGTGTTCGCCTTTAGGAGTTTTACTTTTATTTAGGTTCCAAGAAGGTTCATTCAACTCTAATAAGACAGAATCAATGCTTTCCGCATTTTCATCAGTTTCTAAACCTAATTGTGTGTCTAGAAAGTGCCTAACTAAATCATCTTGTCTTAATACAAAGGCAAGTAATACAAATTGGCTATGTACAGGTAACGCATAAAATAAACGCCTTAACCCCGGATCTTCGGATTTTGCATTGCGAAGTTTTTTATCATATTGCTGGAGGTATGGCCTAAAAACAGATTGCATACGATCACTATGGCCTGAATAATAACCAAACACGTAATTAGGTAAAAAATCATCTTGTCGCTTTTTAAATTTATTAAATGTAATTTCAGCTAACTCTTTCTTTCCCGTTAGCACACTCAATAAATCTGCTTGAGCAGACTCCTCTGATTTAACTTCTCCTAAGTCTCTGTAACTGATTTTATAGGCTTCTTTTTCGCGCTCAGGATCAGCATCTATCTCGATCTCTTTTTCATGGCAAAAGTAGCGAAGGATGTAAGAAAACGTTGGTTTATCTTTTTCTCCTCTCTCATTTTTACCCATAATAAGATCGCGAAATAAAACGGCTAATGCTTCAAGCACATTAGATTTACCTGTGCCATTCCAACCAATGACTAGCGTGATCCATTCTTCTTCTTCAAAGTCGATGGTAACGTTTTTAAGGTTTTTAAACTGTTGTCGAATACCATCTCGCTCCGAGCCAATGGTAAATGAGGCTAATCGCATTAATCTTCCTTAATAAACCTTATCTGGTCATAACTACCATTGCGCTCAATTTCAATTTGACCAGACTTTTCAAGCTTTCGTAACTCAGCATAAATTTCTTCAACGCGGTCTATTGATGAACCGTCTACAATGCCACATTTTTTAAATGCCTCTTGAGCATCAATCCATCTGTCTTCTGCTGTTAACACTTCTAATAACGTATTCATCACATCAACTTTTTTTTTTGTTTGGCGTTTCTTGCTAGGTTTAGCTTGCTTTGCTTGTTCTTCTCTTTCTTTTTTTATTGCTTCTAAAAGTGAAAAGGCTGGCTCATCATTTTCATCCTGAGAAACAAGTTCTCCAGCAAATGCGCTTTTTAGAATGTTTTTACGTTGTACTTCAGACTGTTTTAAACTTATTTCAGATGCAACAAATTGTCGATTTACAGAATCCAATTGATTATTTATTTCCGTTAAAAGAGCCGTTTGTTCTAACTGTGGAGGAATAGGAATTGCAATACTTCTAATGTAGCCAAGATTGATTCTCGGTCTTCCAACACCTTTTACTGCTGATTTAGTTCTTGATCGAACTGGAATTGAGTTCAGAAAATGCATGACTAAATGTGAGTTTACAATCTCATTATTTAGCCTTACTCGCGCACAGTCAGCTTTAACGATTGCTGGTGAAATATCATTTGGGGGCAAACATGCTCTAGGTAAATCCTCCCCCATCATTGCAATCAGAATATCATTCGGCTCGACTGCATGTTTAATAAGATTATTATAACGTTCTTTTGATATGTGAGCTTTGTCATTCAAAAACTCTCCATCACCTATATTTTGAAGTCGAATAACTCTAGGCCCAGATTCAATGTAATGCTCTGTCTTTAAATTAGAACCAAATGGTCCGTCAGTAATGTCTTTTGCTTGCTCGATACATTGATCTAAGCTTGCCCAAACCCATCCTTCTGGAAGTTCAGGTAAATCAGTTGTATCAGGCTGGACTGGTTCTGGATATTTTTCTTGCCAGTTTTTAGGTGGTGTTTTGCCTTTCTCTTTAAACTCTGCGAGTTTCGCCTGTTCCCAGCGTTGCTTACGCGCAATAAGAATGCGATTTAAAAGTTCTTTGCCTGTTTCTTCAATTTGATATTTATTATCATCTCGCCATTTTTGGGTAAGTGCGCCTTCAACCGCACTTTTAAGTAGGGACTGACGATAGTGCTTAAGTTTAATTTGAGCAGTATTTAACTCTTTAACACCTGCTTCAAGTTCTGAGAACAGCTCATCAAGCTTTTCGGCAATCCTTTTTTGTTCTTTTCTTGGGGCAACTGGAATTTGGACGCTCTTTAAATCTTTTAGATAGATATTTTTTTGAGTAACGCCTGATCCTAACTGGTTTAAATTTTGCTTTTGGCTTTCTAGGAAATAATATAGATACTTAGTTTCAAACCAATCATTTTTTGGAATTGCTGTCGCTATTGCTTGATTGGTTGCGAGATCTCTACCCGCAATCCCAAGCTTACCAATAGAACCATACAAGGCTAACAATATAGAATCTTTAGGAACAATCTTTGCCGAGCTTTCATTTAAGCCTAGCTCAGTAATGTGCGTCAAAGTATCTTCCACAACACCATTATTCAAGTCAGCTATTGTTACCCACGGAATAGAACCACCGTCATAATATTGGTTTACACTGCGTTTGGGAGTGCCACCGCTCCCCCAAATTGCAATATCATCTAAAGTGGACCACTCCCACCCTACAGGCAAGCCATTTTTTCTACTCACGCAATTAATTCCTGATTCATCTCAGCCAATAGGCTATCTAATTTGTTTTGAGCTTCGCTGTTAAACAAGCCCCATGCTTTTTGTAAACCACCACGATCTGAAAATGGGCTATAGTCAAAATCATCGCGTTCAATAGAACAGCTAGCTGCAATATGGTCTTTGATCAACCGCAGCCACGTAGTTTGTTCTTCGGTAAATGCTGTTTTTCTTTGGGCATTATGGCGGAAGATCCATTTTTTAAATTTAGCGTCTACTTGCTCAGCAAAAGGCTTAAGCTCTGCCTCTAAACCGATAGCATATTTTACTAGTGATATTATATCGGTTAGCTGCCTTTGGGTGTTGACCTTTTTACCTTTACTATTGCTATTTGCTGAATTTATGCGCTCATAAGCAGTCCATAGTTTTTCCGTTGTTAATAACAACGGAGGGTTATTTAACGCTTGGTGCAATTCTTCTAACATGGAAAAAGTTAATGGTCTGCGCTGATAAGGTTGCTGGTAGAAAAAGCTGAGCGCTTGAATATCATCTTTATGCTGCTCAATAAATTCTTTAAAGCTTTGTATTACCTTTTCGGCTTTTTCTTCTGCTTGAGCACTGTAGCCAGAGTAAGTCAGCGTATCCAAATTGATATGGTCGATAACTTGTTCGCGTTCTCTTCTGGCAGACTCAATCACATCTCTGGCAGCAGGGTTATCAAAACTTTCACATGCTTTATCAATCAATTGTTGTTTTGCTGTTTCGCGCTCACTATCGATAAGTGTTTCTTCACTTCGTGTAATACCTTGTGCCTTGGCATTTTCTAATGCTTTTTGATTGATTGCGTCAGGGTCTAGCGCGGTTAATAGTTCTCTTGCTAATTGAGCAACTGGTTTACCTGTGAGTTTCTCTATTTTCTTGTGACCGCGAGTATCAATTTGTTTTCCTAAACGGGTTAAGCGGTTTGCCAAACTTTGTATTGTGTCATCATCACGATGTCCCATAGCAACGCCTTGAAGTAAGTCTTTCATTGAAAGGTTAGAATTACGTTCTAACGGACGGCTCTCTGTTTTTTGAGACTTTTCAACACCTACTGCATCGATTAGTACAAACCTATCTTTGGCACTCGTTGCACTTTTGCTGACATTGCGCAGATCTTCAAAACCTAAGCTTCTTACGCCACGACCTTTCATTTGTTCGTAATAGCCTTTGCTGCGAACATCACGCATAAACAGTAGAACCTCTAATGGTTTTACGTCTGTTCCTGTGGCGATCATGTCAACAGTCACGGTGATGCGTGGGTTAAAATCATTACGAAAATCATTCAATATGCCATCAGGGTCTTTTGCGCTATATGTAACCTTTTTACAAAACTCATTTCCTTGCCCGTACTCTTCACGAACAATTTGAATAATGTCATCAGCGTGGCTGTCGGTTTTGGCGAATATAAGTGTTTTTGGCACTTCTTTGCGGTTAGGAAATATTTCAGTTTCGACTGCCTTTTTCATTGCTCTAATAACTTGGCGGATTTGGCTGGTATTAACCACAGAGCGATCAAGCTCTTTGCTGGTGTAAGTGTTATCTTCTTCTGCTTGTGCCCAGCGTTTTTTGCGAGTTAACTTATCTCGATGATCTAGCCATTCTTTGGCTTTCAGTTCAGCACCTTTGTTACCGATTTCGGTTTCAATCTCATAAACATCGTAACCAACATTTACTCCATCAAGCACAGAGTCTTCATAACTATATTCCGCAACGATGTTTTCGTTGAAAAAGCCTAATGTGCGTTTATCAGGTGTGGCAGTAAGACCAATAATGAATGCATCAAAATAATCGAGCACTTGTTTCCAAAGGTTATAAATAGAGCGGTGACATTCATCAACAATAATAAAGTCAAAGGTTTCAATTGGAACTGCTGGGTTATACTTCACCAGTTTTGCTTGTTGTTGATTTTGCTTTTGTTCATGTAGTGATAAATCTTCTGCGCTTTCGTCTATCGGTTTACCACTTAGAATTGAGTACATCCTTTGTATAGTACAAATACAAACTTCAGCGGCATCATCTATGGTGCTGCTATTTAGTCGCTGTACTATGTGATTTTCATGAAAAAATGTTTCTTTACCATGTGGTTTAAAAGCATGAAACTCTTGTTTTGCCTGCTTACCAAGGTTTCTGGTATCAACCAAAAACAAGATTCGTTTAGCACCACCATTATTTAGTAATCGGTATACTGAGTTAATTGCGGTAAACGTTTTACCAGCACCTGTTGCCATATGAATTAATGAGCGAGGTCTGTTATCGGCAAGGGATGTTTCTAATCCTGTGATCGCGTTTATTTGGCAGTCGCGTAGTTTCGCTTTCGGCAATTCTGGCATTTCATTTTTTAATCGAGAACGCAAAGAGCTAGTTTGCTTTTGCCAGTCTTGAAGTGTTTCTGGTTTGAAGAAATGGAAAATCTCTCTTGCTCTGGGAGCAGGATCTCTTAAATCTGTAAAATGAATAACTTGGCTTGTAGCTTCGAATAAGAAAGAAAGAGGCTCTTCATCTTGTCGGAATTTTATTTTGCTCGTGGCATATCGAAGTGTTTGGTCTTCTATTTGGGAGAGAATGGTTTCGTCTTTTTTGGCTTCAATAACACCTACTGCTTTACGATTTACAAACAGTAAATAGTCAGCGGGACCAGTATCGGTTGGGTATTCTCTAACCACAACCCCCAAACCTTCGCCAAGGTTAACCTTAGGCCATGTTTGTACTTTCCAGCCAGCGACCTTTAATTGTTCGTCAATGCTTAATCGAGCTTGGGTTTCAGGCTTTAATCCTTCAATATCCATAACCTTTCCTAAACTTCGTCAAAGAAATCTTCATCTATCTTTTTAATATGCAATACATCTTCATCTCGACTGCCGATGTTATAGCGCAGCATGAGTTTGGCTAGCTCTTTACCATTAATTAAGACGATTCGAGTGCCTAGATTGTTTGCTGTTTCTTGTGCTGATGATGTGAAATCTGATGTTGTGATAAAAATACCTTTTTGCGCACGTTTAAGATTTAGCGCTCCAAAAAAATCTCTAATATCGCCAGAACTCACATTATTACCTTCGGCATAACGTTTGGCTTGAATATAAATTTGATCAACGCCAAGAGGGTCTTGGTCGATTACGCCATCTACGCCATTGTCGCCGGTTTTACCAAGTGCATGGGCTGCACCTTCATCTGTACCGCCATATCCCATTGCGACGAGAAGCTCAATCAACAGGTCTTCAAAAAACGCTGGGGTGACTTTACGGGTCCTATCGAGAATATCTTGCGCTAATGCATCGTTAATCTTTTTGTAGGCGGCTCTAAGTGCTTCATCAGGGGTAATGTCTGTGGCTGACTCTACATCAACGCTAGGCGCATCTGATTCATTTGTCTTTTGCTTAAATGCGACAAATTCATCAAATTGCTTTAGATAGTCATTATCAATTTTAACACTAGGATCTTGCAAAGCTGATATACCACGAGCGGTGATCACAAAATGTGCTCGTCGTGTGGTTTCAAGCAAGCCTGCTTTGGTTAGGTAAGTCCTAGCCCAACCAACACGGTTATCAAGAATAGATTGTCTGCCGCTTGGCAGTGTCTCTTCACGTTCGGCTTCAGTTAGACTGAACTTATCAGCTAACTGATTTATCACATCGCGTAACCTAACTTCTTTACCATCAGCTTGATGAGCAATTTCAAGAAAGGGGCGCATGAATTCTTGATAACTAGGGATCATATAACGTCCTTATTTATTCTTTTGGTTGAGGACTCTTTTGTTCTTCAATCCACTTTTCCAAATCTACGCGCTTAAAGCGCCAACTTCCACCTACCTTAAAACCAGGCAATTTACCTTCAATTACAAGACGATATGCCGTCTTTTCATTTAGCTTAAGGTAGGTGGCGACCTCTTTAATAGTAAGTATTTCGTCTGTCATTGGACTATCTCAATAATGAACTTAATTACAATATGAGAAAATCGCGGAAGTAACAAGAAATACACTTTGTCTTACTAGTTTCGAGTGCCGCTATAAGGTTTATTAAAGAAAAGTATGGTTCTCAGGTCCTGCATAGCACTCAACAAGATCCTCGCTTTTGCACCCCAACCTTGAACTCACCCTCACGTATGGTTTGGCGGATTTTTTGCCCGAGCAAATACAATGCGCGGTGCATCCCACAGCGAGGGCAGTAAGATAATAGAGACCGGCACGGCGGTGACCACTATAAACGCTTGCAGTTTGTCGATACCGCCAGAGCCTATGATGATTAAAATACTGCCCATCAAGCCCATGGCTATCCCCCAAAATACCCGAATGGGCACGGCGGGGTGCTCTGAACGTGAGGTCGAAACCGACAATACATAGGTCATCGAATCCCCCGTAGTGGCGACAAATGTCAGGGTTAGAATTAAAAACAGGAAAGACACTAACCCGCCTAGTGGCAAGGCCTGAGTGATGGCAATTAATGCTGCAGGAAGGTTAAAACCAGCAAACGCTTTGGAAATAGTATCGGCTTGTTCTAGTTCGAGGCTTAACCCGGTGCCACCGACGATGGTAAACCAGAACATGGTAATAAGCGGAGCCACGATACACAGCATAATAATAATGGCGCGAATAGAGCGGCCACGACTAATGCGCGCGATAAAAATGGCCATCATCGGGCCGTATCCTAAAAACCAGCCCCAAAAGAACACTGTCCACCAACCAAGCCAGCCGGCATCATTAAATAATCCTGCCTCGCCCCGGTATAAGGCCATATCAAAAAAGTGGCTTAAATGGGTGATAAGGCCGCTAAAAAAGCTCGTGAAAATAAATGAGGTGGCTCCCGCAACCAATATAAATGCCAGTAACACCAGCGCAAGTAACATGTTCAAACGACTGAGTATCTGAATGCCTTTGGTAACCCCAGAGACGGCCGACATCACGAAAATAAAAGTTAGCACGCCTATCACGCTTACTTGGGTGAGCGTGGTATCGGGAATGGCAAATAACGCATTCAAGCCATAGCTTACCTGTAAGCCTAAAAAGCCGATTGGCCCCACGGTACCGGCCACCACAGCCACAATACACACGGCATCGGCGATAACGGCAATGGGCCCACTCAGGGCTTTTTCTTTAAATACCGGGTAGAGCAAAGTGCGTGGTGCTAAAGGCAAGCCTTTATCATAGTGATAATGCATCAGCATAATGGTGGTTAAACTACCGAGTATGGCCCAAGCCAGAAAGCCCCAATGCAAGTATGACTGGGCCAAAGCGTAGGGCACCGCCTCTGGGGTTGCCGCCGCGACGTGGTTAAATTGGGGCGGCACGGATAAAAAGTGAGCCATAGGCTCTCCGGCGGCCCAAAATACGCCCCCGCCCGCGAGCAGAGTGCACATAATCATGGCTCCCCATTGGAATAACGAAAATTCCGGGGCGGCTAAGTTGCCAATACGCTGTTTGGCTGCGGGCAACATGGCAGTGGCGATGGCAATGATAAAGGTGGCTAATAACAACAACTGCCAGTACAAGCCAAAATACTTAGCCGACCAAGCAAAGCTGGCATCAACCCACTGCGATAGGGTCTTGAGGTCGAACAGGGCAAAAAGGCAAAAGCAGATGATGAATCCGGCGCTGAGTAAAAATAGAGGTGCGTCGACACCGAGGCGGTTGAGTTTAGTGCTGGTTAAATTGATTGTGCTTCCCCAATTACGCGTTTAGCAAAGGTTCATTGCCCTTTGTCACGCTTAGGTGGGTAACAAAAACCAATGGTGTATAGCCCTTATTATAACGTGGCACAGAAACATCATGCCAATGTTTGCTGCAATTGCTGTTGCGCTATCTCGCGTTATGGTTATCGCAGCATAATGCTATTTAGCTCAAATAGCGCTCGGCTTAGATTGCAGCTGCTATAGTGAAAGCGACGTAAAACCATAATAAAAAGGTAAATTTATGAAGCTAAACAGGATATTAGCAAGTGCTGCATGGGGCTGTGCAGTGTTTGCGGCCAGTGCCCATGCCACAGTGCTAATGCAGCCCACGTCGGTGCCCGGTGGCGACTATCCCGCGTTACATCAAGGGCAATATGCGGCAAATATCACCCCAGCCAATGAGGTGCTTGGCTTTGACGTGGGTCAGCGCACCGCCACGCCAGCGCAAATTACTGAGCTGGTAAATAAGTGGGCCGAGCAAAGTGATAAAGCAAAAATCGTTGAGTACGCCCGCAGTTATGAAGGGCGCCCGTTGCATTATTTAATGATTAGCTCAGCAAAGAATCTGGCCAATATTGATGAAATTAAAGCGAATATTAGTAAACTCAGCGAACCGGACGCGCTCTCATCATCACAAATAGATACTCTCATTGATTCGACTCCAGGTACGGCATGGATGGCCTACAGTATCCATGGCAATGAATCTTCCGGTGCGGATGCATCTTTAGCGCTTATTTACCAATTACTTGCCTCACAAGACTCAGAGATAGAATCGCTCCTAGATGATTTGGTGATACTGGTCGACCCATTAATGAACCCCGATGGTCGCGCCCGATTTACTAAACGCCTGCAAGAAAGCCGCAGTGCCGCGCCTAACTTTGACACGCAATCACTGCTGCACAGCGGTTCATGGCCATTTGGGCGGACTAACCATTATTACTTCGACCTCAATCGCGATTTTTACTTTGCCGTAAATCCAGAATCAAAGGGTCGTATACAAGCCATCAATGAATGGTTTCCGCAACTGATGATCGATGGCCATGAAATGGGTGCCTTAGACACCTTTTTAATGGGCCCGCCGCGTGAACCGCTGAACGTGAATATTCCCACCAGTACGCGTAAATGGAGCAAGGTATTTGCCGGCGATCACGCCAGCGCCTTTGATGATAAAAACTGGCCTTATTACACCGGCGAGTGGTTTGAAAACCTCTACCCGGGTTATTCCAACTATGCCGAGTACAAAGGGACGGTACATATTCTATATGAACAAGCACGTACCGCAGAAGATGGCGTGCGCTTAAAAAATGGCAATGTGCGTAGTTACAAAGAGTCTGTTGATCATCAATATATTAGCTCTTTGGCTAACCTTAAGACCCTGCAACAGCACAGTAAAGCTATGTACCGTGACTTTGTCAGTAACCGCTTAGCGCATATTGACCCCGACGGAAAATATGGTGAGCGCAGTTTTGTTATTCTCCCGACCGATAATACCGCGCGCCTGCACAAGCTATTGGATATCCTTGATTTACAGGGCATCGATTATTATGCAACCACTGAAGAGCTTAAGGTACGCAAGGCCAAAAACCACCTCGGGCAGGTGCGTGATGCGACCATCCCTAAGGGCGCTATTGTCATCCCCAATCGCCAGTATGATGCGCCGTTACTGGCAACCATCATGGAGTTTGACGCTGAGTTAAGTGATGCGGTGCTATTGGAGGAGCGACAAAAGACCCTGCGTGATGGCAGCTCAATTATGTATGACACCACCGCGTGGAATGTATCGATGATGTTTGGTCTGCCGGCATTGGAAGTACCTGAACACCTTGATGATGATCTCACCACCTACCAGCGCCCCAGCGAAGCCGGTGTACAACCTCGTGATAATGCCATTGCTTATGTTGTTGATGGCGCCAGCGATGCCTCTGTGGCGTTTGCCGCGCGCTTACTTGAGCAGGGCGTAAAAGTGCGCGTATTGGCTAAGCCGGGTGTGTTTAACGACACCCGCTTCAACCGAGGCTCGGTGGTGGTCAATAATTATGATAACACCCTAGAGGGCGGCGAATTGAGCGCCTTATTGGATAAGGTGGCAAAGGAAGTCGGCGTGTCTGCCATCGCCATAGACCAAGGTTTGGGTAAAGGAGACTTACCCGATATTGGCGGCGAAAACTTTAAGTTATTGAAAGCACCAAAAATAGCCTTTATTAGCCAAAATGGCATTGCTCCGGGCGATATTGGCTCGATGTGGCATATGCTTGATACCGAGCTTGGTATTCGTCATAGCCATTTAAGCCAAGAGATGCTCTCTTACAGCGATCTTCGTGGCTACAATGTCATCATTGTCCCTAGTCGTTGGTATGGTGAGTTATCGAAAAGCCATATTAGCGCGTTGGACAAGTGGGTTGCGCAGGGCGGCACCTTAATCGTTAATGGTAACTCGGCTGCGCAATTAGCCACAGCAGAAGACTTCTCAAAAGTGGCGCTGTTGAAGCAGAGCTTTGATAAGGCCGATGAGTATGATCTGGCGCTGATGCGCGAGTGGCAAGCCAAGCAGCAGCGTATCGCCAATGCTGATTTGATTAATGCCCATAAGGTTTCTGCACAATTGCGTTTCCCTTGGGATAAAAGCGACGATGTGAAGCCTTTGAACAAGGAGCAGCTTGAGCGCTGGCATGATTGGAGTGCTGCATTTATGCCTTCTGGGGCGATAGTCGCTGGGCGCACAGATCAAAAACATTGGCTCAGCTATGGGGTTGAGCAGCAGCTGCCGGTATTAGCTGGTGATGTGCCTTTGTTTATGGCCAAGCAAGGTGTTGATGCGGTAGTGCGCTACGGTGTGCTGCAAGAAAATAGTAAGGCCGAGCAGCGCATGATTGGCTGGGCGACCATTCCGCAAGGGCAAGACTTGTACGTGCGTATGAGTGGTTTGTTGTGGCCTGAAGCGGCGCAGCGAATGAGTAATGCCGCTTACCTTACGCGCGAGAAAAAGGGCAATGGCCAAGTGATCATGTTTGCCAATATGCCTAACTTCCGTGGTGCCACTAAAGGCACCGCACGGTTACTGCTCAATGCCATTGTCTACGGCCCTGGGCTAGGCACTGATGCGGTAATTCAACTTTAAACTGGGATGTTTTTAACGAAGCCGAGTACCATGCTCGGCTTTTTTGTGCCCTGCAACTAGGACCAGATGGTGAGTGCTGGGTAACCATTATTGTATATTCCTATTACTTGGCCAGTGCCTGGAACTTACCAAAAGACACCTGCCAGCTTATTTTACGCCACCATGATCACCACTTTTTTAGTAGCTGCCAAGATGAAACTTTGCGTATGACTATGGCAACGCTGAAAATGGCGGAAAACTTCGTGCATTTACAGCGGCGGTTTTCACCGTCTCAGGATTGGCAGTACTTTGAGGCGTCGGCCTTAGCCGTGCTCGACCTCTAAAATGACGGTTACCTCGATATTAAAGATGATGTCGAAGAGTACTTTATAGACAAGCAACTGTAACCTTTAAATACCTGGCTAAGCTGTTTTTTGTTGCTTGGCTTTGTGTCATAAAGGCTCTACACTTGGCCGCCTTAGTAACCCTGAGCGCGCTATTTTGTTCCACTCTTCTATCGGTATTTTCGACTCTGGCGTGGGTGGTCTTGCCATTGCCCAACAAGTGCGACAATTGCTGCCCCAGTATGATATTCACTATGTTGCGGACAGTGGCTTTATGCCCTATGGCGACAAAAGCCCCGAGCAAGTGATATCAAGGTGCTCGCGTATTACTTCTTACTTATGCGAGCATGGGGCCAGTGCGATTGTTTTGGCTTGCAATACTGCGACGATGGCAGCCATTGATACTTTGCGAGCACAATTCACGCTGCCTATTGTGGGTGTTGAACCCGGCGTGAAACCGGCATTATCATTGAGCAAAACCAAGGTGGTTGGGGTGTTAGCAACACCCAATACCGTGGCTTCGCCACGATTCATTCAATTGTGTCAACGCCAAGGCGAGGCCTCGGGGCGTATTATTTTCCAACCTTGCCCTGAGCTGGCAGGCACCATAGAGCAATTGCAACTGAGTGGCAAAAAGGTGGAGCAACTGCTGCACGGCTACGCGCAGCCCTTGATTGACCAAGGCGCCGATGTGTTGGTGATGGGTTGCACACACTATGCCTTTATTGCTCCTGTTTTGCGAAAGCTATATGGCCCACACATTGATGTGCTGACCACCGAGCAAGCGGTGGCCCTGCAACTGCAACGGTGCTTACCCAGCCAAGCAATTAATCCGGCCTCTAAAGTGGGGAAAACACGCTTCGCAACTTCCGCTTGCCCCGACTATTTTCATCATCAGCTGCGGTGTTTATGGCCGCAAAACGTCTCTATAGAGGTGATTTCACTGCCATTTTAAGCTGGCGCTCAGGCTTGCCATTTTATTGCCATAATTGCCCTTCATTTTTCCTTTTTTGCTCCCCTTTGTTGCCACTGTGTCTTGTTTTAATAACTCCTAAGCAAGACAGCACAGTCACCAACCACTTTGTTGCTTGCAATACACCAACCAAATTAAGTATTGAAGGATGAAGACGATGAAAAAACAACTACTTGCAACTGCACTTATTTCGACCCTAATGGCTGCACCAGCGATGGCGAAAGAGAAAAAAGAAATGGCCTCAGAAACTGCATGGGGACTTGGCACGGGCGCAACCATTGGTGCCGTAGTCGGTGGCCCGATTGGCGCTTTCGCAGGCGCATTTATCGGCGGCATCATCGGCGAGAAAGAAGCTGCAGAGAACACCGTTGAATCACAACAAGTGATGCTCAGCCAATATAAAGACACAGACCAACAACTGCGTAGCACCTTAGACCGTAACCGTTCACTGACGGCGCAAATCGACGCATTAGAAAATGAACAAAACCGCTTAGAACAAGCGCGCATTGATAACTTACTGGCAATGACGGTGCAATTTCGCTCGGGTTCGTCGCGTATCGAGCCACATTTCGCCGAGCAGCTCGACCAGCTCGCTTTAATCCTTAAGCGTAAGCCAGAACTGAGTCTGAACTTGAACGGCTATGCCGATGTTCAGGGCGATGAAAGCGCAAACCTGAGTTTATCACAGCGTCGTGCTGATGCAGTGCAGGCTTACCTTGTTGACCAAGGCGTGAGTGGCGAACAACTCTATGCTCAAGGCTATGGTGAGCAGAAACTGGTCGATAACGGCAATGAATATGAAACTAACTTCTTCGATCGTCGCGTAACATTAACGGCCCGTGGTGCGACGCAAAGCCAAATGGCTAAAAACTAAGTTTGCCAATCATCACGAGGACCCGATTATGTTGAGTAGTCCTAGCAAAGTGCTCACAGCTCTCGCTGTGGGCCTTTTTTCTCTACTTCTATGTTCGCCAGCTTTAGCCAGTAATGATAGTCATGCAGACAACAAAGCGCAGCTGCGCTTAAGTGATGCCCATGGCACCCATGTAGCGCCCGGAGTGTTACTGAATACGCAAGCAAAAATGCGTATTACTGGGTTAATTAACCATGTTGAGGTAACGCAAACTTTTATCAATCGTCACCCGTTTGCGGTCAATGCCCAGTATGTGTTTCCGCTACCCAGTGAGAGTGCGGTACACGCCATGGTTATGACTGTGGGAGAGCGCAAAATTGTCGGTAAAATTGCTGAGAAACAAGCGGCAGAGCGTCAGTATCAAGCGGCTAAACGTGCCGGTAAGCGTGCGGCTCTAGTTAACCAGCAACGTGCCAATATGTTTACCTCGCGACTGGCCAATCTTGGCCCCGGTGAGCAAGTACGCATTACCTTGCAGTATCAAGAAATGGTGTCTTTACGCGATGCCCAGCTCAGCGTGCGTTTGCCGATGACCTTCACGCCTCGTTATCACCCAAGGCAATATCGTCTTGATGGTGCTGATAAGGTTGCAACGCTTAGCAGCCCTGAACTAGAAACGACTGCAGGGGCGACTGCAGGGGCGACCGCAGGGGCGACTGTAAGTAAGGCAGCAGAGTTAGCGTCAGGCTGGATGAGCCCGCGTTTTGTTCAACAAGCCACCGGTCAGCAGCCACTGACCAATACACAGCCGAAGTTGCAGTTACAGGTAGATATCGATTTTGGCCTCGCATTGCACAGCATTCGCACCCCTCATTATAAGGCGGATATTCGCAACCCTAGCTTTGGTCGTTACCAGCTTTTAGTGAGCGACGAAAGTATGAACCGCGATTTTGTGCTGCGCGCCAAAGTGGAGCAAAGCGACAAAGCACGTGCCGCTTTCTTTAGGCAGACAGCGCAAAGTGGTGATTATGGGCTGTTAATGCTACTCCCACCAAGCGATGAATTTAGTGCTCAGCAGCGTTTAGCGCGAGAGCTCATTTTCGTGATTGACAGTTCCGGCTCAATGCATGGCAGCTCCATGCAGGCGGCAAAGCAGGCGCTGTTTTATGCGCTGGACAACATGAATGAAAATGACAGCTTTAATATCATCGACTTTGACTCTACGGCGCGTTTATTCCGACCCAGTGCCGTGGCGGCTAATGAGTTTAACCGCAATGAGGCAGAGCGATTTGTTTATAACCTTGACGCCGATGGCGGCACCGAAATAGCCGGTGCGTTGCATCACGCGCTAGACGCCAAGCAACACCCGGGGTTTGTTCGTCAGGTGGTGTTTTTGACCGATGGTAGCGTGAGTAATGAGCAAGCGCTGTTTGATTTGATCAAAGCGCGATTAGGCGATAGCCGTTTATTTACGGTGGGCATCGGCAGCGCGCCCAATAGCTACTTTATGCGCCGTGCTGCGCAAGTGGGTCGTGGTAGCTACACCTTTATTAGTGATGGCTCTGAGGTGCAAGCGCAAATGCAAGCATTGATAGCACGCCTTGCCAACCCTGCACTGAGAGACTTGCATCTCGCTGGGGCGCGCAGTGGTGAATTAGACTACTGGCCCAAACCCTTACCGGATCTTTATTTTGGCGAGCCGTTAATGGTGGCAATTAAGCTCGACAGTCAGCAGCAAGGTATCCACATTAACGCCACGTCGCAACATGGTCCATTACGTCTGAGTATGCCAATGCATGAGAGTGCGCGTAATTATGAGCGTAGCGAAGCCATTGCGAGAGTCTGGGCGCGTCAACAAATAGCGTCACTGTTACTTTATAATGAACAGCAAACGGTGCGTGAGCAAGTCTTGGAATTAGCGCTAGAGCATCAGCTGTTAAGCCCATTCACCGCCTTTATCGCGGTTGATGAAACGCCAGCTAAAAGCCCGGCAATGCATGATGAGCAAGTACCTAACCCTGTGGCCCAGGGGCAGCGTCTTATGCGTTTTGCGCAAACAGATGGTCAATCATTGTGGCATGTACTACTGGGCATGATGCTGATGGTGATTGCATCCGCTTGGCTTAAAGTGCGAGGTCAACATGGGTAAACAGAGGGGGCGTTACGCCCTTTATGGGGTGTTTGCACTGGGGTTGTTGCTCTTTACTCAAGGGGGCTATGTACAAGCCAAGGCATGGTTGGCTCAGCACCTTATTGAGCGGGCTTGGCAGCAAAGCTTGATACGCCAAGGCGCCGCAGTCGCGCCTTGGTATTATGCTGATACCCATGTGGTGGCAAAGCTCAGTGTGCCGGACTTAGCGCTTGAGCGCTATGTGCTGGCCGGAGCCAGCGGCCGAAATTTGGCGTTCGGCCCCGCTCATGCTTTGGCCTCGAGCCCATTGGGCAGTGATGGTAGCAGCGTGATTGCTGCGCATAATGATACCCACTTTGCTTTTTTACGCCATGTGCAGGTGGGCGACATACTGGTGTTGTCGCTCGCTGATGGTCGTCAATTAAGTTATCGCATTGAGCAAAAACAAGTGGTGCACCAGGAGCAGACCGCAGCGGCCAGTGCTCCCGGTTTGCATCTGGTGACGTGCTACCCTTTTAATTCGCCCGCCTCTGGCACGGATTTGCGCTTGTTAGTTTCTGCCTCATTGATTTCTTCCTCTTCCAAGTCAACGACAATCGCCTGATGTCGTTGGCTTATCATCACCCCAGCGAACACCACGGCAATGCTTAACCATTGACCCAGAGTCAGTACCTCGCTGAGCACAATGGCAGAGAGCAACAGGGTAAAAATAGGGATCAAGTTTGAGTAGGCGGCGGCAGTGAGCACCGATACTTTACTGATGGCATAGTTATACATGCCATAGCCGCCAAGGGTTACAAAGGTGCCTAAATAGAGGATATGAGCAAAGGCAATGGGATCATGGTTCTGCGGCACTTCTACAAAAAGCAAAAATGGCGCAAAGAACAGCGAGCCTGCTAACCCTTGCAAAGCAATCAAGCTCAGCGGTGAGTAGCGCGCCGCGAGGTGTTTTACGCTCACAGTGTAATAAGCGGCGCAGAGCATCGCCAGTAGCTCTAGGGTGTTGCCAACAATGGGGTTGGGCGCATGCTCAGAGGCAGGAGAGAGCATAGTGAGCAAAATACTGCCACCGATACACAGCGTAAAGCCGACAATAATGGCGCGGCTGATACGCTCCTTGAGCATAAAAAATGCCAGTACAGCGACAATCAGCGGTAAACACGACACAATCACCCCTGCCTGTGATGCTGAGGTGTGCTCCATAGCGTGGCCTTCGAATAGAAAATACAGGCAAGGCTCGGCTAAACTCATCGACACTAGGTACTTCCAGTCACCCTGGCGATAATCAAAACGCGTAATAAAACGCCACAGGCATAGGCTTACGGCTAGAGTGGTGAGCATACGCAAGAAAATAACCACAGCTGGGTCGTACACGCCAATGGCATACTTTAGCGAGATAAAAGAACTGCCCCATAAGAAGGTGGCAATAATTAAACATAAGCTTGCAGGCATAAACAAACGTGGGGTTAAGCAAAATTGCGGCGATGCTAGCACACTTGAATTAATTTAACTTGTTTGTGCGCCTAGTCCTAGGGTAATAATTAGTCATCATTTCCACAAAGTGAAGCAATTAAGTGCAAACTATTGTCGTTAAGTTGGGCACCAGCGTGCTGACCAATCATGGCCGAGGCCTAGATAAAGCGCACATGGTTGATTTAGTGCGTCAGTGCGCGCAATTGAAGCAACAAGGCCATCGTATAATTATCGTCACCAGCGGGGCGATTGCAGCGGGGCGAGAATTATTGGGCCGCCAACCTGGTACTGAGACCTTGGCACAAAAGCAGATGTTAGCTGCTATCGGGCAAAGCCAGCTGCTGCATACCTGGCAAAGCCTATTTGCGCTTTATTCAATTGCCGTGGGACAAATGTTACTGACACAAGCGGATTTAGAAAACCGCGAGCGCTACCTCAATGCTCGTGATGCGTTGCTAGCTATATTGCAAGAGGGAGCGGTACCCATCATCAATGAGAACGATGCCGTCGCAACCACACAAATTAAAGTGGGCGACAATGACAACCTCTCCGCTAAGGTAGCCATATTAGCTCGCGCTGATACCTTGTTGTTGCTAACTGATCAGCCTGGATTATTCACCGCCGATCCGCGCAGCCACCCCGATGCCGAGCTGATTGCGGAAATCCGCCATATTGATGATCAGGTAAAGGCGTTAGCAGGAGGTTCAGGCAGCACCGTGGGCACAGGGGGGATGGCTACTAAGCTTGAAGCTGCGAGTATTGCCCGTCACGGTGGTGTGGATGTGGTGATCAGTGCAGGACACGGCCAGAATGTCATTATAAATTGTTTGCAGCAGCAAACAGGCACCCGGGTATTGAGCTTAAAAGCACCTCGGCGCAGTCGCAAGCTGTGGTTGCTAGCAGGGCCGATGAGCAAAGCCAAGGTGGTGCTTGATGGCGGTGCGGCAGCAGCGATTGCAAAAGGTGGGGCCAGTGTACTTCTGGTTGGTATAACGCAATTAAAGGGGCCGTTTAGTCGTGGTGATGTCATCACTTTGTGTGACGAGCAAGGGCTTAACTTAGGCAAAGGCGTGGCGAGATATGACAGTGTGGCTGTGGCCCAATTGCTGGCTCATAAAGAGCAAACTATCGTCGAAACCTTGGGCTACAGTAATGGCGCTATGCTGGTGCATCGCGATGATTTTATCAATTTCACTGACAGTGTTTAGCCTGCACACAGTCATTGTGCACTGGGCACAGAACCCTTTTTGTTCGTCTACACTTAGGAGAATCAAGCAGCAAAACAAGCGCCTATGCAAAGTAACTCCTGTGGTCATCAATGGATCATTCGTCTAACGCAGCAACAAAGTGAACGTGCGTTGGATGCAGCGCTTATTGATATACTTAGCCAGGTGTTTGCCGATAACAATTTTGCTCTGTACATGAATAAACAATTTACTTCGCAGGGCCACATACGATGTAGCTATTCAGGGGGCTCAGCAGCAATACTCAATGATGAACAAGCTCAGCAGTTAGTGGCAAAAATTGATGCTGAGCGCATGCGCATTAGTGGTAGCCAAGGACAATATGTGTACTTTCCTATCTACCATCTTGGTGCAGTGATAGGTTTTGTGCAAAGCAGCAGTGACTTCGCGCTGACGCATGATTCCCCCTTCGTGATCACTAATATTCTTAATATTTACGCCAACCAGCTGTATTTGCTGTATCGCTCGCGATTAGACCCACTCACTGAACTGCTTAACCGGCAAACTTTTGACTCTCAGGTGATGGACATCATCAATGGCGACGGCTTCGCTGAGCGCCGTGACAATGAACTTGAGCGCCAATGGTATCTTGCCATGTTCGATATTGACCACTTTAAACGCGTTAATGATACCTACGGCCATGTGATTGGTGATGAAGTTATTATTCTCGTAGCGCGAATTTTAAAGCAGAGCTTTCGCAGTGAGGATTATGTGTTTCGCTATGGAGGCGAAGAGTTCGCCGTGCTATTGCTGTGCGATAATAAAGACCAAGCGATGCAAGTGTTAGAGCGACTGCGCGCAACTGTGGCAGATTTTACCTTTCCGCAGGTGAAAAGGTTGACTATTAGCACTGGTTTTTGTGCTTTTGATAACACCTCAATGGTCCCTGAGCTGGTGCATAAAGCCGACCTAGCTCTTTACAATGCGAAAAATAATGGCCGCAACCAAGTGGTCGATTTCCATAGCTTAAATATTCCTGATAATCCCAAGGGTGCAGGCGACGATGATCTAGACGACGATATGTTGGAGCTATTTTAACCACTTTCAGAGCGTGCTAAACTCTGCGCCGAATTTTTCTGTTTGAGAGTGCTTATGAAGTTTGTACGTTGGTTGCTAGGCCGTATTATTTTGTTCTTTAATTTTGTCTTTACTCCGCGCAGTAAAAAACGTCCTGCTGAAGCGCAGCAGCAGTTAGATGCGCAAACCGCGAATATGGCATTGTATCAGTTTCACGCCTGTCCTTTTTGTGTCAAAGTACGCCGCGCGATTAAGCGTAACGGCCTAAAAATACAAACGCGGGACGCTAAAAACAATGACATTTACCGCCAAGAGCTTGCTGAGCAAGGGGGCAAAGTAAAAGTGCCATGTTTACGTATTGAACAAGACCAGCAGGTGCGCTGGTTGTATGAATCATCCGACATTGTTGCCTACCTTGATGATTTAGCTGCTTAAGCAACCATTCTATTTATCGTTAACGCCGCAATTGCGGCGTTTTCCACTACGAAGTTTTGCCCCTTTGTGCTAGCATTTGCAGCAAATTTTTGTTGCTAATTGAAAGAGAAGCTAGCATGACTGACCACACCTGTGTTCGCACCCGTGTTGCCCCTTCACCTACGGGTGACCCGCACCTAGGCACTGCCTATATTGCCCTGTTTAACTACTGTTTTGCCAAGCAGCAAGGCGGTGAATTCGTATTGCGTATCGAAGACACTGACCAAGTGCGCAGTACCGCAGAATCAGAACAGGCGATCATGGACAGCCTACAATGGCTAGGCCTGCAATGGGATCATGGACCGGATGTCGGTGGTGAGTTTGGCCCATACCGTCAGTCAGAGCGCTCAGAGCTTTATAAAAAGTATGCGCACCAGCTCGTGGAGCAGGGCAAAGCTTTTTATTGTTTTGCCAGTGCCGAAGAGCTTGAGCAAATGCGTGAGCAGCAAATGGCCGAAGGCTTGCGTCCTAAGTACGATGGGCGTGGGTTACTTTTGAGCGAAGAAGAAATTCAAGCCAACCTGGATGCTGGTAAGCCTTATGTGATCCGCATGAAAATACCGGAGCAAGGCACCTTTACTTTCAATGACTATTTGCGTGGTGAGATTGAAATCCCATGGGAAAATGTCGATATGCAGGTGTTATTGAAGCAAGATGGTTTCCCTACTTACTTCTTAGCTAACGTGGTGGACGACCACCACATGCAGATTAGTCATATTTTCCGTGGTGAAGAGTGGATTAACTCGGCACCAAAGCTACTGAAACTATATGAAGATTTTGGTTGGCAAGCGCCGGTATTAGGGCATTTACCTTTGCTGCGTAACCCTGATAAGTCAAAGCTTTCAAAGCGCAAAAACCCAACGTCTATTAATTACTACAAGGAAATGGGCTTCCTTCCTGAGGCCGTATTGAATTACTTGGGTCGTATGGGTTGGTCGATGCCTGATGAGCGAGAAAAGTTTACCCTCGCTGAGATGATTGAACACTTTGATATGAAACGTGTTTCTTTGGGTGGTCCGGTATTCGATGTGGAAAAGCTAAAGTGGCTTAATGGCACTTGGTTGCGTGAAGAGTTTAGCGATGAGCAACTGATTACGCGTTTTGTCGACTGGAAATATAACGCTAATATGCTAAAGCGCATACTACCTGAAGCGAAAACCCGTATTGATACACTCTCTGACTTAGTCGACTTGGCCGGGCATTTTGTCGCCGGGATGCCTGAATATGACCCTGCGCTATTAACCGATGGTAAAGCGCCAGAAGATGTGGTGCGCCAAGCACTGCAGTTCTTTATTTGGGAGTTGGAAACACTGCGCACCTGGGAAAAGTCAGCGATCTTTGCTATTGCGAAAAAAGTGGCGACCTTCCATGAATTGAAGATCAAAGACTTTTTAGAGCCTATTTTTGTTGCTATTACGGGCAAGAAGTCATCTACATCGGTGATTGATGCGATGGAAATTCTTGGCTCTGATATGTCGCGAGCACGGTTGCGTGTAGCGCTAGGGCACATCGGTGTATCTAAGAAGCAAGCGAAGAAACTAGAAAAAGCCTACCGCGATTTTAATTAAGCATTGGCAAAAAGACAGCCGCAGCCTGTTATGCTGCGGCTTTTTTGTGCCTTTTTTCCATAAATTGCAACAGATTCGACCTCTCTATGCGTAAATTTTGTTACACTGCCGCAGTTTTTTTGAACTAAAGCAGAGCAGGTATGTTAGAGCAGTTTTATCAAGACTTTGGTACCCATGTGTGCATTTCTCGTGAGCAAGGCAGTCGATTTGCCAAAGCGGTCGCCGATGACTTCAACCCGTTACATGATGTCGAGGCGAAGAAATTTTGCGTGCCTGGGGATTTACTGTTCTCGGTGGTACTCGATAAATATGGAATTAATGAGCAAATGCACTTCACCTTCGCCAATATGGTCGATGAGGGTGTAAAGCTAAGCATGCCGCAAGGAGAAGCACAGTTCGATATTAAAGACGGCGACAAATGCTATCTAAGCGTGCAGCGTGAGGGCGAAAACAGCCAATGTAAAATCCTGACCAATGCGCTGATCAAAAACTATGTTGAATTCTCGGGAAAGGCCTTTCCCCATGTGGTTGTGCCACTGATGGCAAAGCAAGGTGTAATGATTAACCCTGCGCGGCCAATGATCATTTATGAATCAATGAGTATTCATATGGACACTCTAGCAGTAACAGCTCCTGAACTGCGCGAAGCCGAGCATGTATTTACCTACGAAGGTAAGCGCGGCAAGATTATTTTGCGCTTTGATTTACTGGCTCAGGGTGAAGTCGTGGGTCGTGGAGAAAAGCATATGCTGGTCTCGGGAATTCGTGAGTATTGTCAGGACACGGTGGATGAACTGATACGCGGCTATAACGAACGCAAAGCGGCATTGAAACCGTAATAAAGCACAGATAGAAAAGCGCCTCAAGGCGCTTTTTTTGTCTTTTTTCGCATCCAGTGACATTTGGCACAGGTCGAATGGGGTGTTGCTCTTTACAGTGGCATTTCAATCACATCACAGGATACGAACAATGAAAAAAGTATTGAACGCTGCCTGGTTCTTGTTAGTCGCCGTGCAGGCTCAGGCCGAGCAGTCTACTCAATGGCAGGTCACCCTCGGTGCTGGCGGAGCCATTATCACAACCCCTTGGGCTGGAATGGCAACACAACATCAGTCACTGCCGTTTGTAAGTGCTCAATATGGACGTTGGCGCTTTGGTGTTGACCAAGGGTTGGTGAGCTACCGCGTGTTGGATAGCCAAGTCGATATTGATATGGGTCTTAACTTTCGCGACCCCAGCTACGACAGTGTTTTGTTATATAAGAGCGACCTTTCTGACGACCCTGTATTCACCTCTTATGATGACCCTAATGGCGAGCTGGTCGCAACTATGGCGCTCAACTATCATGGCTTCTCGGCCCGTTTTGCCCAAGATATTAGCAATGAATCCAGTTCGCTGGCGGCAAACGTTTCCTACACGCTGTCTCCTTGGGAGTTGAGTGACAAGCTCCGGGTACACACAAGATTCGGAGTTCGGTTGCTCAGTGAAGATTATACCCAACACTTTTATGGTGTAAGTAAGGTGCAAGCTGCCCCACAGTATGGGCGCACGGAGTATCACTCCCAAGGCGCTATCAACCCTTTTGCACGTGTTGCCTTGAGTTATCAATTCGCACCGCAATGGCAGGCAGTAGCCGCTTACCGAAGCGAATTCTGGGACGATGAAATTTATCACAGCCCTTTAGTATCGACACATTATACGCACCAGTTAATGGTCTTTTTTACTTATCGGCTGCGTTAGTGCAGTGTTGCAACAGTTGCTGCCAAAAACGGCTACCTTTACGCCGAGCCAAACGAATGTTGTTTTCGGGAATACTTTCAGGGTCATCGTACTGTGCGAGTGCCTGCTCCATACTGTGTTCGCGAATAATATGTAAGGCCGGGTAGGGCGCGCGATTAGTGCAATTTGCGGCATCCTCCGGCTCGGCGTCAGCAAATACATAGTGCGGATGAAAGTGGGCTAATTGATAGGTGCCCTCAAAGCCCTGTGCAACTAATAAAGCATTAGCTAAATCTATCAGCTCGAGAAAATCATCAAAGTCGTTAAAACCCTTAGCAAAAATCACCAAGGTGGTTTCAATGTCGCTATCGTTATCAAGCACACGACACTGCTCTAGGGTGTCAAGCACCGCCTCATCAACGCTAACGGCATCACTGGGATGATAATGAATGCGTTGGCTTTCGACTTCTTTGCGAGCAAACGGGCAAAAGTTGTATTTAACAATGACCGCACTGACCCATTCACGCATGGCTGCAACACAGTTAGACATCAGTGTATTCCTCTATAATCGCCAATGTTTTCGCTATCGCCCCTTGGTTTTTCTTCACTACATTAAGACCTATCGCGCCCATTTGTTGGCGCTTATGAGGGTCATGGCTGAGTGCAATCAGTTGTGCTGCTAAGTTATCGGCTTGCACTTGCTGCGCACCGCCTTGGTTGATGAGCTCTGGGTAAACGTGGGCAAAGTTGAAAGTATGGGGGCCAGTTAAAACTGGAATGGCGTGGGCGCACGCTTCTAATGGATTGTGTCCGCCGCGCGCGATAAGACTGCCGCCGATAAAAGCGAGGTCAGCGCAGCCATAAAGCATGGTCAGCTCTCCTAGGGTATCTGCGAGCATGACGCTCTGCCCTTGGCAGTCGTTGTGACTACGACGACAAAAATCATAATTCTGCTGTTTAAGCACGGTGGCAACATTGTCAAATTGCTCCGGATGACGCGGGGCAATGATCAGTAAAGCCGAGGGCTGTTGCTTCAGTAATTCCTGATGTGCTTGAAGGAGTAATTCCGGCTCGCAAGGGTGAGTGGAGCCGGCAATCCAAACAAAGGGTTTATTGAACTTGTGACGCAATTGCTGAGCTTGTTGCTGGTGCTTTTCGCTGACGGTGATATCGAACTTGATGGAACCGGTAACATGCACTTTATGCTGGGCCAGACCCAGCTTTACAAATCGCTCGGCGTCATCATGATGGTGGCAGGCAAGCACATCAATATGGCGCATTATATCTCGAGTGAGGGGGGCTACTTTGGCATATCCGTTGGCGGATTTCGCCGACAGCCGCGCGTTAATAATCACGGTCGCTAAACCTGCTTGTTTCGCCTGCTTTAATAAGTTCGGCCACAGCTCGGTCTCTATTATAGACAGTACTTTTGCTTGTGTACGACGGATAAAGCGCCGTTGACACCAAGGCAAATCGAACGGTAAGTAGCAGCAGCTTAAACGTTCTTGGCTTATGGCGTCGGCGAATAAAGTGGTGATTTGCTCACGCCCGGTGGGGGTGTTGCAAGTAATGATTAAGCGGTACTTGGCACCGAGCAAGGCTTTTATCAGTGGTGCGCTGGCAAGCACTTCACCGACTGAGGCGCAATGCAAAATAATATCGCCAGTGGCCTGAGCGTAGCCAAAGCGCTCGCCAAAGTGTTGGCGATAACCAGGGTTCTTACGACCACGTAAACAATATAAGTATACCCAGGCTATGGGGATCAGTAGTACTAAAACAAGCGAATAAAGAAAACGGGCAAACACGATAAAGCCTAATTGTGAAATTCGACTAAAGTGTACCGCAGGCAATAGGGCAAGCCAAAGCTTGGCTGACAAAAACGTGCATTTATCAGTACTCTTTGGAATAATGCCGATAAACCCGTGAATGAGGACGCTTTATGGCTAATATTGACAACGCCGCCAACACTTACCTCGATAGCCTTGCGCGCCACCGCGCACTATTCGACACCATGGAACAATACCAACCGCAAGTATCGCAATTGTTGAGCGCCTGTCATCAGGCACTAGCTGCTGGTGGTAAGGTGATCTGGTTCGGTAATGGTGGCAGCGCCGCAGATGCACAGCATCTCGCTGCAGAGTTTGTGGTGCGCTATAAAAAAGAGCGCGGGCCACTGGCATCCATTGCCCTGACAACGGATACTTCCATTTTAACCGCACACTCTAACGACTATCATTTTGATACTGTATTTGAGCGTCAAGTTCAGGCGTTGTGTAAACCACAGGATTTAGTGATTGGCCTGACGACTTCGGGAACCAGCGCTAACATCAATCTTGCGCTCCAAGCGGCCAACGACATCGGTGCTTACACCGTGGCTTTGACTGGCCGTGAAGGCGGCACCGTTAAAGATATTGCTAAACTTCCCATTATCATCAGCAATGATGAGACCGCGCGTATCCAAGAAGCCCATATGTTTATCGGCCACTGGTTGTGTGAAGCCCTAGATATGCTAGTGGCGGAGTAAGCAACATGGATTTAGGTCTGTTAAAACAGCTGCACAATGCCAAGGTCTTGGTGGTTGGGGATGTCATGCTTGACCGATACTGGCATGGTGACTCCGGGCGCATTTCCCCTGAAGCGCCGGTACCGGTGGTCAAAGTGAACCAGCTTGAAGACAAAGCCGGTGGCGCTGCCAATGTTGCCAAGAATATCGCGCGCCTTGATGGTCAGGTAGGCCTGCTAGGGCTTATTGGTGAGGATGAAAGTGGTCAAATTCTAGAGCGCATTCTTGCTGATGAACACATTGACTCACAGTTAGTCCATGCTGTGGAATTACCGACGATAGCCAAGCTCAGGGTGATTAGCCGACACCAGCAAGTGGTGCGCCTGGACCAAGAAGAACAGTTTTCTAAAGAGCATTCGCAGTTATTGTTGAATCGTTTAGAGCGTGTGGTGGGTGACTATGATTTCATTGTTTTCTCAGATTACAACAAAGGCTCATTGACGCTCATTGAGGCCATGATCCGGGTAGCCAAAGACGCGGGAAAAACCGTATTGGTAGATCCTAAGTCGCCGCAGTTAGGCTTATATCGTGGTGCTGACTACATCACGCCTAATTTAAATGAGTTTAAGCTCGCCGGTGGCGATGCCAGCAGCGAGCAGGCATTGACTGATACGTCGCGGGCATTAATAAAAGAGGCGGGAATTGGCGCGATGTTGCTGACTCGCTCAGAACAAGGTATGTCGTTGATTAGTGCCAGCGCTAAACACGACTATCCCGCACAAGTGCAAGAAGTGAGTGATGTCACAGGCGCTGGCGATACTGTAATCGCAACTTTAGCGGTGATGCTCGGGGCAGGAATGCCAGATTCTGATGCAGTAGAGCTGGCCAATTTAGCAGCGGGTATTGCTGTGAGTAAGCTAGGAGCGGCTACCGTGTCGCCTGAGGAGCTCAGTGCAAAACTAGGTCAGTACCTGCGTGCGAATGGCGAGCATTACCAAACGCCTTTTGAATCCGTAATCCAGCATATTGAGTTTGCGAAACAAAATGGTGAGAAAATTGTATTCACCAATGGTTGCTTCGATATCCTCCACGCCGGTCATGTGCGCTATTTGGCACAAGCGAAAGCCATGGGAGACAGGCTCGTTGTTGGCTTAAATACCGATGACTCCATTGCCCGGCTGAAAGGGCCTGAACGTCCTATCAATCCTTTAGCTGAGCGGGCCATGGTATTGAGTGCACTGAACTCTGTGGACTGGGTGATCCCTTTCGGCAAAGAGCACGAGGGCGACACGCCAGCAAAACTGATTGAGCAAATCAGCCCGGATATCTTAGTCAAGGGCGGAGACTACAAAGTAGAAGAAATTGCAGGGGCCGAACATGTGCTGCGCCATGGCGGCCATGTTGAAGTGCTGGAGTTTCTCGATGGTTGCTCAACTTCCAACGTGATAGAGCGAATTAAAAAAGGACAGTAAAAAAGGAGCTACGGCTCCTTTTTTGATGAGTCAGGTTTAAAAGTTGTATTCAAACTTTAGGTATGCGCTGGTGTCTGTTTCTGAGCCCTCAACGGTATCATTGTTAGCAACAACGCCACCCACAGTGAAGCGTCCTTTCATCGCTAAAAAGCGATAGCGAGCTTCCAGCTGCTGGCTATCAATCGGTGTTTTGGTAATGCTATGACCAAGGTCAGGGTTGTTGGGGTAACGATCGCTGTTGTCACTGTTAAAGTCGATTTGGCGCAACTTGACTTGCCAGTCATGACCATTACTTTGTTGGCCTAAAACAGTAAATACCCAAGATTGCGTGTCGTTATCGTAAGCCGAGCCAATAGTCCGTCCTTGATAACGATAGCCGGATAGATAAATAGAGTGCTCATAATAGCAGTTTTCAATATCCGGTGCCTCGGCGGCACAGCTGACGCCAGTATCGATATATTCCAGGTTAAAAGTCAGGTTTTGCGCGAATGCATATGCGCTGGTTTGGGCGCCAAAGACATAAGCTCTGTCTGCCGGTTTAAAGTAACTGCTTGCATCTTCTCCAATTGTGCTGACATACAAGGCATAAGGCTGAGAAAAAAGCGTGTCTGACCAACGCACATCGAGCCCCGCAAGTTGGTTACCGAGTTTGGTCTCCTGCTCAGAGGTACAGCTGTCAGCGCCGTTTGCACATTCGGTTTTACCTAAGATCATATCAACAAAGTCTCCTAAGGAGCTTGGCTGACCCTCACCTGCCCATTGCGCTGACCACGATAAAGCGACTTCAAGTTGTTGTAGCGGGCGGAAATTAACGCGGGTGCTCCATAGCATCGCATCAGGCTCGACCCGTGTTGACTCAAGTTGCGCCATCTGTGCGGTAAATGACCAAGGACCAATCCAACTTAGCCACGGCGTCTCAAACGCGGTGGCCTTTTCACGGCTCACACTAATCGCTGGTAGCGGCTTGGCGTTGGTGGACATAATCAAGCTGTTATCAATACCCGGCCCCCAAAACTGCTCAACCGCACCGGCACGAAATATCCAGTTTCCTAAACGATAAGCGATATAACTGTGGTCCAAAGTCGTGTCATCACATTGCTCGAGTGCTTGCTCATTGGCCACGATATCCGCTTGGCCTTTATCTTTGACATAACAATTACGTCCGTCTTCGCGGTGATTAACTGCCAGTTTTGCCGCAAAGTTCTCTCCCAAGTAGCTGTAACTTGCAAGCATTTCTGTTTGCTGAGAGTGGCTCATCCCAAAACTGCTGACTGCACGGGGATCGGTGGCTTTAAAGCTATGCACTTGAAAGTTGTGAGGTTGGCCATTTTCGGATTCAAAGCGGTGACGTACACGCAGTGCCGCATCTTGAAGCTCAGCACTTAATGACGCAACCGGTGCCGCGCGCAACTCGTCGATAAAGCTATTCCACATAAGTGGAAATGTGGTTACCGGGGCTGAGATTACACCGGCATCGGCAAGGCGTTGGATATCTGCACGAAGACCATAATCATCAGGCTTAACCCAAGGCTCAGCAAAAACTGAAGAACTAACTAAACACAAAAAAGTGCATAATGAAGAAGTAGAGAAGCGCACGTTATTAGTCCCTAATACAAAACGAGCGAGTAGTCTACCAAGCTAATAGTGAGTTTGCAGCAGTTGAAATGCGCTTTGATAATTTATTAAATATTCAATACAGCGACCGTGAGGGTATCGAAAACTACATCAACCCCCTATATAATGAGGCGATTAACGCAAGCCAGAATGTGGAGTAAATGGAACATTCCGAGCGCATTAGCCCAATAGCACCAACAAGTGTAAAACGGCTGCTATTCATTCCGGTCTCATCCACTGAAGGTATCGGCGAATATATACGTTCTCTAACCCTAGCCCTGAGTTTAAAGCAGCGCTACGCGGATGCTATTGATGTGCATTTTGCTCTTAATCAGCACACCAAGTACGCCAGTACCTGTCCCTTCAATACCACCTTACTGGCGCAGTCGCCGACAAAAGAAAATACGCGTGTGTGTGCGTTAATCCAAGATTATAAGCCCGATGTCGTGATTTTTGATTGTGCTGGAAGAGCATCGCAGATGCGCAGTGCCCGTGCAGCGGGAGCCCAGGTTGTGTTTATTTCTCAGCACGCTAAAAAGCGCGCAAAAGGGCTCAAGCTAAATCGCGTTGATTGTATTGATAAGCACTGGGTGGTGCAGCCAGACTTTTGCATCGAACCACTAAGTTGGTTGGAACGCCTTAAAATTCGCTGTTTCAACTTAGTTGAGCCAATCAACATAGGCCCTTACTTTGCGCTCCCTGATGCTCAATCAACACGACAAGCAATGGCCGATAGAGGGGTTCAAGCGGGTCAATACGTTGTTGTTAACGCCGGCTCAGGCGGGCACCTGAGTGAGCAAGGAGTCTGTGCCGATGTATTTTATAAGGCTGCACAAGAGTTAAGTGAGCGCTTAAATATCCCGACGGTGGTCGTATTTGGGGCTAATTACCCTGACGCTTTGCCAGTATCGAGCGACCCCTTGGTGCATGTTGTCGGTGGCTTGAGTAATGCTGAGTTTATTGCTTTACTGGCTAATGCCAAGATGGGTCTGCTGAGTGCCGGCGATGCTTTATTACAAGCGATTGCTTTGCAGCTCCCTTGTGTTGCCGCGCCCGTTTCTAAAGATCAGCCTAAGCGCCTAGCAATGTGCTCTGCACAGGGGTTAGTGCATGCTGCGCCGTTAAACCGTAACACGCTGACTGCACAAGCGGTAGCACTGCTCAATGATGAACAGCAGTGGGCAAGCATACAAAACGCTTTGCAGGGGCGTGCGCAATTGCATAGCCAAGATTTCATTGCCAAGCAATTTCAAGAGTTGTTGGCGTTATAGAGCGTTTAGGGTATCGAGGTAAGCTTGCTCTAAGCGTTGCCAATGGTGTTCTTGCCAATGAAAACTGGGCTGTCGAGCGGCTTCTTTAGCGAAACTACGTTGCAAGCGGGCGATATTCTGCTGCTGCCATTGTTGCTTGGGAATGCGCAGCTCGCCACGATCAAAATCGATAACATGGGCCTGGTTGTCAGCGCCAAACAAAATATTATTAATATTTAAATCGGCATGATACACCCCGGCTTGATGGAAGCGAGCCAGGGTGGTGCCGATATGGCTTATCAGCGTATCTTCTAGGGGCGCGGAAACTAGCTTTTCACACAAACTTTGCGCCCCTGGTAGTGCCCGGGTGATAATGTCGCCTCGGTAAATTAAGCCGTTGCGGCGAATCATGGCAGCTATGGGTTCAACTACAGGCAGGCCTTGTTCATGAAGTTGGCAGGTGAGGGCGAACTCTTTGTATACTCGGGTGTTGGCTAAACCAGTATAAAAATACTGATCGCTCAGCACCTTACCAATCAATCCGCCGCGCCAATAGTGGCGAAGCACTGCCCGTAAACCCTGATGTTCGAAAAAATAGGTGGTTGCTCGGCCGCTTTTTTGTGCATAGACCTTATTTTGCTTTAACCAAAACGTCGGCTCGAACCAATGTTCCTGCACAGATTGCGCCGGGTATTTGTACGTTAATAGCGTGTGCTTGGAAGAAAGTGGGCGAGTATGCATGAGTGTTACAAGGCAAACAAAATAATGGCGCTAGTGTAGCTGCTTTTGGAGTCAGGTTAAACCGCTTCACGCTTGCATTGCGCTGGGGTTGCTTTACCATTTGCGAAGATTAATTGCTATTAGGAAATACCGCGTGCCACTAGAGTCTGTGCAATCCATTTGTATCCTTCGTTTGTCTGCGATTGGCGATGTGTGTCATGCCGTCAGTGCCGTGCAAGCTATTCAAAAAGTGCATCCTAATGCCAAGATTACCTGGGTGATTGGCAAGGTTGAAGCCATGCTATTGCAAGGGTTACCGGGGGTCGAGCTGGTGGTGTTTGATAAAAAGCAGGGAAGGGCAGCTTTTAAAGCTTTAAAGCAACGCTTTAAAGGCCAGCGCTTTGACGTGTTATTGAACATGCAAGTGGCTTTTAGAGCGGGCTTGGTTAGCCGTTGTATTCCTGCGAGGGTGAAATTCGGCTTCGATAAAGCACGTTCAAAAGAACTGCACAGCTTATTCATTAATAAACGCATCGACGCTAAGAGTGAACCTCATGTGCTCGAAGGCTTTATGCAATTTGCCGAGCAATTAGGGGTGCAAGATTTTACCCCACACTGGCAGTTGCCCTTGAGCGGGGCAGATAAAGCCAAAGCCATTGAGCTGGTGGGCGACAATGGCGATCCGTTATTGGTGATAAGCCCTGCGGCAAGTAAAGCGGAGCGTAATTGGCTACCTGAACGTTATGCTGCTGTTGCCAGGTATGCGGCGAGTAAAGGTTTCAAGGTGG
Source organism: Pseudoalteromonas sp. CNAT2-18.1 (assembly GCF_022347865.1). Classification (NCBI taxonomy): domain Bacteria; kingdom Pseudomonadati; phylum Pseudomonadota; class Gammaproteobacteria; order Alteromonadales; family Pseudoalteromonadaceae; genus Pseudoalteromonas; species Pseudoalteromonas sp. CNAT2-18.1. The sequence continues at coordinate 287,637 of NZ_JAKRFR010000003.1, read as the reverse complement.
CACTCACCGGCGGTCCGACCGACATGGAGCGCGCTTTAGCCGCTGATATTATCAGCCAGTGCGATTTTGAGGTGAATAACTTGGTGGGCCAAACCTCGCTTAAAGAGCTGACCTGCGTGTTGGCTTTGGCCACTGTGGTACTGGCTCCCGATACCGGTCCGGCGCATATGGCAACGACCCAAGGCACACCCGTTATTGGCCTATATGCGCACTCAAACCCGAAGCGAACCGGGCCCTACCTATCGCAGCAGTACGTAGTGGAAAGCTATTTTGACGCGGTTAAAGAACAGCATGGTAAGCCTGCTGAGCAGTTACCTTGGGGCACGCGGGTTAAAGGTGAGCTAATGCATCGCATTAGTGTTGAAGCTGTGACCGCGATGTTTGATAAAGTTGTACACGAGCACCGATTATGAGCAATAGAGCCGTTTTTTTAGACCGCGATGGCGTTATTAATGTCGACCATGCCTATGTCCACAAACCCGAAGATTTTGAGTTTATTGCGGGCGTGTTTGCCGCCTGTCGCAGTTTTCAACAGCGTGGCTATCGACTGATAATTGTCACGAATCAATCGGGTATTGCCCGTGGCTATTACAGCGAACAACAATTTGCTGAACTTACTACCTGGATGAAAGAGCAGTTTTTACAGCACGATGTGCGCATTGATGAGGTGTATTACTGTCCTCATCACCCCACTAAGGGGATAGGCGACTACCGCCAGCAGTGTGGCTGTCGTAAGCCTGAACCGGGCATGTTGCAACGCGGCATTGCTGCGTTTAACCTCGACCCCGAGCACTGTGTCATGGTCGGTGACAAACATGGCGATATCCAAGCTGCACAGCGCTGTGGCATTGGCACTAAAGTGTTGGTGCGTAGCGGCCAAAAGTTTGACCAAAAGGCGCAAAGTGATGCCGATTACACCTGCGACGCGCTCGCTGATGTGCCTGCACTGCTGTGAGGGAATCTTTACATCCGGGATGGGTTACCACGCTGTGCTGTGGTCCAACCGCGTGTACAAACAATGCAATTGTACGTGTAACCTTTTACAATACCCCTAACTTTGTTTAACAAGCGAACCTACCCACGTCTTTGACGTAGCATGGGTCCCCCGTTCAAGTATTGGAGAAATCTATGAGAGCCTCTGCGTTTTATACTCAACTGCAAGCGCAAATCGAGCAAGTCAAAGCCGATGGCCTATACAAAAGCGAGCGCATTATTACCTCGCAGCAACAGGCTGAAATTGACGTTGCCAGCGGCGATAAAGTGATTAACTTTTGTGCTAATAACTACCTTGGTTTAGCGAATCATCCAGAGCTTATTAAAGCAGCGCAACAAGGCTTGAACGATCATGGTTTCGGTGTTGCTTCCGTGCGTTTTATCTGTGGTACGCAAGACATTCACAAAACCCTTGAAAGCAAAATCAGTGACTTTTTACAAACCGAAGACACCATTCTTTACTCTTCTTGTTTTGACGCTAATGCGGGTCTTTTTGAGACTATTCTAGGTCCTGAAGACGCCATCATTTCCGATGCCCTAAACCATGCCTCAATTATCGACGGTGTGCGTCTATGTAAAGCTAAGCGTTTCCGCTATGCCAACAATGATATGGCCGACCTTGAGCAGCAACTGATTGCCGCTGATGAAGCTGGCGCTAAAACCAAGCTGATCGCCACTGACGGCGTGTTCTCGATGGATGGCGTGATTTGTAACCTTGAAGCGCTGTGTGATTTAGCTGATAAGTACGATGCCCTCGTTATGGTCGATGACTCTCATGCTGTAGGCTTTGTTGGTGAAAACGGCCGTGGTACGCCTGAGTACTGTGGCGTGTTAGACCGTGTCGATATTATCACTGGGACCTTAGGTAAGGCCTTAGGCGGCGCATCAGGCGGTTATACCTCAGGTAAGAAAGAAATCGTTGAGTGGCTACGCCAACGCTCACGTCCTTATTTGTTCTCGAACTCGCTGGCACCCTCCATTGTGACTGCGTCAATAAAAGTGCTGGATATGCTGGCTGATGGCAAAGAGTTGCGCGATACTTTATGGTCCAATGCGGCTTACTTCCGCGAGCAAATGGAAGCGGCGGGTTTCACTTGTGCTGGTAAAGATCATGCCATTATTCCGGTGATGTTAGGAGATGCCAAGCTCGCTGGGCAAATGGCCGATAAACTACTGGCTGAAGGCATTTATGTCACCGGGTTCTCATTCCCAGTGGTGCCAAAAGGGCAGGCGCGTATTCGTACCCAAATCTCTGCTGCACACAGCAAAGCGCAACTCGACAAAGCCATTGATGCCTTTATTCGTATCGGCAAAGAGTTGGGCGTAATTTAGGAGCGCAGTGATGAAAGCATTATCAAAATTAAAGGCTGAAACCGGGATTTGGATGACTGATGCGCCAAAACCGGAAGTGGGTCATAACGATTTATTGATTAAAATTCGTAAAACCGCTATTTGCGGCACCGATGTGCATATCTACAACTGGGATGAGTGGGCGCAAAACACCATTCCGGTGCCTATGGTGGTAGGTCATGAGTATGTCGGTGAGGTTGTCGATATGGGCCAGGAAGTACGTGGCTTTGAAGTCGGCGATCGGGTTTCTGGTGAAGGTCATATTACCTGTGGTCATTGTCGTAATTGTCGTGCTGGGCGTGTACATTTGTGTCGTAATACCACAGGTGTAGGCGTTAACCGTGAAGGCAGCTTTGCGGAATACTTGGTTATTCCGGCGTTCAATGCCTTTAAGATCCCCGATAATATCTCCGATGAGCTGGCCTCTATTTTTGACCCGTTTGGCAACGCTGTACACACTGCTTTGTCGTTCGATTTGGTCGGTGAAGATGTATTGATCACCGGCGCAGGCCCGATTGGTATTATGGCTGCAGCTGTAGCTAAGCACGTTGGCGCACGCAATGTGGTGATCACCGACATCAACGAGTACCGCCTTGATTTGGCCCGTAAGATGGGCGCTACACGGGCCGTTAACGTCAGTGAAGAAAAGCTCGAAGACGTGATGACAGAGTTGGGGATGACAGAGGGCTTTGATGTTGGCTTAGAGATGTCAGGGGTGCCGGTGGCATTCAACTCAATGCTTGATAACATGAACCATGGCGGCAAGATAGCCATGCTGGGTATTCCGCCCTCAGATATGGCTGTAGACTGGAACCAAGTTATTTTCAAAGGCTTGGTAATCAAGGGTATTTATGGCCGTGAGATGTTTGAAACCTGGTACAAAATGGCCAGCTTGATTCAGTCAGGTCTTGATATTTCCCCAGTGATCACTCATCAATTCAATATCGATGACTTTCAGCAAGGTTTCGACACGATGTTGTCGGGGCAGTCAGGTAAAGTTATCCTCGACTGGCAATAAGTAGCCTATGAAGGCGGCTAAGCCGCCTTTTCAGTGTTTAGTAAAATTGGAGTCCCATGGCTTTTAAACATATCTCGGTGTCGCAGACACATGAATTACTAAACGACGATAATGTCGTTATTGCTGATATACGTGACCCGAACAGTTTCGCAAGCGGCCATATTCCTGGTTCCGAGCATTTGAGTAATAGTAATATCGGTGAGTTCATGCTGCATAAGGAGTATGAGCAACCTATTATTATTGTGTGTTACCACGGTATTAGCTCGCAAGGCGCTGCTGGTTACTTAGCTGAGCAAGGGTTTGATGACGTATACAGTATGGATGGCGGCTTTGACGCCTGGGCGAAGCAATTTCCACAGTCGGTTGAAAAATGATTGAACTAGGGAGCACCAATAACGTGCGTGCTGCTCAAGGGTTTATTGATTACTTGAGTACTCAAGGGCTGCATGGCGAGCTCAAACCCGCTCAGCAGGGGCATGTAATTATTGCTGTTGATCCGAAGCATTTTCATGCTGCTCAGCCGTTATGGAATGAGTTTAAAACAGAGCCGAATCATCCGCGATACAGTGATGCCGCTTGGCAAAGTGGGCGTACCGATTCAGGCTTGGTTTACAGCGGCAATAAGCTTAATTTGTGGCAACGCTTCAACGGGCTAAGTTTATTGGTTAAAAGCGTCAGTATTATCAGTGTGATTATCTATGCGCTGTTTTTATTGGGCCAGTTTAGCCATATATTCCCACTGTTACAGTTTAAAGCATCGCAGCCGCTCTCTTGGATAACGCCAGCAGTCGTTCATTTCTCTGCAATTCATTTGATATTTAATGTGCTGTGGTGGTTGACGTTAGGGCCCGCTATCGAACGCCAGACATCGAAACTCACTTTATTGAGTGTATTTTTACTTGGCTCTTTGACCAGCGCGTGGGCGCAATATACTATGGTTGGCCCTAATTTCGGTGGTCTTTCAGGTGTTGTGTATGCACAGGTAGGGTTTTGTTGGATTTATCCTTTGCTAGCGAAAACTAAACCGATGATGACCAAGGCGATGATTGGTTTTCTGCTACTGTGGCTAGTTTTTGGTTTTACCGATACTTTCTTTATGCCTATGGCCAACTGGGCGCATTTAGGCGGTTTAGTCAGCGGTATCGTGTTAGCGCTGGTGATGGCCTTTGGAAGTAATAAAAAAGCGGCTTAAGCCGCTTTTTTATTACTCGTGATGTTAGTGATAAAGGTATTTGGTAAACAGTACATCGCGAATAATATCTTTACCGGTTTCCTGCTTCAGTAAGGTTTTAAGCCGTTCGATGCATTTCTGTCTTATCTCTTCGCGGCCCGTTAAACTTTTGATTTTATCCTCTGGCTCTTGCGATAAGATTTCAACAATGGCGTCACGCAGCAGTGGCATGTGATGTTCAACCACTGAAATATTGCCAACATCTTCTAACATCAGATCGACAGTCACTCGCACATAGCCGAGCTTCTTACTTGATTGGCTAATGTAGTTCGCAACGATATCAGGCTCAAAGCCATAATAACCAACATCTCCCGCCGCCTTTGCGGGGCTGAACATGAGCAGAGTAAAGGCACTGACAAGTAATAGTTTGAGCGCTCGAGGCATAATAATTAGTGTGCTAGTTTTCATCAAGTTATCCATATTTTAGCGCGCTTAGCGATTTATCGTCCAGATTTATTAGTAAAGGGGTTACTGTGCTCTGTGAGAGCTTTTGCCATTAGTGTAGCAGTGGTATGATCGAAGCAATAGTCGAATCAAGGTAGTATGTTTTGCCTGCACACCCTATACCTCTTCGCGCGCAGTGGATAAGCATCGAGCACGCTAAGGTGACTGACACACTAGCCGATTGGCTACTGGAGTCTGGCTCGCTAACGAAGCGTTTAAAGTCGCAGTGCCAACAATTTGCGGTGGAAGTTCTAAGTGAAAAAGTGGTAGCCAGTCGCTTTTGCGACCACACTATTTTCAAGCCCCTCAGTACGAATGTGCGTGTGCGTGAAGTGTTGCTGTTTTGCGATAATGAACCTATGGTCTATGCGCAAACTTGGCTTCCTGAACAGCAGTCGCAGCAAGGGGTTGATTTAGCCCATTTGGGCAATAATCCATTGGGCGAAGTGATTTTCCAAGACCCGCAAATCCAACGAGTAGGTATGGAGGTGGCTGATTTCGCTCACAATCAGAGTCTGGCTGAGCTTACACACTCGTTAAAGCTGCCTGGTGGGCCGCTATGGGGACGCCGTAGTTGCTTCAATTTAACGGACCAACAAATAATGGTGTGCGAGATATTTTTACCCGGAGCCTATCCTTACCTATGAAACTAGCACCACTTAAGGCGATGCATTGGCCTTACTATAAGCAATTGATGCGTATTGATAAGCCTATCGGCACCTTGCTACTGCTGTGGCCCACTTTTTGGGCTTTGTGGCTTGCTGGTGCAGATTGGCCGCCGGTGAGTCTCGCGGTTATTTTTGCCTTGGGGGTGTTGGTTATGCGTAGCGCAGGGTGCGTGATCAATGACTTTGCCGATCGTAATGTTGATGGTGCGGTGCAGCGCACTCAACAGCGCCCTCTGGCTGCAGGAACCGTGAGTGCCGGTGAGGCGCTGAGCTTATTCGCTTTGCTGGTGGTTATGGCTTTTGCGCTCGTGTTATTACTTAACTGGCAGACGATATTACTGTCATTTGGAGCGCTTGCCTTGGCTGCGTGTTATCCCTTTATGAAACGCTATACCCATTTACCCCAAGTGGTATTAGGAGCGGCGTTTAGCTGGGCAATTCCAATGGCTTACATGGCCACTATCGAAGCGCTGCCGATATATGCATGGTTACTGTTTTTTGCCAATGTAGTGTGGACTGTGGCGTATGACACCTTATATGCGATGGTGGATAGGGATGATGATGTTAAAATAGGAATCAAATCCACCGCTATCTTATTTGGTCGTTACGACCTTCTGGCGGTGGCTTTATTGGATGCCACCTTTATTGCACTGTTGGCCTATATCGGCTTGGATATGCAACTCTTTTGGCCATTTTGGCTTGGTCTCAGCATTGCTACTATGCTGTTGGTGCGACAGCTTTACTTGTGTCGCCACCGAGAACGAGCCGAGTGTTTCAATGCATTTTTGAATAACCACTATGTCGGCCTAGCCATTTTTATTGGTATTGCCGTTAGCTTGCTTTAATTCGGCGGGTCAACAAAGCCGGCGACAGAATTATTCTTGCGAAACCAGCCAGCGATAGAGAAGCGTGACTGCTTTGCTGGCAATACCTCATGCATAAATAGCTCACTTTCAAACACAACCAGTGTGCCACAGCGAGGGGCTACGCGCCGGGCCACTAATTTGGAGCGCGGTTGATAGATCACTAACTCGCCTCCCTCATCAGGGGTGTTTAGGTAGCAAACCGTAGTAAATACACGGTTCGAGCGCCCCTTAAAAGCATCATAATGCTTTTTATAGAAGTCCCCAGGCTGATAATGGGCAAAGTGGCATTCATAATCGAACAGGCCAAGGAAAAAGTGTCGGTTAATGTGCAGGCGCAATGCTTCCATTAAAGCTAGGTAGTCTTGCTCTGCTTGCGAGTGTCCGCTAAACCACAAAGTTTTGTCTTTTCTTATTTGCTCGTTATGTTGAAACTCTTGGCGGCGGCCGATTCCAGCTGGTGAAAAAGCATCGTATTGTTGTTGCGCTGTATTCAGGAGCTGGCTGGTTAAAGAGCTCGGTAATGCCTGTTCAATCACTGCATAACCGTGCTGATGCACATCATCGATGATCTGTGCAAATAATGGTTCTTGATTCACATGAGGAAATTCAAGTTAAAAGGTGGCTTAGTATACCTTTGAAATGACAAAGCTCTACTGTTTATTGGTGTAAATGTGGGCACATTGATAGTTAAGCCTCGACCGCCTAGTCTTGGCTGCTATTTTTTTGGTTTGGCACTTAAGGAGTGGCAGTAATACTCGCTCAAGTTTGAGCGAGTAGGTAGGTGTATACTTAGAAGCTGTGAAGCAGTTAAGCACTCAAGTGCCGAGCGCTGGCAACTTGTTCAATCACATCTAATAGTTGAATAATGTGCTGTTGCTGCTCCAATTGCTCTTGGGTTTTGACGATTAAACGCGAGTGCGCTTCATCACTGGCTTGTAGACATATAAGGTCATCGTGGTTGTTGATAGCATTTGTATGTTCAATACCGCCAATGGCAATGCTTTGCCCGTTGGTCACCGCGTTTATCACTTCTTCTAAGCTACCTAAACGCAGGCCATTGCCTTTGCGCAGTACGTCGGCAGCCTCTTTTATCATGCTTTGCACATGTTGGCTTTGCGAAAAACAACCAAACAGCGGATAGGCATCAAGGTCATGTAAGGTGACGCTGGCTTTGTGTGCTAAAGGGTGGTTGCGACTTGCAAAGAGTACGAGCTGATCCGGTAGATGGATATCGCTGCCACCGAGGCAGGCGTTTTCTTCACTGACAAAAATATCAATTTCGCCTCGTTTCAGACGAGAATGTAACTCTTGCTGATCTTGTAGCTGCATCTCGATTTTCACTTCAGGATGCTGTGCCATAAACTGACCGCAAGACATTGGCACAATGGAGCTCGCAGAGCTGGTATAGCCAATTACAACACGGTTTTCACTTTTGCCACTGAGTTTGTCGAGTAATTGTTTGGTGCGTGCATATTCATCTAGGGTATTTTGGCAAAAACGTAAAAAAACTTCGCCTTCCTTCGTTAATATGACTGAGCGTGTAGAGCGTGATACTAGTTGATGACCAACTTCCTCTTCCAAAGTTTGAATGCTTCGTGTTAATGCGGAGGTACTAATGTTGGTTTTTTCTGCCGCTTGGCGAAAATGGCGCAAAGAGCCAAGGGCGAGGAATTGTTTAAGTTGTTCGAATCTCACTTTTAATTCCTTTTAAGTAAGTTATTAGGTGTATGGATTGGGGTTAATCCTCCTCAATACTAGTACATTGTACCTGAAATAAAAAGATGTCTTTTGTAACAAATTTTTCAAGTTCATCGTGGGGTTAATTAATAAAAATCATTAGTCGGGGTAGCGGTTTTTTATAGCAATGAATTCATCAATATTTTTGATCATTAATTCGACTAAAGTCGGGTCGAAATGATGCCCTTTTTGTTGTTCTATAAAGTCTATTATATCCTCCATAGGCCAAGCCTTTTTATAACAGCGTTCGCTCCCCAGTGCGTCAAATACGTCTGCCAGAGCCGTAATTCTGCCAACAATGTGAATGGCCTCTTTGGCAAGGCCTTTAGGGTATCCAGAGCCATCCCATTTTTCATGGTGTTGGCCAGCGATTATTGCACCACATTGTAAAATTTCGTTACTGGATCTGTGGAGTATTTCGTAGCCTACTTGTGCATGTTGTTGCATTATTTCCCATTCTTGATCATTGAGCTTTCCGGGCTTATTTAAAATATGATCCGGGATGCTGATTTTGCCAATATCATGTAACGGTGATGCCAGTTTAAGTACTTCAGCTTGATAATCACTTAAGCCATAAAGTGTTGCCAATAGATAACTGTAATTAGCCACCCTTTTTACATGAGAACCGGTCTCTTTCGAGCGTTTTTCCACGGCTTCACCGAGAATATACGAAAGCTCTTTTTGCGACTCTCTTACCGTTTCCCGTAATTTTAAGTTGTTGTAAGCCAGCGCTACGTTGTTGGCGAAAAACTCTAGTAATTGGTGTTCATGAGTATTCAAGTGGGCGCCGCGATCTACATATAGCATGGTCTCCATGCCATTTTGACCTGGGAAGTAACCGACATAGTTACTATCATTTTTTATTGAACGTTTGCGCTGGTGAGCACTGTGAAAATCTTGGCGCACATTGTGTGGTAGTTTACTAATGTCTGACTCGGGAGGGTGTCCTGAAGCCGCGAGCAATTTAAACTCAGTATCTTCTTGGTTGCTGCTGTAGGTCACCGCAGCACAGTATAGCTCGGCATCTTCTAGGCCCAGTATATGGGAAATGTTATTGAGCACCACGGACGCAAATTGGTGGATGCTGTCACACTTGAGAAACACCGTAGAGGCGTTGATAATGCGCTCTAACCCTTGTTTCTGCCGGTTAATCAATTGAATATCGCGATATCCGCGCAGCGCCGAATAAACCAATGTTTTGAGTTTTATAGCGGTAAGCTCAGTTTTATTTTTGTAGTCGTTAATGTCGTAGTCGCGGATAATCGACTCTTCGGGAGCTTCTCCTGGTTGCCCAGTGCGTAAAATAAGACGGATATCATGGTTATCAATTTGCTCGCGAATATGCTTTATGAGCATCAATCCGGCGTGATTGGTTTCCATAACCACATCGACTAGCGCGACAGCGAAAGTGCTATCTTGTTCCAGTAATTCGATAGCTTCTTGTGCTGAATAGACGTGTGTTAATTCTACATAGCGATGCTCGAACTCAAAGTTAGAGAGCACTAACCGAGTGACATGGTGAATATCTTGGTCGTCATCAACAACAAGTACACGCCAAGGCGGTAAACTAGTTTCTGTTGTTTGTGTTTCTGCATCATCGACTTCGGAAAAAAGATACTCACTCACACTGGGTTCCACCATCTCAGGTCAATGTAACCTGAGTATAGGTGAGATTTATTTCTCTGGTGAGTGAGAATGTTTTCCTATGCTTTCTAATTCAATGGCAATCGCATCACAGGAAATATGTATTTCGTATAAAGAGGTGAGCAAAGAGATCATAAGTGCCACTAAGCTTATGCCAAATAAGGTCGTGCCTAGAGGGGTAAATTCAACAAATAACGCAAACATCGCTAGGGTACACAGTAAAAATGACGCCACCCCCCAAAATTGCATACTGCGGATAAGTCGAATTCGCTTCTTTAAGTTTAATATTTGCTCAATCACAAAGGGCCTGATTTGCTCGCCTTCGCGGGCATTAAGTTCGCGGATCAGTTGTGCCAGTACGAGAAAACGATTGGTGTAGGCTAACAGGAGAAGAGAAATCGCTGGAAAAAGCAGTGCAGGGGTGGTTAATGTCATCATTTTTTCCAATTTTTATGTGTATAATTAGGGAATGTTAACTATGGGCTAGACATTTTTACAAATAACGGGCTTAATGTTAACAATTTGCCGCTCGCCAATTCAAAAGCTAAGGCAAAAGACAAGATTAATCAAGAATATGCGTATGCGTAGAGGGCTCGTGTCGGTGATACGGTGCCGCACGTTGATGCAAAGGGGGAGAGATGGCTATCAACAGTGGTGAATACCATCACAATGAAGTAACGGATAAATTAGCAAGTGACTTCGCACAACGTTGTGCTGATTTGTTCAATGTTGAGCCAGAGCAGTTAAATCAAGCCTTGGCGGCTTCATCCAGTGATCAACAAGTAAATCAACTTGCCGCGCAATTAAGTCAGCAGCTGAGCATTGCTCTCGTTGCAGCGCAGCTGGGTCGTGGTGGAGATAGCGCAGAGCTAGACGAATTGCGTAACGAGCTCAGTGCTATTAAAGAGCGCTATGCCAAACAGAATCGTCAGTTACTAGAGGCGCAGCAGGAAAATGCGCAGTATGCCGATGAGCATGTTCAGCTAAAGCAAAAACAACATGAACTGGCGGCATTGAAGCATCGTTTAACGGAGCTTGAGAGCGATAATTACAATTCGCAAAGTGAACGCCAAGAGTTACTGGATGCCGTAACAGCGTTGCGAGAGGAAAAAACACGGTTGGAGCAAGACAACCAATCGTTGAAGCAGGCGCTTGAGAGCCAACGTCAAAGCAATATGGCGTGGCAAGAAAAACTGCAAGAAGTGTCTTCGCAACAGCAAGGTAACGAGCAGCTCGAACAGCAGCTCACTGATCTGCAAAAAGAAAATGAAGCTGTTGCAGAGCAACTAGCTCACTACGAGCAGCTTGTTAGCCGTCAGAATCAGCAACTCTCGGAGCTGTCTGAAAAGCTGAATGAAACAGAGCAGCAAGGTGAAAATCACCAGCTTACTGTTGAGCGCTTACAGCAACTAGGTGAGCAGCTACGTGAACAGCTCAGCGAGGAACAAGCTGCGGTTGCTCAACATAAGGAAGAAAATCAGCAACTCATTGAACGTTTAGAGCGCCAAGATGCGAGTAGCGGCGATATGGCTCAGCAAATTGAGCAGTCGCAGCAGAAAATCGAGCAACTTACGGCACAGCTGGGCACCATTGATGAGTTGAAGCAGCAAATGCAAGCGCAAAGCGAGCAGCATGAGCAAGCTCTGCAAGAACAAGCGCAACAGCAACAAGCTCAATTTGAACAGCAGCAGCAACAGTGGCAAGCGCGGTTAGAGGAATTAGAGCAGGGCTTAGCTGAGAAGCAATCGCAAACCGAAGAACTGGATCAACAGAAGCAATCGCTTGCTGAAGAGCTTGAGCAACATAAAGTACGTTGTGAGCAAGAAGAGCAAGAAATTGAAGAGTTGAAGAAGCAAATTCAAGAGCTGACCAACCGCCATCGCGATGAGCGAGAGCGTAATGAGAGCTTGCGTTCACGTATTGATAATGATTCACGACAAGCTCGCCAAGCTTTTGATAGCTTACGTTCTGAGCACATCGAACTCAAAGATGAGCTAGAGCAAGCACAAGAGAAAATGATGGAATACAAACTGAAATTTGACTACGCCCAGAAGCAGCTGCAAAGCGATTCGTAGTGGATTTCAAGTGGGTTAAGGTCTTCGACGCTGAGCACGGCGTCGAGGCCAATATCATTAAAGGTCGCCTACAACATGCTGGTATAGAAAGTCGTTTGACCGGCGAGGCTCTGCAAGGGGCCTTGGGAGAGATCCCTTTCATTGAGGCTGGCGTTGGTGTGTGGGTGTACGATATAAAACTGTCCGCCGCCCAACAAATCTTGTTAGAATATCGACAATCGAAAACATCCGCGCAGAAGTGGCAATGCCACCATTGTCAGCAGTGGAACCCTGCAAGCTTTGATCTGTGTTGGTCCTGCATGAAAGAAAAACATGAACAAGCCCAATAACTTTCAGCGTATTCGTGAGTTGAATACGGTGCAAAAGGCTGCGTTAGCGGCAGCCTTAATGGAACGTATGCTTCCTAACTACTCGCTATTCAGTGATGCACTTGAATTTGGAGATCCCGCAGTACTCAAAAATGCACTCGCTTTATGTTGGGAAAAAATTCTCTTACCAAAAAGTAAGATTAGTATCGAGAAGTTAGTCGAGAAAGTTGAGCCAAATGTGCCAGAAGTGTCTGATTTTGATGTCTTTGGTGTATATCCAGCTATCGATGCGGCAACCGCGCTGCTAACGCTTTTGCATGGGATTCAAAGCAAGGATGAGCAAGAGTACGTCAACGTATGCAAGATTGCTCAAGGTACAGTAGCACGATTGATTGAGTATCAGTTTGAGCTGGACGAGCAACCTTATCAAGCCAAAGATGTAAACCAACACCCATTAATGGAATACGAGGTTGGGGTGCTAAGTGAGTTAATTGACTTTGTCTCGGCCTTGAATCGCATCGATAAAGACAATGTTAAAGCCTTGCGCCATCTTGCTGTAGAGGATGGGCACACTAACATTGGTGTAGAAATTTAGCCCAACGCCACATATCACATGCGCTGGTATAAGCGTCCCCAAGCTTGCCCAGCGCGTTTTTCCTTTCGCAACTGCCAGTTATCAGGAGCAGTGAAGTCGGCGTTATTCGCCTCCACTTCCACATACACTAACGCATCGTCAGCTAGCCAACCATTTTCTTCCAAGGCTTGGGCACATTTATATGCGAGTCCCTTATTAAAAGGTGGGTCAATAAAAGCAATATCATACGCCGCACTGCCTGGTTGAGCTAACAGAGTTAACGCATCCCCTTGTTGTACACTCACGTTTAGCATGTTAAGGAGCGCCGCGTTGTCGTGTAGTTGCTGTGCCGCTTTAGGCTCCAACTCAAACAGAGTCACTTGTTTGGCAAATCGTGATTGGGCTTCAAATCCTAAGCTGCCGGCACCTGCAAAGCAGTCTAATACCTGAGCATCACGAATATCCATCATGAGCCAATTAAAAACGGTCTCTTTTACGCGATCTGTGGTTGGTCTTAGGCCTTCAATATCATGTACTGGTAACTTTCTGCCTCTATGTTGACCACCAATAATGCGTATTTGCCCTGTTTTTGTTGTGCGTTTATGCGCGGGTTTTGCGGCTTTTCTATTGATGGGCATGCATTTACTCACTATATGCTTTTTCCACAGGCTGGGAAAATGGTAATATAACGCGCAATTATAAATAATATTTGTGGCTAACGACAGCTGCTTTAAAAGGCGAGTGCATCGCCATGACTGGAAATATGGTTTCATACAATGGCTAAAAAAAGTAAGTTTCTGTCCTGGTTTGGATTAGGCAAAAAAGAAGAGCAAGCAAAACAAGAAGAACAGGAACGCCTTGCAAAAGAGCAGGCTGAGCGTGAACAGCAGGAGCGCTTAGCTAGAGAACAGGCCGAGCGTGAAGAGCAGGAGCGCTTAGCGAAAGAGCAAGCAGAGCGTGAAGAGCAGGAGCGCTTAGCTAAAGAACAAGCAGAACGTGAACAGCAGGAACGTTTAGCGAAAGAGCAGGCAGAACGTGAAGAACAGGAACGTCTTGCAAAAGAGCAGGCTGAGCGTGAACAGCAGGAGCGTTTAGCTAAAGAACAGGCAGAACGTGAAGAGCAGGAACGTTTAGCGAAAGAGCAAGCTGAGCGTGAAGAGCAGGAGCGCTTAGCTAAAGAACAAGCAGAACGTGAACAGCAGGAACGTTTAGCTAAAGAACAAGCTGAACGTGAAGAGCAGGAGCGCCTAGCGAAAGAGCAGGCAGAACGTGAAGAGCAGGAGCGCTTAGCGAAAGAGCAAGCAGAGCGTGAACAGCAGGAGCGCCTAGCGAAAGAACAAGCAGAACGTGAAGAGCAGGAACGTTTAGCGAAAGAACGAGCCGAGCGTGAACAGCAGGAGCGCCTAGCGAAAGAACAAGCAGAACGTGAACAGCAGGAGCGCTTAGCTAAAGAGCAGGCAGAACGTGAAGAGCAGGAGCGTTTAGCGAAAGAGCAGGCCGAACGTGAAGAGCAGGAACGTTTAGCGAAAGAACAAGCCGAGCGTGAACAGCAGGAGCGCTTAGCGAAAGAGAAAGCAGAGCGTGAAGAGCAAGAACGCTTAGCGAAAGAGCAAGCAGAGCGTGAAGAACAAGAACGCCTCGCCCAAGAGCAGGCAGAAAAAACGGCTGTAGTTGAGAAAAAGCCAGGATTCTTCTCACGACTCAAAAAAGGACTATTAAAAACTAAGTCAAACATCGGTTCCGGTTTTGCGTCTATATTTAGCGGCAAAAAAATTGACGATGAATTATTCGAAGAGTTAGAAACACAATTACTAACAGCCGATGTCGGTGTTGATACCACCGTGAAGTTGATTGATAGCCTTACCGATGCAGCAGATCGCAAGCAGCTCAAAGATGGCGAGGCGTTATATGAGCTACTGAAGCAAGAGATGGCAACAATGTTGGCAAGTGCTGAACAGCCATTAAACCTTGAGGGCAAAGATGGACCGTTTGTCATACTTATGGTCGGTGTTAACGGTGTCGGTAAAACCACCACCATAGGTAAGCTTGCTAAACAGTATCAACAACAAGGGAAGTCGGTAATGCTTGCCGCAGGGGATACCTTCCGTGCCGCAGCGGTGGAACAACTGCAGGTGTGGGGAGAGCGTAATGATATTCCCGTTATCGCGCAGCATACCGGAGCTGATAGCGCTTCTGTGGTCTTTGATGCTTTCCAAGCTGCAAAAGCGCGCAATGTTGATGTGCTGATTGCTGACACCGCCGGGCGCTTGCAAAATAAAGACAATCTAATGCAAGAGCTTGAAAAAATAGCGCGAGTGATGAAAAAAATAGACCCTGAAGCGCCCCATGAAGTGATGTTGACCATTGATGCGGGAACAGGTCAAAATGCGATAAGCCAAGTAAAACTATTTGATCAGGCCGTTGGTTTGACCGGGATCACTTTGACTAAACTAGATGGTACGGCGAAAGGGGGAGTCATATTCGCCATAGCCGATCAGTTTAAAACACCTATTCGCTATATTGGTGTGGGTGAAAGCATCGATGACTTGCGCACTTTCAAAAGTGATGACTTTATAGAGGCGCTGTTTAGCAACGAACAATAATTACCCTAACATTGGGAAATAATAACAATGATAAAGTTCCAAGAGGTCAGTAAAACCTATCCGGGGGGGCATCGAGCCTTAGAGAAAATCAGCTTTCATATCGAAAAAGGAGAGTTGGCTTTTCTCACCGGGCACAGTGGCGCCGGTAAGAGTACACTGCTTAAGCTTATTAGCTTAATGGAGCGCCCTTCAGCTGGTAAAGTCGCCATTAATGGCGTAGACCTCGCTGCTATCAAAGCAAAGCAAATTCCATTTGTGCGCCGCGATATAGGTATTATTTTTCAAAATCATCGACTTCTTGAACGTTACTCCGTTTTTGATAATGTCGCGTTACCGCTGATTATTGAAGGGGCCCATCGCAAACAATTAGAAAAGCGTGTCTATGCTGCGTTGGATAAAGTGGGGCTCAGTGATAAAGCCCGCTGTAACCCAACAACTCTCTCTGGGGGTGAACAACAACGGGTGGGCATAGCCCGCGCAATCGTTAACTCCCCACCTTTGTTGCTCGCGGATGAGCCCACGGGTAACTTAGACCCTGAGTTATCGATGGAAATTCTGCAATTATTTGAAGACTTTAACCGCCATGGTACTTCTGTGCTTATCGCCACTCATGACCTTGGTTTAATAGCGCGGATGAAATATCGTAGCCTGACGCTTAAAGAGGGCCGTCTGCTCAGTGATCCACTGGCTCAGGAGGCGCTCTCATGAGTCTATTATTTAAAGGTCGGGAAACTGATTATCAGCGCAAAGGCCACTCGCCCGTTGCACGCATGTACTTCGGTATTATTAATACGATTCGTCAAGGGGTGCAGAGCTTAGGGGAGATGTGGCGTACACCCACTGCATCAATGATGACAATCCTCGTACTGGGACTAAGCTTAACCTTACCTTCTACTTTGTACTTAGTCGTTAAAAATGTACAGAAAGTCAGTAGTGGCTTTGATAATGCAGCGGAGATTTCCTTATTTGTTAAAGAACAAATGTCGGAGCAACAAACACAAAGTTTGGTAAAACGTTTGGCGCTCTATAAAGAAGTTGAAGAAGTGCGCTTTATTAGCAAGCGCCAAGCGCTAGAAGAGTTTAAACAGGTGTCTGGCTTTGCTAATGCGTTAGATTATTTGGATGACAACCCTTTGCCTGATGTGGTGCTGGTCACTCCGGGTGAACGCTACCGTAATGCAGATGCTGCTAATGCGCTACTAGATAAATTACAACAAGAGCGAGAGGTCGACTTTGGTAAGTTGGATATCGAGTGGCTGGAGCGTCTAAATGCAATTTTGAATCTTCTCAAGGAAAGCGTGATCACTATTGCCCTATTATTACTCACTTCTGTCATTCTTATTATTGGCAATACCATTCGTTTGTCTATTATTGATAAGCGCAGTGAAATTCAAGTAATGAAGTTAGTTGGTGCTACCAACGGCTTTATTCAAGCTCCGTTCTTATGGACAGGCATCTGGTATGGCATTATTGGCGGCTTTGTGGCGCTAATTTGCAACCTGCTGATGATGTGGTGGCTAGAGTCGGCCGTTGTGCAAGTGACCGGAATATATCAGTCGAACTTCATTCTAGAAGGGCTCGATGCGAACGAATTCCTCATTCTTATTGGCCTAGCGGTGATCTTAGGGTTTAGTGGTTCGTACTTATCTGTGCGTCGGTACATTAAGGAAATTGAACCGGATAAAGTTTAATGGGCTGGCACCGCTTGTAAGCACGGTTGTTTCATCAAGTGATGCTCACAGCTTTGCTTGTGGCAAGTGCGTGAGGCGGTGCTATAGTTCACTTCTAATTCAGGGCTTCTTTGCTAGGTTGAATTTAAAAGTTGTTGTTATTCTTTTGTCATCTTTCTTAGTTACAATTGAATATCTCAACTTATTTTCCTTTTTTATCATTAAGTTAGAGCGCATTAAGAAGATTTGTAGAACTTCTTGATATGCATAAGGTCAAAGGTTACAATGCGATTAGCACTCTCGGTTAAAGAGTGCTAAATTAAATGGACAGATTGATCACCCGAGGTGAAAAATGAGCACGAATTTAAATGCAATGGCATTAACGGTTGGCCAACAAAGCGCGAGCATCGAAGGATATTTGCAGGCTGTTAGCACCATCCCAATGCTCGAGGCCGAGGAAGAACGTCGGTTAGCGACTCGATTACAGCAAGAAGGCGATCTAGAGGCTGCAAAGCACCTGATTATGTCGCATCTGCGTTTTGTCGCCCATATTGCCAAAAGTTACAGTGGTTATGGTTTGCCACAATCAGACCTAATCCAAGAGGGCAACATTGGCCTTATGAAAGCAGTTAAACGTTTCGATCCCAGTGTGGGAGTGCGTTTGGTGTCTTTTGCCGTACACTGGATCAAAGCTGAAATCCATGAATATGTGCTTAAAAACTGGCGCATCGTAAAAGTTGCGACCACTAAAGCGCAGCGTAAACTGTTCTTTAATCTACGCAAAAACAAAAAGCGTCTAGGTTGGTTCAACCAAGAAGAGGTGGCCACAGTGGCCAGCGAGCTAGGCGTTAGTGAAAAAGAAGTACGTGAAATGGAATCACGTATGAGCGGCCAAGATATGGGCTTCGATTTAAGTGCTGACGAAGATGATAGCAGTGTTGGGCAAAGCTATTCGCCAGTGCAATATTTAACTGACAACGCTTCGGATTTAGCCGAAAGTGTAGAGCAGGAGCAATGGCAAGAGCAATCTCATGCACGCTTATTCTCAGCACTGAAAACGCTGGACGATCGTTCGCAGGATATCGTTACATCGCGTTGGCTTGCAGATGAGAAAGCGACACTACAAGAGTTGGCACAAAAATATGAAGTGTCAGCAGAGCGTGTACGCCAGCTAGAAAAAACGGCGATGAAAAAGCTGCAAAATGCGATGGCATAATTAGTAATACCGTGCTCAAAAAAGGCCAGCTTAGCTGGCCTTTTTCGATCTAAGTAATCTTTTATCAAAGCACTACTTATAGTGTGTTTTTACTTGCACCTATTAATGGTCGCGTTTGACTGCGATATTCGCTAAGGCAACAAGCGCCTCTTTCTCTGCGCTTTCAGGCAAAAAATCCAATGCCGAAATGGCTCTGTCGGCTTCTTGTTGAGCGCGCTGCATAGTGAAATCAAGCGCTTTGGTTTGTGTTAATGTTGCCAAGATATCATCGAGGTAATCTAAGCCATTTCCTTGCTCTATTGCTTCGCGTATTTGTTGTTTCTGCGCCGCTTCGCCATGCTGCATAGCATAAATTAATGGTAACGTCGGCTTACCCTCAGCTAAGTCATCACCAATGTTTTTGCCCAGCGTGTGGGCGTCGGCGCTGTAATCCAACACATCATCAACGAGCTGGAAAGCCGTACCGAGGTGCATACCGTACAAGCGCATTGCCTCTTCAACGTTTGCGTCTTGCTCGGTGATCACTGCTGCTAATTGAGTGGCTGCTTCGAACAGTTTAGCGGTCTTCGAATAGATGACCTGCATATAGCTTTGTTCGGTGGTATCTGGGTCGTTACAGTTCATTAGCTGTAGAACCTCGCCCTCGGCGATAACATTGGTGGCATCGGCCAAGATATCCATGATCCGCATTTGCCCTAACCCGACCATGAGCTGAAAAGAGCGGGTGTAGATAAAATCCCCCACAAGCACGCTGGCTGCGTTACCAAATTCGGCATTAGCGGTAGGCTCGCCGCGACGTAAGTCAGATTCATCTACCACGTCATCATGTAATAAGGTCGCCGTATGGATAAACTCAACGATAGTCGCTAGGGTGACATGTTTATCGCCTTGGTAACCTAAGGCCCGGGCTGCGAGCAGCGCTAACATGGGGCGTACGCGTTTGCCGCCACTATTTACTATGTATAAACCAAGCTGGTTAACCAGTGCGACGTCAGATTGCATCTGCGCATGTATTAACTGATTGACGCTGTTCATATCGTCAGCGATAAGCGTCTGGATAGCTTTTATATCCATTTAACTCCGTGCCCACTGTCGGTTGTTCAAGGAAATGCGCGATGAATTGTACATGAATTTTTGCCATTGCTCGACACTTTCCCAGCAAAGCATCATTTTTATAAGCTTTAGCAGTAAAAATAAGCCAAAGCTAAAAAAAGTGATTAAAAACTGCTTAATCTGCTTGGCAACGGGCTAAAAACAGATAGAATAAGGAAAATTTTTTTCATGTCCTCATCGACGCCATTTTTTCAAGTTTTTATTGAAAAAACAGCTTGTCAAGCCGGGCGTTTTAGCGTAGACTTCGCGCCCTATTGAAGAATATTTAGTTGCGTCGATTTGAGGGCGCACAGACGGAGTTAATTATGTACGCGGTTTTCCAAAGTGGTGGTAAACAGCACCGTGTGACTGAAGGTCAAACAATTCGTCTAGAGAAACTAGACGTAGAAACTGGTGCAGCGGTTGAATTTGACACAGTACTTTTAGTTGCTGATGGTGAGAAAATCGAGATCGGTACCCCGTTCGTAAACGGTGGTAAAGTAACAGCTGAGGTTGTTTCTCACGGTCGTGGCGAGAAAGTGAAGATTGTTAAGTTTAGACGTCGTAAGCACTCTCGCAAGCAGATGGGCCATCGTCAATGGTTCACTGAAGTTAAAATCACTGGCATTAGCGCTTAATTTAGAGGTACAGAAAGATGGCACATAAGAAGGCAGCTGGTAGTACTCGTAACGGTCGTGATTCAGAAAGTAAACGTCTAGGTGTTAAGCGCTTTGGCGGTGAATCAGTTCTTGCGGGCAACATCATCGTACGTCAACGTGGTACTCGTTTCCACGCGGGTTCAAACGTAGGCATGGGTAAAGACCACACACTATTTGCAACATCAAATGGTAAAGTTCAATTCGAACAAAAAGGTCCCCTAGGTCGCAAATACGTAAGCATCGTTGCTGAATAATCAGTAACCCAGCTTACAGAAAAACCCCGCTTTTGCGGGGTTTTTTGTTTTCAATACATATAAACTTGTATAATACAGGTATTCAATCGCAGATCCGCTAAGTGAAAAATCATGAAATTTGTTGATGAAGTCGAAATCCGTGCAGAAGCTGGCGACGGCGGCAGCGGCGTGGTGTCATTCCGACGCGAAAAATATGTCCCAGACGGCGGCCCTGATGGTGGCGACGGCGGTGATGGTGGCAGTGTCTACTTAGAAGCAGACGAAAACCTTAACACCTTAATTGATTACCAATTCGAGCGTTTTCATCGGGCCCAACGTGGTACCAATGGCCAAAGTCGAAATTGTACAGGTAAAAAAGGTGAAGACCTTACCTTGAAAGTGCCCGTCGGCACGCGAGTCACCGATGTTGATACGCAAGAAGGGTTAGGGGATTTAACCAAGCATGGACAGAAACTACTGGTAGCAAAAGGTGGATTTCATGGCCTTGGTAACACGCGCTTTAAATCAAGCACCAACCGTGCACCACGTCAAAAGACCCTAGGAACACCTGGCGAAGTACGTAATCTCAAGCTTGAATTGATGTTGCTTGCTGATGTGGGATTGTTAGGTTTACCTAATGCCGGCAAGTCGACCTTTATTCGCAGCGTTTCCGCAGCCAAGCCGAAAGTGGCCGATTATCCATTTACGACCTTGATACCCAACCTCGGTGTAGTACGCCCGGCCTCTGGGCAGTCATTCGTTATTGCTGATATTCCAGGGCTTATCGAAGGGGCGTCTGATGGTGCCGGTTTAGGGATACGCTTTTTGAAACACTTAGAGCGTTGCCGAGTGTTATTACACATCATCGATGTGTTGCCTGTTGACGGCTCAGACCCTTTAGACAATGCGTTTGCCATTATTAATGAGCTACACCAATACAGCCCTAAGTTGGCTGACAAGCCGCGCTGGTTAGTTTTTAATAAGATTGATTTACTCGATGAAAGCGAAGTAGATGAGGTATGTAACCGCATTGCTAATGAGCTAGGTGTCGAGCATGATATTTATAAAATTTCAGCGGCGAGCGGCTTGAACACCCAAGCGTTATGCCAAGATATTATGCAACTTCTTGAGTCCATGCCGAAAGAAAAATTCGCGCAAGAGCAGGAACAAGAAGAAGTTGAGTTTAAGTGGGACACCTACCACCGTCATGCCACTAAAGACAGTGATGACGATGATTGGGACGATTGGGATGATGACGACTACGACGTAGAGATCATTTACGAACGTTAACAACTGTTATGAAGGGCGCACTTGCGCCCTTTTGTATATAGGATATCTGTAGTGAAAATATCGATGATTGCGGCCATGGCCAAAGGCCGCATAATTGGCAAAGACAACGATATGCCATGGCATCTTCCAGCCGATTTAAAGCATTTTAAGCAAGTGACCTTAGGTAAGCCCGTTATTATGGGTCGTAAGACGCTAGAGTCTATTGGGCGAGCGCTTCCAGGACGACGCAATATTGTCATCACCCGCAACTCAGACTATGCTTTTGAAGGAGCCGAAGTGGTTACGTCGGTGCAACAAGCGCTAGCGCAAGTTGAGGATGTTGAAGAGGTAATGGTCATCGGTGGCGGGCATATCTATGAGCAGTTTTTACCCTTAGCCTCATCCTTATATCTGACCTTTATTGATTTGCAAGTAGAAGGCGACACTCGTTTCCCTGATTATGAGCAAGTTGGCCAGTGGCGCTGTGTAGAGCGGGTTAGCCATAGTAAAGATGCGACGAATCCACATAACTACGAGTTTGTTACACTTAATAAAGAAGTGTGAGTTGATTGATAAAATTAGTGCTTGTTGGTAAACTATTAGTCTACTTTGTAAGAAAAAAGTATTAAAGGGTGCTACAAATGAAATTAATGTCAACGCTTATCGCTACTGCCGTATTAGCTGGAAGTGCGCTGTATACCACTCCTGCAAGTGCGAATGATCGCCTAGCTATTAGTATCTGTGAGTATATTGCTGCAGATGATAAAAACCGTTTACGTAAGACGCTGCGCTCAGCACGCCTTAAGATTCGTGATATCAGCGATGCTGTAAAGTGTAATGGCAACAACCTAGTCCGTCACGCAGTTGCGAGCAACGCAGTTGACACCGGCGAGTACATCATTAAAAGCTTACCGAAAAGTTCACTAGAAGATGGCGCCGATTTAAATTGGGCAACAAGCAATCACGCGGGTTCACCGCTGATCGCAGCCATTAAGGACCGTGCCGGTCTTTAAGCACCGTCTACAAAAAAGAAACCATGGCCAAGTCCATGGTTTTTTTTTGCCTATAATTGGCGATAGCCATTCAGTTCTCTTCCTATACTGAGATAAAATAGCAGTTACGACAACATTTCAGGAAATCAATATGGCAGTTCATGTAATCAATCATCCTCTTGTTCAACATAAACTAGGTTTAATGCGCGAACACGGCATTAGTACCAAAAGTTTTCGTGAGTTAGCATCGGAAGTGGGTACATTACTTACTTATGAGGCAACTCAAAACTTAGAGTTAGAAGATAAAACCATTGATGGATGGCAAGGAAATGAATTGTCAGTGCAAAGCATCAAAGGTAAAAAGATTACCGTAGTGCCTATTTTGCGCGCTGGTTTGGGGATGCTAGAGGGGGTGATGCACCTGATCCCTGCGGCGAAAGTAAGTGTTGTTGGCCTTGAGCGCAATGAAGAAACTTTAGAGCCGGTGCCTTACTTCGAAAAGCTGGTCGGCAATATTGATGAGCGCCTGAGCCTAGTTATCGATCCAATGTTGGCCACCGGTGGCTCAATGATTGCGACCTTAGATATGTTGAAAAAAGCAGGCTGTACACAAATTAAAGTGATCGTGTTAGTCGCTGCCCCAGAGGGGATAGAAAAGACACTGGCAGCACACCCAGATATTGATATTTATACTGCATCAGTTGATAACCACCTCAATGAAAAAGGATACATTGTGCCAGGGCTTGGAGATGCCGGAGACAAGATTTTTGGTACCGTTTAATGACGCCTTTATTTGCACCTAAAACCATCCTCACCGGCGCGCAAATGTTGTTTGTCGCCTTTGGCGCTTTGGTTCTAGTTCCTTTATTAACAGGCCTTGATGCGAACGTCGCATTGTTTACTGCCGGGGCTGGCACATTGGCATTTCAGCTTATTACTCGCGGGCAAGTTCCGGTATTTTTAGCTTCGTCCTTTGCTTTTATCGCACCTATCATTGCCTGTAACCAATTGTATGGCAGTGCCGCTACCATGGGCGCGTTAATGGCTGCAGGTGTCGCCTACATGCTACTGAGCGTACTTGTTCGCTTGAAAGGCACAGACATGCTGCACCGCGTGCTACCACCGGTGGTTGTCGGCCCGGTGATCATGGTCATAGGTTTGGCGCTGGCGCCTGTGGCAGTGAATATGGCCATGGGCAAAAGTGGTGATGGCAGCGCCCAATTAGTGGCCTATGATCATGCAATTTGGATATCCATGGCGGCTCTGGTGGCAACGCTGGTTTTTGCTGTGTTTGGCAAAGGAGTGTGGCGTTTAGTGCCTATTTTAGCGGGTGTTGTTGTTGGCTACGGCTTGTCGTTGGCCTTTGGCGTAGTCGATTTTGCGGTGATCAACAATGCCCAATGGCTCGCAGTGCCTGCATTCAGCGCGCCAGAATTTAAGTGGCAGGCCGTGGCGTTTATGATCCCCGTGGCCATTGCGCCTGCTATTGAACATATTGGCGATATGATGGCTATTAGTCAGGTTACCGGTAAAGACTACCTAAAAAAACCGGGCTTACATCGCACACTGATGGGAGATGGCGTCGCGACGAGCCTTGCTGCCAGTATTGGCGGACCGCCCAATACCACTTATTCAGAGGTCACCGGTGCAGTGATGCTGACCAAGAACTTCAATCCCAAGGTTATGACTTGGACCGCCGTTATCGCGATTTTGCTGGCGTTTATAGGCAAAATGGGGGCGGGTTTGCAAACTATTCCGGTCCCAGTAATGGGGGGCATTATGATTTTGTTATTTGGCTCTATTGCTGTGGTTGGATTAAAAACCTTATTAAAGGCTGATTTGGATGTGAGTGAACCACGCAACTTAGTGATTATTGCACTTATTTTGGTGTTGGGTATTGGCGGTATGCAAATAGGTGGTAATGAATTTGCCCTGCAAGGCGTTAGCTTGTGCGCCATATTTGGCATTGTGCTCAATCTTGTTTTACCCAGTAAAAAGCAATCGTCAGTGCAAGGCTAGAGCATTTATTCTGAAAATGCGATAGAATTTGCCGCCACACGTTATCGTTTGGTGGCGGCACACTAAGACACAGTGTTCAACTTCAGCCACCACAAACTAGGGGCAACTTATGTCAGATAAGCTTTATATTACCGCACAGCAACTATTGGAAGATTCGTTTCGTGTTGCTGCGCAAGTCTATAAGGACGGCTTTCGTCCAGATTTTATTATTGGTATTTGGCGCGGTGGTGCTCCTATTGGGATTGCTGTACAAGAGTTTTATGATTATAAAGGGATAGAGACCGATCATATCGCCGTTCGTACCTCTTCTTACTATGGTATTGGTAAGCAATCGAAAGAGATCAAAGTACACGGTTTGCATTACATCATTGAAAATGCCAATGCAGGTGATTCACTCCTGATTGTGGATGATGTATTCGACTCAGGACGCAGTATTTTTGCATTAAAAGAAAAGTTAGCAGAATTGATGCGTTTGAATCTGCCTAAAGACATTCGCGTAGCTTGCCCATACTATAAGCCGAAAAATACTAAAGTTCCTATGAAGCCTGACTATTACATTCATGAATCGGATGAGTGGCTGGTGTTCCCTCATGAACTTTCAGGGTTAACCACTGAGGAATTGATTGAAGGTAAATCGGATTTAGCCAACATTAAAGACTTATTAGTCGATTAAAAAAAGCAGCGTAAGCTGCTTTTTTTATCCCATTTTTACAACCCAAGTGGGGGCAAGCTTGTGCTCTGAGCTCACTTACGTGAAGCTTTCTACAAACTCCTCTAAAGCTGACACATCAATTGTTTGTAAGCCTTCTTTACTGCGTACAATAAGCCCTTTATCAACCAGCTCGGTAACCACGCGTCGATAAGCCCGCTCTGTGGTGGCAAAGCGCTCAGCCTCGGCGCTCACAGTGGGATAGGCGCGTAACAAGGTAGGGTTGTTGTTTTGTGCCCGCATTAAGCAATCTTTGGCAATATTATAGCTTAGCGGCAGTAACAGTTTATCAAGGTTAACCTTTTGGTTTTCCTGAAACTTCGCGGCTATAGTTTGCGCTGTGTACAAGCTCAGTTGGGGGTTCTCTAACAATACTTGGCGCCAATGCTTGAGCTCAATAAGGTTATAACTTACATCGCTAAAGCAGGTTACGGTATAGATACAGGGCTGATTGTTGAGCGCTTCTATTTCCCCAATAAGGGTGTTGTTGCAATCAAGCTGACCTAAGAGCAAACGTCGCCCATTGCCCACATCGTAGCTAAAAGACACGGTACCGCTGCGCACCAGTACCAGCTTTTTAAGCGGTTGATCTTGGTGTAATAGCACTTCCTTTTTTTGCTGCTGGTAGCGATTGCCAGTGAAATGAAGTAGCTGCTCTACCAAGTCGGTAGAAAAATGATATTGAAACATAGTCAAAACTCGTTGGGACAATTGTCCTTTTTGTTACACCAATATGTCGCTACGATGAAAATGTAGCGTTTTTTATGCCAATTTACGCACAGAGACTGAGTCCGTCATAGGTTTAATCATTCCCGTGTTTACTTATTCGTTTTTACTCAGTGGTGTGAATTGGCTTTTTTATCTTATTCTCGCGATGTCGCCGACAAGGGCTTATAACAAGCGAGGTTTATGCTAACTTAAAGCAGAGGAGAGAACAAATGACCTGGGAATATTTAGGCTATGTCGCTTCTGCTTTGTTAGTTACGTCACTGGCGATGAGCGATGTCGTGAAACTACGTTGGTTTAATCTCGCCGGCTGTATCGCGTTCACTGCCTATGGGGTCGCCATTGCGGCGTGGCCAGTGGCACTGACCAACGCCTTACTCTCTGTTGTTAACATCTATCACTTGCACAAATTAGCACAGGCTAAACGTCAAAGCGCAGGCTGACGCTGGTAGCGACGCTGGCCTGCCAACCAAGTTTCTAACACCTTGGTTTGCCATACCTGTTGCACCGGGGCATGAATAATGTCGGTGTCGACAAGGATAAAATCTGCCCACTTGCCTTTTTCTAAACTGCCAACCTTAAACTCTTGGAAGGCGCTGTAGGCAGCGTCTAGTGTGAATGCTCGCAAAGCTTGTTCGCGCGAGAGCAATTCTTTAGGACGCCAACCTTGCTCAGGTAAGCCTTGATGGTCTTGACGTGTGATAGCGCTATAAAGACCATGGAAAGGGTTCGCAAGCTCCACGGGAAAGTCTGAACCCGCTGCCACACGAGAGCCTTGCTCTAGAAATGTGCGCCACGCATAAGCGCCTGCTAGCTGTGAGTCGCTCAAGCGTTGCTCGGCCATATGCATGTCAGAGGTGGCATGAACCGGCTGCATAGAAGGAATAATCTTAAGTGCTTTAAAGCGCGGGATATCATCGGTATCAACAATTTGCGCATGCTCAATACGGTTACGTAGCAAAATACCACCTGTGCGTTTAAAGACATTCTCGTAGGCGTTAAGCACTATTTGGTTGGCTCTGTCGCCTATAGCGTGGGTATGAGCGGAGAAACCATGCTTAAAGCATAAACTGAAAATATCCTCGAGCTGTTGTTGGTCCTCAAGCATCAGGCCTCGATGCCCCTTTCTGTCGGCATAGTCTTGCAGTAGGGCGGCACCACGAGAGCCTAGCGCGCCATCCGCGTATACTTTCACACTGCGAATAGCCAACATGTCTTCATTATCATCGACTTTACCAGCTTTGAGCATGGCTTCGAGCTTGGCATCTGTGGCCCCGAGCATAGCGTAAATGCGCAGCGGAAGGTTGTTGTCTTTGGCGCGTTGTTTATACAGTTGCCAAGTATCAAAATCGATGCCGGCATCATGGGCACTGGTAATACCTAAGCTTAATAAATGTTGACCGGCTTTATCTAACGCTGTGGCGAGGGCTTTCTCGCTGCGCTTGGGAATGTGTGCTGTGATCAACTGCTCTGCTTTATCTATAAATACGCCGCTCGGACTCCCTTCGGCAGTGCGTATTATTTCACCTCCGGCCGGGCTTGTTACCTTACTATCAAGACCTGCTAACTCCATGGCTTTGGAGTTGACCCAAATAGCATGACCATCTACGCGACTTAATACCACGGGTCGGTCGCTTACGAACTTGTCTAAATCAGCGGCACTGGCGAAGGTTTTTCCAGGCCAAAGTTCCTGGTTCCAGCCACGACCTATGATCCATGGTTGTTCAGACTGTGCGGCGAACGCCTGAAGACGCTTGCCCACCTCTGCAACCGAGGTTGCGCCACGTAAATCAAGCTGCATTAGGTTTTGCCCTAAGCCAATGATATGACCGTGCGCATCGATAAGGCCAGGAAGTAGCACCTTACCTTGGCCGTCGATGCGCTTTGCATCAGGGTAGCTTTTACTAAGTTGTGCTTTGCCGCGATTGATCACTCGGCCATCTTTAATCACTAAGGTTGCAAAGGTCTCAAGCTCGCCTTTTTGAGTGGGTGTATAACCTTTTATATTATGAATAACCGTGGTTTGTGCCAATACTGTGCAAGGTATAGAGCACATCATTAATAGTGCAACGAGTCTGTTTTTCATCATTTTTATCCTCTTTAGCAGCTTTGTGAATGTAGCAAATTTATACGCGAGGGAACAGCCAGTAAGAGGAGGATAATTAAGCAGCAACAAAAAGGGCCGCTAAAGCGGCCCTTATCATCAGCACTTAGCTGTTTATACCTTAAAGCGGTCTACAGACTGGCGCAACTCTTCAGCGAGCTTGGCCACTTCAGTACTTGATTCTGAAGTCTGGTCGGCCCCTTGAGCTGTCTGCTCAGCGATAGAAACAATTTGCTCCAAGCGCTCACTTATTTCTTGCGACACTTGCTGTTGCTCCATCGCTGCCGATGAGATTTGCTCGCTGACATCGTGGGCAGTGGCAACGGCATGAGTGATTGAGTCTAGCGCAGTGGTTGCATGTTCACTTTGCTCAACACAGGACTCGGCTTGTTGACGGCCTTTCGACATCGCTTCTACAGCAGCTTGAGCGCCGGTTTGCAGCGATTCAATCATGTTCTGAATCTCTTGCGTCGACTCTTGTGTCTTACTTGCCAATGAGCGTACTTCATCAGCTACAACGGCAAAGCCTCGCCCTTGTTCGCCTGCTCGTGCGGCTTCGATGGCAGCATTCAATGCCAGGAGATTAGTTTGCTCGGCAATGCCACGAATAACATCCAAGATACCGCCAATTGATGCGCTGTCTTGATGCAGCTGATTAATAACCTGTGAGGCGTTATCAACTTCAATAGCCAACTGTTCGATAGTCTCTTTGTTTTGGTTAGAGATCCCTTTAACACGGCTAGCTTCGCTGTCGGCATTCTTAATCTCACTCAGTGCTTGTTGAGCACTGTCGTTCACCGCCTGAGAAGTACTACTCATTTCGGTTGTTGCAGTCGCGGCTTGCTCTACCTGAGCGCGCTGCGATTGAATTGCGTGGCTTGACTCAGAGGTGATGGTCGACGTCTGCTCTGATGCTGCAGCAAGTTGCGTTGAACGCGAGATGATGCCTTGAATCAAAGCTCGCAAGCTGTCAATTAGGGTATTACAACTGCGTGCCAGCTCACCGAATTCATCTTGTGCACTGTCGTCTAAGCGCTGCGTCATATCTCCTGAGGCAACAATATTAAGCACGCTGTTTACCTCACTCAATGGTTTAGTAATACGGCTTACGGTGAAATAAGCAACAATCACTGCGATGATGGTGGCTATGATCATGCCTAACCAAGTCCACAGGTTAGCGGCACTGACATCGGCACGTACACCTTCTTGTTGCTTGAAGGCAAGGTTATTCACTTGCTTCACTAAGGTGGTCAGGTTTTTGATCGCCTGCTCAGTGGTTACTTCTGAGTTTTCAAGATTAACCGTGGTTTTATCTAAGGTGTTAAGTAATTCCAACTTGTTTGCGGCAAGAGAACTTGAGCCTTTAACCGCATCGCTAATGGTACTTACATAGGTATTTAAATCACTGTACAGCGACGCATCTTTAGCGCTTACAGCTTCTTCAATCAGCCCCATTGAGCGTTCAAGCTCGTCCATATAAAACAGTTGGTCGTTCTTAATAATTTCCAGTGTTTGTTTATTCTTAACAGACAGAATATCGTTGCCAGTGGTGGCAATCGCGGTGAGGTTGTTTTCCAATTGCGTAACTGCCTGGTAAGCGCGTGGTGAGTCTTCTTCTAGGCCGTCTAAGTCAGAAATATCAAGAACCACAGAAATGGCATCTTCTGCATTTAAGTCGATATCGTCAAACTGGCTGCGCAGTGTATTGCGAAGTGCCAGCGCTTTCGCTTTGTTGTTAAACAGCTGAGTGACTTGGCCCTCAAACTGGGTGTAAGTTTTTTCTACGGTTTGCGCGAGCTGTTTTAATTCTGGCTCATTAGCAACCACATCCATAAGGTTAGCCATGGACTTATCAAAGCGCTTTTGCTCTTTATTGTAAGCTTGCTTTAGCTCAGCAAGGGACTTTTCATCCTCGCTATTGTAGGCGCCCAATGCTGCTTTACTCATGAGCACAAATTCAACTTGTAGCTCAGAGCTTTTATCTAAAGCAGGTAAAGAAAGTTGGTTAACACTTTGCGTCGAGCTATCAATATTCGCAATGCGAACAAGAGAGTTGCCACCTATAACCAAAAGGAGGAGGGTGATAAAGATGAATCCACCCCAGATACGTTGACTCACAGTAAGCTTCATAGATGTTCCTAACTACATAAAATATCTTAACTTATCGGCAGGATTAAGGATAAATTAAGGTAACTATTGCTAAAATGTAACAACTTTTTGCGTTTTTATCAGCTTATTGCGATAAAAATTCGCATTGCTTTACAACTTTTTTCTTACTCTGCAAGTCCATCAGAGTCATGCTGCCACCCCAAACACATCCTGTGTCCAAAGCATGTACATTATCTCGCCCTGTTTTACCTTCTAGTGCCGCCCAATGCCCAAATACAATGTCAAAATCATCATGCTGACGATGGCTGTGAGCAAACCAAGGTACAAGCTGATCATCGCACCCTGGTTTACCTTTTTCTTTTAGGTTTAAAGCACCGCTGGGTTCCACAAAGCGCATGCGGGTGAAACTATTGATAGTATAGACAAACTTTTCCATTTCGCTGAGAGAATCGCACCATTTTACAGGCCTGTTTTGATACATGTGCGCGAAATAATGAGCCGCGTCTTTTCCCTGATAACAGCGCTGCGCTTGTTGCGCTTGCTCAAGAGCTTGTGTAAGTGACCAATGTGGAGACAAGCCAGCATGACATACCAGTGTGTTCAGCGGCGCTAACCAAAGAGCTAAGGGTTGGTTACGTAAAAACGCGAGTAAGGAATCAAAATCGTCGGCGGCAAATAAAGGGGCGAGTTTATCTTTTGGGTTGGGTTCTTTATTTAATGCTGCACAAGCCAGTAGGTGTAAATCGTGATTACCTAAGGTGACACTCACACTGCCTTGCAATTGCACAAGTCGGCGCAGACATGACAGCGAGTCGGGGCCGCGCGCAACGATATCACCTACACAATAGAGATGATCTTGGCTGGGGTTGAAATTAACGCGCCGCAACAGTGCATCAAATTCATGATAACAGCCTTGCAGATCACCTATTGCGTATAACGCCATGAGCTTAGTGTAAAATGTTGGGGCGGTTCAGGCGGAAAACATCAATGGGCGCCTGGAACTCATTGCCAAATTCGCTGCGCATCACGTAGTAGCCTTGCATGGTGCCCACGGGAGTTTCTAACACAGCGCCACTGGTATAACTGTAACTCTCACCCGGGCCGATGGTTGGCTGCTCACCAACCACGCCTTCACCTTCTACCTCGACTTCTTTGCCATTGGCGTCGGTGATAAGCCAATAACGACTGACGAGCTTGGCGCTACTCAGGCTGTGATTCTTTATCGTGATGTTATAAGCAAATACGTATTTGTCTTGCTCTGGCTCCGATTGACCTTCAACGTAGAAGGTCTCGACATTCACTTTAATCGCTGAATCTGTACTACTGCTTGTTGTCATATAACCAATTCGCAATCTCAATAAATTGTTGTAAACTCAGGCTTTCTGCTCGCAAACTTGGATCGATACCTAGGCTTTTTAGCTGCGCTTCATCCAATAAATTGCTCAAGCTATTTCGCAGTGTTTTACGGCGCTGATTAAACGCTTCTAAACACACGGTATTAAGTAACTTAGTATCTTTAGCGCTGCGTTGTGCTTTGTCTTTCGGCACTAAGCGCACCACGGCCGAATCCACCTTAGGTGCCGGTTTAAAGCAATTAGGCGGCACTTCAATAACAGGAATGGCATGGCAGTAATATTGTGTCATTACGCTCAAACGGCCAAAGGCTTTGCTACCAGGACCTGCGACCATGCGATTAACCACCTCTTTTTGCAGCATAAAGTGCATATGCTCCACCTCATCAACAAAGTTGAATAGGTGGAATAGCAGTGGTGTTGAAACATTGTAAGGCAGATTACCAAATATTTTTAATTTGGCGTCGTTGCGTAGCAGCGAGGAAAAATCGAATTTCATCGCATCGCCTTGATGTACCGTTAGCTTCGGTGCCATAAAGGGATGGTGAATCAGGCGCTCGGCTAAGTCTTTATCAAGCTCAACCACGTTAAGGTGGTCGGTCAACTCGCACACCGGTTCGGTGATTGCGCCCAAACCTGGACCAATCTCGACTAGGTTATCGCCCGGACGCGGGTCGATAGCGGTGACTATTTTGTCAATGACGGTTTCGTCATGAAGAAAGTTTTGCCCGAATCGCTTTCGAGCATAGTGGCCTAGGTGTAATTTATCTGTCATTGTCTCTTAGCTTTTTTGCTCGCCATTTTGATTGCTTCATTTAAAGCAACGCGAAAACTGCCAGCGTCTGCTTGGCCACTCGCAGCTAAGTCAAGGGCAGTGCCGTGATCGACTGAGGTGCGAATAAAAGGAAGGCCAAGGGTGATATTTACGGAATTTCCAAAACCCTTATATTTTAACACAGGCAACCCCTGATCGTGATACATCGCTAGTACTGCATCCGCCTCATTGAGGTATTTATCTTGGAAAAGGGTGTCTGCAGGAAGGGGGCCCACTAAGTTCATACCTTGTTGATTTAGCGCTTCCAAGGTCGGAGTGATCACTTCAATTTCTTCACGGCCAAGGTGCCCGCCTTCGCCAGCGTGTGGGTTTAAACCACAGACTAAAATGCGCGGTTTGGCAATTGCGAATTTAGTACGTAAATCGTGCTCAAGAATACCAATTACCTTTTTCAAGCGCTCTTCTGTGATGGCTTTGGCAACATAGGCCAGCGGGATGTGCGTGGTGACTAACGCAACTCGCAGTCCTTGTGTTGCTAACAGCATCACGACATCCGGGGTATTTGATTGTTGTGCAAAATATTCGGTGTGCCCGCTGAAAGAAATACCCGCTTTATTAATGATACCTTTGTGAACTGGGCCTGTAACGATGGCATCGAACGTGCCATCCATGTTTTTCTCACAGGCGATACGCAGAGTATCAAGCACATACTCGCCATTTTTCTCATCAAGTTCACCAGCCACCACAGGCGTTGCTAAATCGACTTGATGGATATACAACTCACCCGCTTCGCTGGGCTGGGCAGGAGCTTGCTCATCAAAAGGCGTTAACCGTAGCGGCAGACCCAGCGCTTTGGCTCGTTGTTGCAATAGCTTAGCATCAGCAATAGCGACCAGTTGTGCGGGCCACTGCTGCTGTGCTAATTCAAGCAATAAGTCCGGGCCTATGCCAGCCGGCTCCCCCGGAGTAATGGCGATACGTAAGGTCATAACCATTAATCCTCTGCGAAGATCTCAATGTGTGCTTGCTCGCGGATCTCCTGCTGGAACGCAAAGCTCTCTTCTTTGAACTTACGATTATATAGCAGCTGCTGAGCACGGTTTTTCTTCGCTAAATCGGTTTTATCGGCGACGCGTTTATCTAACAGCTGCACGATGTGCCAGCCGAAAGTGGAACGGAACGGTTCACTGATCTCGCCTTTTTCTAGCGACATTAACGTATCGCGAAACGCAGGCACATAAGTAGTAGGGTCGGTCCAATCGTACTCACCACCTTTAAGCGCTGAGCCCGGATCTTCAGAATATTCTTTTGCCAATTCGGCAAAGTCAGCATCACCGGCACGCAAGTCTTTGACAAAGCCTTCAAGCATTGAGCGTGCTTTCTCTTCACTCAATATAATTGAGGGCTTGAGAAGAATGTGACGTGAGCGCATCTCGACAGTTTCCACGACTTGGCGGCCACGCACGTCTTGTACTTTAATGATGTGAAAGCCCGCGCCACTGCGCAGTGGGCCAACAATCGTGTCTTTTTTCTTACCTTTCACTGCCTCGGCAAATAATGAAGGCATTTCATTGGTGCTCATCCACCCTAGCTGTCCACCTTCGAGCGCCTTAGAGCCACTGGATGAGGCGATTGCGATACGCTTAAACTCTCGGCCTTCTTCGAGTAATTCAATAACTTTAGCTGCACGGTCTTGCGCACTGGCAATTTCCTCTGGCGTTGCAGAGCTGGGAATATCGATAAGAATATGGCCAATATCATATTCCTCACTGTTGCCGCCTTGCTGCTCCATAATTTGTAAAAGGTTTTCAATCTCTTGCAAGCTAATGTAGATACGACGATCGACGTTAGCGCGCAATACCTGCTGAGTGGTGATCTCTTTACGAATATCTTCACGGAATTGGGCGAAGCTTTCACCGGATGCTTCCACTGAGCGACGCATGTCGGCAATCGTACCGCCTTGGTCTTTTGCCATGGTTGCAAGAGTTTGATCAAGCTGGCCATCGGAGATTTCTAACCCCATACGGTCGGCCATTTGCATCAGTAAGGTTTGATTGACGAGTCGCTCAATAGCTTGCACACGTAAAGCACTGTCAGTGGGAAGATCTTGACCACTTTCTTTGGCTTGTGCTTTTACTCGGTTAACAATGGCGTCCACTTCACTTTCAAGGATCACCCCTTCGTTAACGATACCTACGACTTGGTCAATAAGTTGTTCTTGTGCTTGTACACCCTGAGATAACCCTAGGGCGAATAAAGTTGTTGCTAAAAAACGTCTGAATTTCATACTTTTTATTGCTTTAATTGGTAAGGAAATAGGGGCGACGGTAGCCAAAAATGCCTTCTCTAAGTAACTTTTGTGCATCATAACTGCTCTTGCCTCCAAGTCCTTTAAGGACAAATTTGATGCCGATCCCCGAGTCGAAGATGGCTTGCTCTTGGTTTATGCTTTGGTTTAAGTCCGTTTCTATTTGTCTGCGGCCAGTGATCTGCACTGCCCAACAACATGACTCATACTGTAAACCACTGAACACTTCGATGCTACGACCGGTTTCAATATCACGGTGGTAGCTGGCCACGAATTGCCAGTTATCGTCAATTGGGACACTGGTAAACATACCTATTTGCTCAATTGTATTCCCTGAGACATCGTTTGCATAGCGATGGTTCAACTGCACCAACTCATTATCGTCGCCCTTATAATCTAGGGTCACATGGGATTGGATTATTTGCTTGCCATCGGTGTCGTACTGAATGCCGCCAGAGAGATACCAACGACGGTGCCAGTGCCACATGGCTTCACCGGCGAATAACGCGTTGTAATTGTTTTCGCCGGCAAAGTCTTGCTCTGTGGGTTTAGCAGAATCAGAGAGATAAAATATTTGCCCGACACTGAGGTTAAATAATTCCTCATTTTGTTTATCAAAGATACGCGTTGTCGCCCCGAGGGTAATTTGGTTAGCCGCAGCGATGCGGTCTACACCGGAGAAACGACGATCGCGGAACAGGCCATAAAAGTCGTCTTGGAGTTTGGTGGTATCAAACAGGCCAATGTTATTTTGGTCTTTATTGGGGGTGTACAAATATTGAATTTGTGGTTCCAGGGTTTGAATACCATCTTCGACGAGTAAACTGGTGTCGCGCTCGAAGTTAAGTTGGCTGTATAGGCGAACTTTCGGTAGGGTTCTGTTTACCGTTTGCTCATACTGCGTCCCTTCAAGATTACCTTGCTGGTCATAATAAGTGTGCAGCACACTGAACTCGGAGAGAAATGACCACGCATAACGCTCTTCACTAAAACGCAGTTGCGGTTCTATATGCACTCGTGTGGCTTCATCAATAGTTCGCGTGCTGTTACGGAAATGGCTCAACTCGCCGCTTACTGTGGCGTCAAACCAACCCAATTTATAGGCATTTGTCTGAGTAAAACCGATGCGAGGCAAGGTTGTGTAGGACTCAAGATGGTCGCCCAGGACTTCATAATCTTGCAATTGTATATCAGTGCGCCAACGCTCACCCAAATGGGTAAGAATCCCCGTACGGGCTAAGTGGGTGTCGGTTTTATTGGCGTAATTAGAATTCAGGTCGGTGAGGTAGTTATCGTCACTCACATTCGTAATATCTACGCCTGCACGCCAGACATCACTAAAGTAGCTCTGCTGCTGCCAGTGGAATAAATAACGGTTTCCAAGCTCGCGCTCACTTTTATCTGAATCCAAGTATTCGAGCCCTAGCAAACCTTGGCTGCTCGGGGTTAAATAACGAAACTCAGACTGCAGCTGAATACCTTTTTTGGACATATAGCGCGGCGTTAATGTGAGGTCGTAATTAGGAGCCAAGTTGATGTAGTAAGGAGTGATAGTCTCCACGCCAAATCGGTTTGAGCTGGAAATCTGTGGTGCTAAAAACCCTGTTTTGCGTTTATCATCAATAGGAAAGGTAAAATAGGGCAGATACAACACCGGAGTATCATAAATTTTCAGTGTGGCACCGTAGGTCTCGCCCCAACCTTCTTTTTGCGAAAGAATGATCTTATCGGCGCTGATTGCCCAAGTTTCGCTATCGACCGGGCAGGTCGTGAAGCTGGCATTACTCAGCTCTAAGGCGTCCTCGTTAACCTGCAATTGTTCAGCGCCACCACGGCCTTGCTGTTGAGTGAGCTGATAATCGGCACCAAGAAGGCTGATATTAGAGTCGTTTAAGCTTGCATTTAAGCCGCGACTGGTGATTTTAGAGACACCGTCTCGGTAAGTTAGCGGCCCAGTCGCATTTAATAAGCCTTGTTGTTTGTCGATCAGTGCCGACTGTGCTTGTAAGCTCATGGTGCGCGTATTGATGTTGACGTTGCCGTCAAACTGAGCACTATCTTGGCCTATTAATTCAACATCGTCGGAAACAATTTCTACTAGACCCAAGGGTAAGTTAGGGGCTTGCCAAGGCGCAGGGCGTGAAGCAGCTAAGCAGTGCGCTACCTTAATATTTTGTGATAACTGTTTTTTATCGGTATCTGTGTGCTCTTGCGCCGAAGCGGTGTTGGCCGCAAGCTCTGCTGTGCGCGCAAAAACGGCGCCTGCGCTGGCACCATACAGGGCGAGAATAACCATGCCCCACAATTTATTCATCGACTTCCCTTAAACTTAATGTTGCTTGCCAAGTGCACTGGAAATAAGCATGACATAATAAAGCAATTTTTCCGTAATTACATCCGCTGACAAAGCGATGTCAGCGGATAAGGGTTAAAAATTGTTAGTGATAAAAGCGCTAGGGTATACAACTAGCTGCGCTACTGGGTCATGCTTTCGCTTGTTAGTTCGATGATTTTTCGTCACTATGTGGTGCACATTGGTTTTCAGAGGTATTTAGGTGATGTGGGGCAAGCTTCTTGGTGCCTGCTTTGGCTTTATGTTTGGTAAGTTTCTTGGCGCCTTATTGGGGCTGTTCGTTGGGCATATGTTCGATAGAAGCTTAAAGCAGGACTTTGACCGTGCTGGCGGTTTTCGTGGCTTTTTTAACCACGAAGATGTATCTCAGCGCCAAGCCTTATTTTTCTCTAGTTGCTTTGCTGTCATGGGGCACATCGCGAAATCCAACGGTCGCGTCAACGAGATGCACATTCGTGCAGCCACTCAGTTTATGGATGAAATGGGCTTAAGTGGTGAAGACAAGCGCGAAGCTCAGCATGCATTTCGCGCGGGTAAAGAGGCTGATTTCTCCATGAATGCGACGCTGCGAGAGTTCCGCGAGCATTTTGCCGGGCGCTTCGATATGTTGCAGTTATTTTTGGAAATCCAAATTCAGATGGCCTTCAGTGATGGCCACTTAGCTGAGCAAGAAAAAGCGCTGTTGGAGCAAGTCGCCAAAGGGCTGGGCGTCAGTAAAACCCATTTTAACTTTATCCTCAAACGCTACCAAGCCGAATTTGCTTTTCGCCAACAGCAGCAACGCTTTTCTCAGCAACAACAGCATCATCATCGAGGGCGTACATCAAGTACCAGCGATACGGGTATGAATCGTCGTCAGGCGTTGGATATTCTTGGTTTGGAAGAGGGAGCGGATGCGCGCACTGTTAAAAAGGCCTACCGCAAGTTGATGGCGCAGCACCACCCAGATAAGTTAGTCTCTCAGGGCCTTCCTGAGCATATGATGAAATTAGCACAAAAGAAAAGCCAGGATATCCAAGCGGCGTATGAGTACTTAAAGGCTTAGAATAAGCGCCGCAGAAAACCGTCGATTTCCGTTGCTAGGCGGTGTATTTGCTGCTGCTCACTAAGCTCAGCGAACAATGTACGTTGGCGGTAATCAAATTTTCTGTTTTTCTCTGCCCAGAGTCGCCGCTGTGGCCGTTGCTGTGTGGCCCAGCTATGATCAAAAGGAGTGTACACATCGAGCACCGCAGGGGGCATCACTGATAAATTGGCGCTAATGTGATGGTGGCGCGCAGGGACCGGCAAGTAGGCGCCCACAGCAATAAACGCGTTAATATCCACCTGTAGATTATCGACAAAGTACTCACTGAGTAAGCCAGCGCTGCGCCCAGCAGCGAACACACTAACCGCTTTGCCTTGCTCCTGTGCCCGCTCTAGCAGACTAACAAGTTGTGCGCTTAAGCGCTGTTGTTCTTTATCCAACAGTTCAGAGGAGATGGCTTGTTGATAGCCTGGGACATAACTGGGTTGCGACTGCTCGGTTTCGTCAGCAGGTTGTGGAGGCGGCTCCTGAGATTGCTGCGTTTGCTCTTGTTGCTGCTCTTCGCTAGCGTCTTGCTGGGCAGCTTCGCTCTGTTGCTCATCGTCATGTGTTGCTGGGCGGTTAACTAAGAGGTAGCTGCTGTAGCCACGCTCACTGAGCAGTGCCCGTAAAAATATAAAACCACGTTGATTACCATAGGGGTCGTCGATGCTCGGGATCATAAGCACGACACCGCGATGCTCTGACGCCATATGTGGGCGAAACACCACATTAAACTCTTCCCCTTTGGCGAGCAGCGTTTGTGTCTCATCGAGGCTAGCTAGGTAATGCCTATCGAGGGTCGGGCTGGCATTGGCTGGCCATTGCACGAGCAACCCTATTAATATCAGTATCAATCGCAGCACAGACGTTAAACACCCTCTATTATTTTATATCTACATAGCTATCGGCCAACGCCATAAAAAGTTTAGAACGGACACGAAGCGGTGAACTCCATCATCTCTTCGTTACTAGGATGGCGAAGCTGTAGCCAAGTGGCGTGTAGTTGTAGCCTATCTGCTCGCGCTTTGGCGCGTTCATGGGCGTAAAGTCTATCGCCGAGGATCACATGTCCTAGGCTAAGCATATGTACACGTAACTGATGACTGCGCCCGGTGATCGGGGTGAGTTCAACGCGAGTGGCGTCCTGCTCATAATCAAGCACCTGATAATGAGTGAGTGAGGGTTTTCCTCGGTCATGATCGACCATTTGCTTTGGCCGGTTTGGCCAGTCGCAAATAAGGGGCAAATCGACGCTACCACTTTGCTGTTTTAGATGACCCTCAACCCGAGCAAGATAACGCTTGGCCGTTTGCCGCGCTTGGAATTGCATACTTAGATGACGGTGTGCGGCTTTATTTAATGCCAGACAAATAACCCCGGAGGTAGCCATATCCAGGCGGTGCACAATTTTGGCGCTAGGAAAAACAAGGTTAGCGCGACGGATCACACAATCTGCATGCTTGGGGTCTTTACCGGGAACGCTGAGTAAACCACTGGGTTTATCCAGTACTAATAAGTCATCATCTTGGTAAAGAATGCGCAGATAAGGAGTGCGCGGTGGATTATAGTGTAACAGCATGGCCAGCCCCGTTAGATAAGGCCGGCCATTTTAAAGAAATGCTTAGTGGCTGACAACGATTAAGCGAATGGCATCGAGTTTAACCTTGGCTTTGTCGATGTAATCATCCATTTGCTGCTTGTTATCACGATAATAACTGAGCTCCTCGTCACGAATATTCGGATTGATTTCTTTCAGGTTTTGTAAGCGAGTCAGCTCTGTATCCAGAGCCTGATGCATGCTCTGTTTGGCCTGCTCACGTAGTTGCTCCATGTGCACCTGCGCCTGCTCATTACCTTGCTCAATCAGCGGGTGAATGGCACTTTGTAATGCGTTCACAAGTTTCGAAGCCGTTTGTCTGCCAACGGCATTTAATTGCTGATTAAAGGTATCAAAGGCAACATTGGCGCTGAGGTCGTTACCGCCTTTATCCAGTAGTAGTCGTATGGGAGTCGGCGGTAAATAGCGGCCTAATTGTAATGATTTCGGAGCCATGGCTTCGGCGATGTAGACCAATTCAACAAAGAAGGTGCCGGCCGGCAGTTTTTTGTTTTTAAACAGCGCCACCGAAGCGGTGCCAAAATCGTCATCACAGATCATCTCCATTGCCCCTTCGACCATGGGGTGATCCCAACTGATAAAGTGCAAATCCTCTTGCGCAAGCGCCGTGTCTCTATCAAAAGTGACACTGATGCCTTCTTCTTTTAAGCAGGGGAAGGTGGCACCAAGCATGTGCTCCGTGGGTTTGAGGATAATGCTATTTTCGCCTTTGTCCTCTTGGTTTACACCCCAAATATCAAACACATTGATCATGTAGCTGGGCAGCTCAAAACTATGATCTAAGGCATTGATATCCTGCACTAGGTGCTCAGACTGACCTTGGCCGCTGGAGTGCAGCTCTAATAATCGGTCACGTCCTGACTCCATTTGCGCTTTGAGCGCTAGGTAACGCGTATGAACGCGCTGTACCAGTGCTTGCAGCGGTTCATCTTGGTAGCTGCCATCAGCCAGTAACTCGATGAGCTCATCGCCAAACTCTTGATTGAGAATATGCCCAGTGCTGGCAGTGTGTTCAAAGGCATTCAGGCCATGGTGATACCACTGCAGCAGGGTGTCTTGCGCAGTGTGTTGAAAATAAGGCACGTGAATTTTAATGTCTTCGCTTTGGCCGATACGATCTAAGCGGCCAATGCGCTGCTCTAGAAGGTCTGGGTTGAGCGGCAAGTCGAACAGCACGAGGTGGTGAGCGAACTGGAAGTTGCGCCCCTCAGAGCCAATCTCAGAACAAATAAGGACTTGAGCACTGTCTTCAATGTCGGCAAAGAATGCGGCGGCGCGGTCACGTTCAATAATGCTCATGCCTTCATGGAACAGTGCGGCCTTGATCCCCTCGCGTTCACGCAGTGCTTGCTCAAGGCTTAACGCGGTTTCGGCTTTAGCACAAATCACCAACATCTTTTGCGGCTTATTGGCGTTAAGGGTGTCGATAAGCCACTGTACCCGAGGGTCGAACTGTGTCCAGCTGCTGTCTTGACCCTCGAATTCTTGGAACATTTTCTCTGGGAACAGCGCGCGCATGGCGTTGAGCTCAGCCGGCCCTGAGCTGCCTAAACTGCCCATTACGTTCATCGCCGTTTGGTATTGCGACGGCATTGCCATTGGGTAGGTGTGCAAAATACGCTCGGGGTAGCCGCTTATGCCACTGCGGCTGTTACGGAATAAAATGCGCCCTGTGCCATGACGGTCCAGAAGCTGCTCTAGCATGCTGGCTTTCGCTTGCTCATCGCCCTTAGCAATACCGGCAAGTAGTGCTTGCGCTTCGCTACCTAGCAGGTTGGTAA
The DNA here is from genome assembly GCF_022347865.1 of Pseudoalteromonas sp. CNAT2-18.1. Lineage (NCBI taxonomy): Bacteria > Pseudomonadati > Pseudomonadota > Gammaproteobacteria > Alteromonadales > Pseudoalteromonadaceae > Pseudoalteromonas > Pseudoalteromonas sp. CNAT2-18.1. Next base: position 246,072 of record NZ_JAKRFR010000003.1, on the reverse strand, counting down.
GTACTTGCTGTTGTTCAGTGCTCAGAGCTTGTTCTTGGAGTACGCTATTGGCTGCGTCAGCAATGTTTTGATAATGTGACTCTTGGGCAACAAAGGCGTCGTAGTCATAGAACCTGTCAGGGTCGAGCAGTTTCAAACGGGCAAAGTGACTTTGGTGGCCAAGCTGATCTGGGGTGGCGGTAAGCAAAATAAGACCGGCAATATCGCGACTGAGCTCTTCAATGCGCTGATACTCGGTGCTGGGTTTATCCACCGACCAGCTTAGGTGATGCGCTTCATCAACCACCATAAGGTCCCAATCCGCCAAGGTTGCTTGTTCAAACCAGCGTTTTTTCTTGGTTAGGAATTCTAAGCTAGTGAGCACCAACTGTTCGGTTTCAAACACATTGGGGCTGTCGGCATAGGCTTCGGCGCAGCGCTCTTCATCAAAAATGGCAAACTGTAAGTTAAAGCGGCGCAGCATTTCTACTAGCCATTGATGTTGTAAATTCTCCGGCACGACTATGAGCACGCGCGCAGCGCGCCCGGTAAGCAACTGTTGGTGCAAAATCATACCGGCTTCAATGGTTTTACCTAGACCCACTTCATCGCTGAGTAACACGCGCGGGGCAAAACGTTGTCCCACCTCACGGGCAATATGCAATTGGTGCTCAATAAGGCTAGCGCGTTGCCCAATTAACCCTTTTAGTGGTGACTGCGCGCGCTGGTAGCGATGTTGCCACGTGTTGTAGCGCAGCGTGTAACGGTCGAAACGGTCTACTTGACCAGCAAAAAGCCTGTCTTGAGGCTTATTAAACTTAATAAAATGATCGAGAAAAGTTTCTTTGAGTTCCACCGGTTCGTCATTATCAAGACGTTTGCCTACATAGGTATATAAGCCATCGCTTTGTGTTACTTCGCTGACCTCAAGTTCCCATTCATCAGCACTGCGAATAGTATCGCCAGGATTGAACTTTACACGGGTAACGGGGGCTTCACTTTGTGCATAGACCCGGTTTTCCCCGCTTGCAGGAAAAAGAATGCTTACTTGGCGTCCTTCCAATGCAACTACGGTACCTAATCCTAAATCGGACTCGGTATCACTGATCCAACGTTGACCTAAGGAAAAATTCATTACTTGCTCGACTCGACTTTGATTTACCTAGGCTTGAGCGCGTTGGCCCAAGCAAAAAAAGGCGGCTATATTAGCGTGCTCTTGATTGATTATCACCACAAAACGCAGAAAAGTTTCTACGCTTGTGTGTTTTATATACAGCAGCAAAAGAAGGGCATTTTTGCAAACAAAAAAGTGTGATTTTCATCGTCTTTTTTACTGTCATAAAAGCGTCTTTTGTAATCCATAGACTAAACTTGAAGTATGCCGTTACTGATTCAGGCTGTTTATTGAGCTGCGGCGGCATACATACAATAAAAGACAAATAGGAACGCGCTATGGACCAAGACCGCCACGCTACCAGTAGTAAAATGTATGTGCTCGACACCAACGTATTACTCCACGACCCCCTTGCTTTCCTCTCTTTCCAAGAACACGATGTAATTGTTCCAATGACTGTCCTCGAAGAGCTCGACCACATAAAAGACCGCAAACGTGATGTGAGTCGCGATGCACGAGTGGCTATTCGTGCACTCGATGAAGTATTGCGCGATGCCACCCCAGAGCAAATGTTGCAGGGGGTGCTATTGCCCAGTAATAAACGTGCACCAGAAGCGCCTCGGGGTAAACTCATTATTGTTAATGATCATTTGTTTGCAGATAGTATCTCTGGGCTGCCTGGGGATGAAAACGATCACCGCATCATTAACTGCGCAGTGTATCTGCAAAAGCAGTACAGCGACGCCAAAGTGGTGCTAGTGACCAAAGATATCAATATGCGTCTTAAAGCCAAAGGTGCGGGTCTGCATTATGTTGAAGATTACCGTACAGACCAACTGATTGATGATATTACGCTACTGACCTCAGGGTATAAAAAAATAGAGGGGGATTTCTGGCAGCATGTCGGAGAGTGTGAAACCGAGCAGCAAGGGCGCGATGCGCTTCATCACGTTGCCAGAGAGTTAGTACCTGATGTCTTTGCAAATGAATATTTGCTTGATGACAGTGGCCATTTCGCGGCTCGTGTAGTTGGCTATGATGAAGCACATATAACCCTAAAAGACCTAGGAGTCGAACGGCTATTGGCGCGCAGCGCCTGGGGCATTAAACCAAAAAATATTTACCAAGGCATGGCCATGGACGCCTTGCTCGACCCAGATATCGAACTGGTGTTACTCACAGGCCCGGCAGGGTGCGGCAAAACGATTTTGGCCTTAGCAGCCGCCCTTGAAATGATCATCGAAAAAGGCATATACGACAAACTAATTGTGACCCGCAATACCCCTGAAATAGCGGAGTCTATAGGTTTTTTGCCAGGCACAGAGGAAGAAAAAATGGCGCCTTGGCTGGCAGCGATCACCGATTCTTTGGAGGTGTTGCACAAAGGCGATGAGAACCCGATTTCCAGTCGCAACTATATTATGGAAAAAGCCAATATTCAGTTTAAATCAGTGAACTTCATGCGTGGGCGTAGTATCCAAAATGCCGTGGTAATTTTGCAACCCCGAATTGGGGATATTTTAAAGTTTTTACCCCCTTGTTTTTATTGGCCTGTAGAAAAAGTAAAAAGAATTTCCAAAAAAATTGATTACCTTAGCTACTCTGAGCAGTCTCTCAACAATAAACCTTTACTCAAAATTTGTAATTTACAAGAAAAGTACAACACAAAGCCTAGCAACGATTCAATCTTTTGGGAGGCTGCGTAATGAAAAGCTCTATTGATAATCGAAATCCTCGTGTACTAGACACATCTGCATTAGTACATGATCCAAAATCTATTTTTAGCTACAAAGATGATATTTACATCTGTCTAACTGTCCTTGAAGAGCTTGATAACCTGAAAGAAAGAACTAATAAATCGGTAAGTGCCGATGCCCGTATGTGCATTAGAATGCTTGAAGACATTATAAATGGACATACAGCCGAGGAAATGGAAATAGGTATTCCTTTACCATCTACCGAAACAGCCCAGAGAGGAAAGCTTTTCATTGGAATTGACACTCAATTGGATCTGGCTAAGGAGTTAAAGCACGGGATAGGAAGTGATGCTGATAACAGAATAATTAATTATGCTTTATATCTTCAAAAAGAACTCAATAAAGACGTAATAATTGTTAGCCGTGACATTAATATGCGCTTGAAAGCTCGAACCGTAGGGGTCATGGCAGAAGACGTTGCCGTAGATAATCAAATATCAGATATTGATCTTTTATACACAGGGGTACAAGCCTTTAAAGGAGATCTTTTTGATCGAATTAAATCAGACAAAGACTTCAAGGTTTCAGGAGAAGTTTATACTTTCCCAATAAGTCTATTTAATGATGAAGTTCAGCCAAACATGTATTGGTACGATGAAGCTGGACACATTGGGCGAATTTCAGAAGTAACAGATACTGAGGTATTCACAAAGCTATTGCCTCGTAAACAAGAAAAAGTATGGGGCATTTTGCCTAAAAATCAGCGTCAGTCGGTAGCTTTAAGCCAATTAACAGACCCTTACTATGATTTAAATATCATCCTTGGTCCTGCTGGCTCCGGAAAAACTTTTTTGGCAGTTGCTTCGGCGCTGCATCAAGTATTGGAGTTGAAAAAGTACAAAAAAATCGTTGTGGTGCGCTCCAGAGACTTTATGGACGACGATCCGGGATTCTTACCGGGGGATTTAACTGAAAAATCAATGCCTCTTCTGGCAGGTATTACTGACGCATTAATTTCGATGCACTCGGATGATAATCATGAAGGAAATGTCTACGCTACAGTCGAGCATGTGATTGAAAAAGCCAATATAGAATTTACTAGCATGGCTTATTTTCGTGGCCGTTCAATAGACGATGCTGTTTTAATCATTGATGAAGCTCAAAACATGACTAGAGCGCAAATCAAGGGCATGTTAAGCCGTGGTGGGAAAAATTGTCGGACAATCGTATTGGGCAACCTAGCCCAGATTGACGATAAGTTTGTAACACCTGCTTCTTCTGGTGCAAGTGCGGCTGTTAATGTGTTTCGTCATTATGAAAAAGGATCAGTGCTGATTTTTGATGAAGTAGAGCGTAGTAGCTTGGCTGAATTCACTGAAAAGAATATGTAGGCATCAAACTACCATTCACATTTCCTTATAATATTGCGACAATGGCCACTGCTTTTTGCAGTGGCTTTTCAGAGAAGCCCGTTCCCACGAAAACAGGACGAAATGGATTTACTCTGAACTAAAAGATTAAATATTCACATAAAAACTGAGTGACATAGGTGCGTGGCCTAGCGTTGCCGTTTTTTGGTGTATTGATGTCTTTTAAAAAAGAAGACCTGCTAGTAAATATAAAAAGGCAGGCAAAACGATTATCTAAATTATTAACTATTCCCCTTGGACAAGCCCAAGAAGGGGCAGCTATTTGTCTATATGGCTGTGACAGTTACAGCGATTTACTAGTAAAAATAAAAGCTGAATCCTTTGACAACCCATTGATAGCACTGTCTGCACTCTCACCAAACTCGGAAATATTTTTAGTAAAAATATTAGCTAGCCACCTAGATAGCATTATTGGAAATTTTGAAAAAAAATTTCCCGGCTCCAATATAAATGAAGAGATGGTCGTATCCTTGTTTGGGCTTAGCTTTTCAGAGTTCAAACTCAAAATATCTACCTAAAGTTGTACAAATACGTAAGTTGTCATTTTGTTTTTTGGCGATATTATAATAAGAAGGCTGAACGGACAGCCTACGCCTACACATGTTTTTCGCCTTGAAAAACGTGAACAGTGAAGCGGAGCATCCGTAAAAATTTGGTTATTTGAACAATAAATAAAGCAATGTGTTGGTAGGCCATTGTTTATTAGAAAGTTGTTTGGAGAACTAAATGATCTCACTTTATCAATTAAAGAATAAACTCAATAAACAAGCAAAAGAGTTTGCTGAGTTATTAGAGTTTCCTGATCTTTACGCCCAAGGCCTGTGGGCTAGAGGTGTTTATAACTGCCCTCATTTTTCTGATACCCATAATAGCCTCACTGAAGCATTTGAACAGAAAAAACTGGATTCAATTCTAAAGCACGATTCCCTGAAATACTTAATGATCAATGAATACGATGATCAAGAAATTATTGAATCGCTTCATAAAGAAATTGAGTCAATGGCAAACCGTATTGAAAGCCTGATGCTGGTAGATATCGAAACATTAGAGTTAGTTTCAGTGATATACCAAGTATTAGGGTTGCCAGAAGATGCCAAGTTTATTGTAAACACTGGTGCTGACTTTAGGCTGGAGTGGCGACCATATTTCGATGCTTTTGATGATCCGTTGATAGTTCAATATGCAGATTTAAAAGTTCATGGTTGTTATTTCAGGCTCATAGCTTCAAAGTTTCCGGTTGAAAAGCTTTCCTTGAATGACATTAAAAAATACATGTACATCAATCATGTAAACCATGATAGTGAGTTCGAAGGCTGTATTTCTGAAGGAAATACATTTTCTAAGCATGAGCACTGGCTGGTGTTGACACTTGAATTATTCCGTAGCGGCAAAGTAAATAAGGCTCAGTTCAATCCAACAACCTTCAAAATCGAAGGTATGCGCTATTTGGTATATGGCTTCCCACTGATTCCTTCCTTTGTATCTGATTGGCACAAACCTGATTTATGTCTACAGGTTAAAAATCTAGATGGTGATCAAAAGTTCATTGTTCGTATCGATCAGCAAGCTCTTGTTTTCCATGCACGACGTGTCGATACCAATTTTTTTAACACCATCGATTATGAAAAATATATTTCGTTGTATCAGTCTAGCGTTCTGTCACATTTTGATGCTGACAACAATTTACTAAAAGTTAATGGAGTTAAGTACCTTAGTTTTTTCCGCCCGTTTTGCCTAGAAGATAAGAAGGAAGCAAAAGCATGAGACCAAGAGTAAAACTAACTAACGCAACACTTATCTCAATTAAATCTGACTTAGAAGATAAGGTTGAACAGGTGCTTTACGCTACTTTTGCTGAGGATAGTAAGAACGGTAAAAAAGGTGAGGCTTTGTTTTCCACGAAAGTCATGGAAGTAAACGGTCTTGAATATAGAACTTTTGGTGCTGACTTTTATATCTTAGATGCAGAACCCCAAAAGTTTGATGTAGATGTATTTGAGTTCAATTTAATGCATGAGTGTATGTACTCTCCAAATGAGCTATTAGAGTTGCGAGAAATGCTCCCTGCTGGCTATTAGTAGGGAGTAACAAATGGACAAAACATATTTAAAGGATGCTTACATACTCTCGGTCTATGACTATAAAGACTTTGAAAAATCATTTCTTGGGGAGTTTTTGTCAGGGGTTGTTATTGACGATGAAACATTCAGATTTCGGCCATTTGAGCAAATGGTAACTTCAAAGATTGTTAGCAAATCTGCTGATGAGGATAAGTTAGAAATATACACACATAGTGAGAGTTGTTATGTGATTGATGCTGACCATAAGTTAATTGATATTTCGTTTGTTGAACTGGTTGTTATGAGGGCGGGAGCTTATTCGGTAGATCGAGTTTTAGAAATGAGAGAGCAACTTAAGTCTCAAAATAAAAGCCATTGAATAACGAAGATAAGAAGTCTGATGAGATTATTATTTGTCACTTACCTCTTTGAAAAAGTTGACGTTAGTCAAATATTCATAAATGTTTACATGACATCAATTTACTTATTCGAAAATTTGTATTAGCATAGACATGTATATTTTTATGAGAATTTTATGTCTATAGCATTTTCAAAAGTCTTAGTGATAACGCTTATGCTGTTTGCCTTTGTAGGGCAAGCATTTGCGTATTCTGCTATGCCTTGCGAAATGCCATCAGGTTCTCATGAATCACACATGAACATGAACATGAACATGAACATGGATCATGGTGATATGAATAAAAGCAGTAATGGTCAATCAGAAGATTGTTGTGACGTTGAATGTATTTGTCCTGCAAATGCTTGCTCATCTACGACAGTCCTAAATTCCAGTGTTGACTCGACAGATATTCAAATATTGAGTGAATCTGTAGCTGCTATGCAATCTAAACAACCTCATTCAATTTCCACTTCCCTTTATCGTCCACCAATTTTTGCCTAATACAGGATTAGTGCGTCCAAATTTCGCACACATGTAATTAATTTTTCTGTTAGTCAATATAGCGTCGTAGCGCTATAGCTATTTTCCAGCGACGTCTGGGGGCAAAAATGATCAATAAGTATTTAAAAATAGCAGTTGTAATGCTGCTTTCACCTGCGTTTGCAAACGCTAATGAACATAAGCATGCACACAATAACGACGTAACACCTTTGGAGTTAATCGTTTATAAAACCCCAACTTGTGGGTGTTGTAAAAAATGGATAACTCATATTGAAGACAAAGGGATCGTTGCGCATTCCAAAGATTTCCGAAACATCGGCAACATCAAAACTAAGTATGGTATCAAACCTAATTACCGTTCATGCCACACGGCAGTGAGTAGAAATGGGTTTGCCTTTGAAGGTCATGTACCGGCTAAGTTTATTCAGCAGTTCTTGTCAGAAGAGCACCCCAATGCGATTGGATTATCTGTCCCAGCAATGCCTGTTGGCTCTCCGGGTATGGAAGTCGGCGACCGCTTTATGTCATATAACGTATTAATTTTATTTAAAGATGGAACGAGTAAAGTATATGCAGAAGTTAAGGCTTATGAGGAGCAATTCTAATGAGATTAAATGTTTCAAGCCTTACTCTACTTTCAACTTCGCTAATTCTCGGCTTGTCTGTATTCTCAGCTCAAGCTGAGAAAGTAGTGTCACTTGAACAAGCTATCACCTTGGCTCAGCAAAATGATCCTTGGCTTCATGGGAGTCGGTTAAAACAAAGCGCGGTTGAAAATAGAAGTATCGCTTCAGGTACTTTGCCTGACCCCAAAGTATCACTAGGGATAATGAATTTACCAACAGATACTTGGGACTTAGATCAGGAAGGAATGACTCAACTAAAGGTTGGTGTTTCTCAAATGTTTCCTAGAGGTGATAGTTTAAAGATTAAACAAGAGCAATTAAAAATTGAGTCAACGAAATTTCCACTGCTACGAGAGGATCGTAAGGCTAAACTGATAAGCCAAGTATCACAGTTATGGTTAGATGCTTACTTAGCCCAACAAACCATTAAATTGATTGAAGCGGATTGGGCGCTCTTTGAGCAGATGGCGGAAGTTACTAAAGCTAGCTACTCAAATGTTGTTGGTAAAACCAGACAACAAGATGTTATTCGTGCTCAATTGGAAATCGTGCAGTTAGATGACCGATTAACTTCGCAAAAGCAGAAACTAGAAACAACAATCGCTCGCCTTAATGAGTGGCTTCATATCTACGATGCTGCTGGCTTGAATGAATCATTCAACTTTGATACGCAACCATTAGAGTTTAGGGTTTCTAAAAAGTTGCCTACAATTCATTTGAACAATTCAACAGTCCTAAAAGCATCTAATTACTCAAGAAATCTATTGGCTCAGGAGCTTTCGAATCACCCAGCCATACTTGCAATTGATATAAAACGCAAAGCTTCAGAAAAAGCAGTTGAGTTAGCTAAACAGCAATATGAACCGCAATGGGGTGTTAATGCTAGTTATGCCTATCGGGACAATATGCCCTCTGGTGATAGCCGAGCTGATTTATTTTCTGTTGGAGTAACGTTTGATTTACCCTTGTTCACCGAGAACAGACAAGATAAGCAAGTTGCAGCTTCTATTGCAGATTCAGAGACTATTAAAACCGAGAAACTATTACTGACAAAGCAAATGATCAGTATGGTGGAAAAGGAGCTTAGACAGCTTAAGCGTTTATCTGATAGGCAATCTATCTATCAAGAACAACTCCTTAAACAAACTCATGACCAAGCAGAAGCGTCATTGACAGCTTACACAAATGATGATGGCGATTTTGCCGAAGTTGTTCGAGCAAGAATCGCAGAATTAAATGCCAGAATATCAGCCTTAAGAATTGATGTTGACGCACTTAAAACAGTTGCTCGTATCAACTATTTCTTTGCACGTTCTCAATCTAACTCAAATGCTGAACATAAGTCGATGCAAACTTCACACAAAACTAATCAGCACTTATCCAATCAGCAATTTGGAGAAAAATAATGTCAACGAATACTAAAACAATTATTGCCATCATCATTGGTGCTGCGCTAGGCGCAGGAGTATTGAGCTTATATCAAGGTGCAGGGTCAAACAGTAATACAGATGAAACAACATCAGCAGAGAAAAAGCCTCTGTATTGGGTTGCACCGATGGATTCTAATTACCGCCGGGACAAGCCCGGTAAGTCGCCTATGGGGATGGATTTAATTCCTGTGTATGAGGAAGAATCATCTGGTGATGATTTTGGTCCCGGAGCAGTAAAAATTGCGCCTCATGTAGTGAATAACCTAGGGGTTCGCACTGCACCTGTTGAGCTGAAAAATATGCATACTGAAATATCAACGGTTGGTTACGTTCAATATGATGAAGATAAGCTAATTCATATCCACCCACGTGTTGATGGTTGGATTGAAAAACTCTATGTCAAAGCGGCAGGTAACCCTGTAGAGAAAGGGCAGCCTCTTTATACACTGTATTCTCCTCAGTTAGTTAACGCGCAAGAAGAACTTTTAATAGCTTTAAAGCGCGACAATAGTTCCTTAATTTCGGCGGCGAAAGATCGCCTTAAAGCGTTACAGCTTTCAGCAGATTTCATTCAAAAGCTAGAAAAGACTAGAAAAGTTCAGCAAACCATCACCTTTTATTCACCACAAGCAGGTGTTGTTGACGGTTTGAAGATTAGAGAAGGCTTTTATGTCAAGCCGGGAAACACTTTATTAAGCATTGGTCAACTAGATCAAGTTTGGGTTGAAGCAGAAGTGTTTGAACGTGACGCAGCCTTAATTAAAGAAGGACTGCCTGTATCAATGACACTGGATTATTTACCCGGAGAGGACTGGGCTGGTGTCGTTGATTATGTTTATCCAACATTGAATAGTAAAACACGCACACTCAGAGTGAGACTGAAGTTTGACAACCCAGACTATCAATTAAAACCAAACATGTTTGCACAAGTCTCTATTCACGCTAATCAAGCTGATAGCACGATACTCGTACCTAAAGAAGCCGTCATTCGCACAGGTAAACAAGACAGAGTTGTACTTGCCTTGGGGGATGGGCAATTTAAGTCTATCGAAGTGACAATTGGCCGGGTTGATATCGATAGTATCGAAATCTTAGAGGGTCTTAATGAAGATGATGTTGTGGTGACATCTGCTCAATTCTTGATTGATTCTGAATCAAGTAAAAACTCTGATTTTAAACGAATGACTCATGACGAAGTGCCTAGCTCTGTTTGGATGGAAGGCGAAATCAACAGCGTCATGGCGGGACATCGTATGGTTAATATTACTCATGGTCCTGCTGAGGCTTGGGATTGGCCTGAAATGACAATGGACTTCGATGTAGGTGAAAAGGTAGATATTGATTCACTGAAGTCTGGTCAATCTTTGCACTTTGAAGTGAGCAAAACCGAAGAGGGTGGATATGAAGTTACTGGAATTCATATCATGAGTGAGCCTGCTGATATGAGTGAAGAAGTATCATCAGCAACAGTATCAGGTTTAATTAATGCGATTGATATTGATACACGGATTCTAAATATTAGCCGAGGCCCAATAGAGAAGTGGGATAGACCTGCTGCGACGATGGATTTTATCGTCGCGGACAATATAGAAATAGTTGATTTCAATGTTGGTGATAATGTCACTTTCACTTTTGAGGTTAGGGATGACTTAGTTATCACTGAAATCTCTCTTGAATCAGATGAACAACACGGCAAGGAAAATAAAGCTGCTGTTGATCATTCTAATCATTAAGTGGGAGAAAAATAATGATTGAATCAATTATTAGATGGTCTATCGGCAATCGTTTCTTTGTTTTGTTGATTACCTTAATTATCGCGTTTGGTGGTTTGTATTCATTACAAAAAACGCCAGTAGATGCACTCCCAGATCTTTCTGATGTGCAGGTGATAATTAAGACGAGTTATCCGGGACAGGCACCACAAGTTGTGCAGGATCAAGTGACATTTCCACTTACTACAGCGATGCTATCAGTGCCGGGGGCGCAAACTGTTCGTGGTTACTCATTCTTTGGTGATTCCTACGTCTACATTATTTTTGATGATGATACTGATTTGTATTGGGCTAGAAGCCGAGTACTTGAATACTTAAGCCAAGTAGCATCAAGCCTGCCTGATTCGGCAAAACCTCAATTAGGACCTGATGCAACAGGTGTGGGTTGGGTATACATTTACGCTTTAACAGATAAGTCTGGAAACCATGATCTAAGCCAATTAAGAAGCATTCAAGACTGGTTCTTAAAGTATGAACTACAAACTGTTCCGGGCGTGTCCGAAGTTGCCGCCGTTGGTGGTATGGTTAAGCAGTATCAAGTGCAAGTAGATCCTGACAAATTGAGAGCTTACGATATTCCTCTAAGTTTAATACAAATAGCCTTACAAAAAGGGAACAAAGAAACTGGCGCATCCGTTGTGGAAATGGCTGAAGCTGAATATATGGTTACCGCAACGGGGTATATTCAATCAGTTAGTGATATAGAGAAAATTCCACTTGGTATTAACGAACAAGGCACGCCGTTGCGTATTGGTGATGTTGCCAACGTTAACCTTGGTCCTCAAATGCGCCGTGGTATCGCAGAACTTAATGGCGAAGGCGAAGTTGTTGGTGGTGTTGTCGTTATGCGCTTTGGTGAAAACGCTCAACAAACCATAAATGGGGTAAAAGAAAAGCTTGAGTCGCTCAAATCTTCTTTACCAGAGGGGGTGGAGGTTGTCCCTGTCTATGACAGATCGAAGTTAATAGATCGTGCTGTTGATAACCTTTGGAGCAAGTTGCTAGAGGAGCTTGCGGTCGTGGCTATTGTCTGTGTTGCTTTCCTATTTCATCTTCGCTCATCAATTGTGGCAGTTGTTACTCTACCATTAGGTATATTGGTGTCATTCATCATCATGTATATGCAAGGCATCAATGCCAATATTATGTCTTTAGGCGGTATCGCTATTGCTATTGGTGCGATGACTGATGGTGCAATAGTGATGATTGAAAATATGCATAAACATATGGAGAAAACACCACTAACAGATGAAAACCGTTGGCAAATTGTAGCTAAGGCTGCGAGTGAGGTAGGCCCTGCATTATTTTTTAGCTTGCTGATCATAACTGTCTCATTCTTACCTGTGTTTATCTTAGAAGCGCAAGAAGGAAGAATGTTTTCACCGCTCGCCTATACAAAAACCTATGCAATGGCTGCATCAGCAGGCTTGGCAATAACATTGGTGCCTGTTTTGATGGGCTACTTTATTCGAGGCAAAGTCGTCTCTGAAAAGAAAAACCCATTAAATCGATTATTGATTGCTATCTACATGCCTGTTTTAAAGCAAGTCATGAAGTTTCCAAAATTGACAATAGTCGCAGCAGTATTAGTGACTATCGTTGGTTTTTGGCCTGTCGATAAAATTGGTAGTGAATTCATTCCGCCATTGGATGAAGGCGACCTTATGTATATGCCTACTACATATCCCGGCATTTCAATCGGTAAAGCAAGAGAGTTATTGCAGCAAACGGACAAGCTTATTCGCACTGTGCCAGAAGTTGAAAATGTATTCGGTAAAGTAGGACGAGCTGAAACCGCAACTGACCCTGCGCCTCTAACCATGATTGAAACCTTTATTCAATTGAAGCCACGGGAGGAGTGGCGAGAAGGCGTGACAACTGAGTCGTTAAAAGCTGAGTTTGATAAGTTGGTTAAATTTCCGGGCTTAACCAATGCTTGGGTCATGCCAATCAAGACCCGCATTGACATGTTAGCTACAGGTATAAAAACGCCTGTCGGTATTAAAGTCGCCGGACCAGAACTTGATGTAATTCAGGATATCGGCCAACAAATAGAACAACTCTTGCCAGAAGTGACAGGCACAGCGTCAGTTTACTCTGAACGAGTTGCAGGTGGACGATATATCAAGGTTGATATTTCACGAGATAAATCAAGTCGCTTTGGGTTAAATATCGAAGATGTCCAACAAGTAGTTTCTACTGCGATTGGCGGTATGAATGTGACACAAACGATAGAAGGTCAAGAGCGTTACCCTGTTAATCTGCGCTATCCGCAAGATTATCGAGATTCTCCTGAGCAGCTAGCACGATTACCTGTTGTAACACCTAGTGGTCAACGCATTGCACTAGGTGATGTTGCTGATATTCGAGTAGAGAATGGCCCACCGGGTATTAAAAGTGAGAATGCCAGAATCAATGGTTGGACTTTCATTGATATTGATAGCGTTGATGTAGGTACTTATGTTGAAAATGCTAAAGAACACTTAGCAAATAACCTGACATTACCAGCAGGCTATTCAATTACTTGGGCTGGACAATACGAATATATGGAAAGAGCGAAAGAAAAGCTCACCTATGTATTGCCTTTAACACTCGCCATTATTGTTATTCTGCTTTACCTGAATTTCAGAGCGTTTAGTGAAGTGGCTATCATTATCGTTACCTTGCCGATGGCAATGATCGGTGGGTTATGGTTGATGTATCTAGAAGGGTTTAATTTCTCAGTAGCTGTTGGTGTGGGCTTTATCGCTCTAGCTGGTGTTGCGGTTGAGATTGGCGTGATAATGCTGGTTTATCTTAATCAAGCACTTGCTGAGCTTAAGGAAAAAGCGGTGGAGCGAGCAGAACTCATCTCAGATGATGCATATCAAGATGCATTATTGCACGGTGCTGGCTTACGAGTTCGTCCAGTAATGATGACGGTAGCTACAATCATTATAGGTTTAATGCCTATTTTATATGGTACTGGTACAGGTTCTGAGGTCATGAGCCGCATTGCTGCTCCTATGGTAGGCGGAATGACAAGTGCTGTGCTGCTCACGCTTATTGTACTCCCTGCAATTTACTCAATCATTAAAAAGCCTGAAGTAAATGCCTTTAACAAAGAGCTTTCTAACGTGGAGCCTGAGAATAATGCTTAGCACGGCTAGAAAATATCACAAATGGCTAATGGCATTTGTCGGAATACAATTCCTCTTCTGGTCTATTACAGGCGTGTATATGGTGACTATGGATATTCACTATATACACGGCGAAACCTTGGCTAAGAGTGAGGAAGCCAAAATAGATTTAGCAAGTATGGATTACTCCATTGTAAAGCTAGCTGCGGATTATCCTAAAGCTAGCCAAGTTACACTTACTCAAAGTATGGGCCGTCCTTTGTATTCTTTTATTAATGGAGAAAATGGAAAAGTAGCAATAGATGCTAAAACTGGAGCTGTTCAGGCCCTTGTAGATGAAACCAAGGCTAAAGAAATCGCACAATACCATTATGCGCTGAATCATCAAATCGACAGCATAAGGTTGATTAAGTCAGCGACAAACTTGCCTGCTGAGTTGTCCCCAAGGCATTTACCTGTTTGGAGAGTGACGTTTGAGCAATTCTCCACACCGACATTTTATATAAGTCAACAAACAGGATCACTTGTTGCCAAGCGTCATGATTACTGGCGATTGTTTGATTGGATGTGGCGGTTCCACATTATGGATTACTATGATGGAGAAAACGTATCAAACTGGTTTTTGTTCTTGGTCGCAACTCTAGGTCTAATGGGAGCAATTACTGGCGCAGTATTGACTTATTACCGAGTGCTTTCCCCAAATAAAAAGAGAGTCATTTGATGCGACTATTTAAGTTAAATACAACGATACACAAGTGGCTTTCTTTATTTGTTGGTTTACAACTGCTTATTTGGTTGGGAACGGGCCTTTACTTCAATTTGATGGATCACAGTAAAGCCAGTGGTAATGAACTTAGAGTTCATTCTCATCATGAAGGTAGCATTACAGGCTTTGACCTATTCCCTATTAAAGACATTACTAGTAATGCTCCGCAGGAAGTAAACCTTATATGGGTTTTACATCAGCCTTACTATCATTTTGTGTTCGATAAGGGGCAGCATAGCTATCAAGAGCGCCACTCAAAGCTATTTGATGCTGTAACAGGAAAGCCATTTAATTTGTCTGAAGAACAAGTACTAACTTTGGCAAAAAACTCCTACTCAGGACAGGGTAAGTTAACTACTCCAGTGTTATCTCAACCTCCGTTTTCTGATCACGTAAGGCAGCAAAATCCTATGTGGCAAGTTGCCGTTGAGGATGAGAACAATACAACTATTTATTTAGATAGTATTACAGGTCAAGTACTTCGCCATGCCAATGATGATTTCAGATTGAAAGATCTGATGATGAAGCTTCACTTTATGGACTATGGCAATTCTGGAGGATTTAACCATTGGTTGATCATTGCATTTGCTTTTGCAACGCTATTCCTTTCAATTACTGGTGTTACTTGGCTGATACAACAGTATAGAAGTGGTTTACTGAAGCTAGGTTGGGGCACTAACAGGCAAAAAGTGGCAGTGACGTTTTCCAATGAAAATACTATTACTGACATCTCAGCAGTTGGTCGCTCAACTGTATTAGAAGGGCTAGCTAGTTCACATGTATACCTTCCTTCAGGTTGCGGTGGTGGCGGTACTTGTGGCAAATGCGTGTTCTTAAGTTCAACTAAATTACCTATCACACTATCTGAACAGGAACATTTATCTCAGGAGCAACTTAAGGAAGGTTATCGGCTTGGATGTCAGCATAGGTTCTCTGAAATTAGTTCGATTGAAGTTAATACTGATCGCAATATTGAAAATCATGAGCTAGTTGTGGTTGCGACTAATTTCATTACTCCTTTTATCAAGGAAGTGAAATTTAAGCTGAAATCAGGCAAACAGTTGGCATTTAAAGCTGGTGCATATATGCAATTTGATGTGCCAGCAGGGATGAATAGCTTACGTCCAGATGATATGCCAGAGTGCTATGAAAAATACTGGGATAGCTACTATCATGGAAAATTTTCTCATAACGGTGTAACTCGCCACTACTCATTAGTTAACTTTGACGAGGAGTCTGATGAGTTAATGTTTAATATCCGTTGGCAGACCGCAAAGAATGGTTTTAAAGCAGGAATAGGTTCAAGTTATTTAGGTTCACTCCAAGTAGGTGAAACGATAACTGCAAGAGGCCCTTTTTCTGATTTTTATGCCACTTCAAATAAAAAAGTTAGTCGCGTGTTTATAGGTGCGGGTTCAGGACTTGCACCACTGAGGTCTATTATTTTTGAACAGTTGAAAAAGCATAAAGATAAAAGTGGTTTGACTCTTATCTATGGTGCGCGAACTGAAGATGACTTGCTATACCATAATGAATTGAAGTCACTGAGTGAGAAGCATAAAAACTTCTCTTATATTCCTACTCTTTCTAATCCTTCAGAAGAATGGCAAGGGCACTCAGGCTATGTTCAAAAAGTACTTCTGCCGTATATGAACCAAAAAGCAGAACTGCATTTGGCTGAGTTTTACTTGTGCGGTCCAGAAGCAATGATGAGTGAAGTGGAAAAAATAATTACAGATGCTGGGATTCCAAGTAATCAAATTTTCAAAGATAAATTTAGTCGTTAATCCATTAAATAAATAGAGGTATATATGAAAACATTAATTAAACTTTTAACCATAATCAGTGTTGTTTTTAGTAGTGCAGTATTTGCACATGTGCATCTTGAAAAAAGCGTGCCTGCTGATAATGCAATGCTAATGAATACTCCAGAAAAATTGACATTGGGATTTAGCAAAGAGGTACGTGTAGTTAAAGTTACGTTGAAAAATAAAAAAGGTGAAAATATTAAATTTGACTTTAAACCATCAAAAGAAGCTTCCAGAGAGTTTTCATGGGAACTACCTAAATTAGCTCCAACAAACTATATCGTTGATGTGACCTATTTAGGTAAAGATGGACATAAAATGAAAGATAGCTTCGGCTTTATGGTTCATTAGTAAGGCTGTGTGATTGATATGGAAATGTATATCTGGAATACAGTCATTGTACTGTCAAAAATTGTATTTTACGTCGGCTTTGCCTGTATTGCCGGCTATACATTTTTCAGACAAATTTTTGAGCATAATGAATCTCATAGTAATGCTGTAATAGCGAATTTAACGTGGACAAGAACTTATATAGTTATGGCTTTGATCGCTAATATTACTTGGTTCTTTGCCAGTACTGGTGCAATGGCAGAAGAGGGAATTCAGGGGGCGATAGACGCTGATATATTGGCTATTATGTGGGACTCCTCTGTCGGCACTGGAGCTTTGCTTCGAGCGCTTGGGCTAGTTACCGCAATAATCGCTTTAGCTTTAAGGTTCAAACTCGCTGTGAACTCGTACTTAAAACAAAGCGCTTTAATGTTGAGTTTATTAATCCTTGCATACTCATTCACGTTACTGGGTCATATTTCTGAGTTAGGCACAATTGAAAAAGGCTTGCTTATTTTGCATGTGCTCGTTATGGCATGGTGGTTTGGGGCGTTATTGCCACTAAAACAGGCTTGCCATCAGCTAAGTTATGCAGAACTTCATTTGCTGATGGAAAGCTTTGGCAAACAAGCAAGTTTTACATTGAGCCTATTGTTGGTAGCAGGCCTCTGGCTCGTGATTCAATTGGTCGGAAGTCTTGATGCACTAATAAGCTCAAGTTACGGACAAACACTGTTGTTTAAATTGGCCCTTGTAGTGTCTATTTTGGCACTTGCTGCTAAACATAAACTAATACTCGTTCCACAACTTAAAAATAGTCAAGGCAGAGAGGCTTTATCTAAATCTATCTCGATAGAAATGGTAGTAGCTTTTGCCATTTTATCTGTAACGGCTGGGCTTACTAGTGTTGTTGGCCCTGCAAATTAAAACCTAAAAGAGAGAATGAAAATGAAAACAATAAATATATTACTCGTTTTATTAATGACGTTTAGTTTCGCAGCAAACGCTCATGGTGATAAGAACAAAGACAAAGGTTTGTTTAAAGGTATAGATACCCCAGCCGCAAAAGTTGTTTTGGCATTTCATCAAGCACTTGAAACTGGCAATCAAAAACAGGCTAGAGCGCAGTTAGCGGATGATGTCACCATTTTCGAGGGAGGCCGCGTTGAAAGGAGCGCTGATGAATATGCTCATCATCATATGTTGTCGGATATGAAGTATTTAGCAGCGATGAAGAGCGACACACTTGAACATCAAGTGACGATACTTGGAAATACCGCTATCTCTGCGTCGCGCAGTCAAACTACAGGTACTCATAAAGGTGTTGAACGCGATTATCAAGGCATGGAAACGATGGTGCTGGAAAAACAAAATGGTGAATGGAAGATTAAGCACATTCATTGGTCACATTAATTTATTGTTCAAACAACGGAGAGTAAAATGAGAAATAACAATCCATTACATCAAGTTTCTACGCCACGTAGACGCTTTGTACAAGGATTAGCTGCTGGCGGTGTATTAGCTGCTTTTCCAAGTGTTCTTCATGCAGCTTCATCTTTGCTTGCTGGAACTTCAACAGGTACTGCGCCCGAACTAAGTGGGGAAGTCATAGATCTGGTGATAGATGAGTCACCAGTAAACTTCACAGGTGTTGTAAGAATGGCTACAACAATCAATGGCTCAATACCAGCTCCTACCTTGCGCCTCAGAGAAGGTGATGACGTTACTATCAGGGTAACGAATAAATTATCAGTGCCGAGTTCAATTCATTGGCATGGGATCATTCTTCCGTATCAAATGGATGGCGTACCGGGTATTAGCTTTAAAGGTATAATGCCGGGTGAAACCTTTGTTTATAAATTTAAGCTGCAACAAAGCGGCACATATTGGTATCACTCACACAGTGGTTTTCAAGAAATGACAGGTATGTACGGCGCATTAATTATTGAGCCAAGAGAAAAGGATATTATTAGTGCTGACAATGAGCATGTCATCCAATTGTCTGATTGGACTGATGATGACCCAATGGATTTGTTTCGCAAGTTAAAAGTACAGAGCGATGTATTTAACTTTAATCAACCTACTGTTCCAGAGTTTTTTGATGACATTTCAAATAGCAGCGTTTCAAATGCGCTACAACGCCGGGAAATGTGGAATAAAATGAGAATGAACCCTACAGATCTTGCAGACTTATCAGCATCTGCAATGACTTTTTTAATGAATGGTTGTGCGCCTTTGACAAATTGGCGTGGAATGTTTAAAGCTGGCGAAAAGGTTAGGCTTAGATTTATTAACGGTTCTAGCAATACGTTTTTTGATGTAAGAATACCTGAGCTGAAGTTAACAGTTGTACAAGCTGATGGACAAAATGTTGAACCTGTGACAGTAGATGAATTTAGATTTGGTCCCGGTGAAACTTATGATGTACTTGTCGAGCCAAAAAATGACGCATATACGATTTTTGCACAAAGCATGGATCGCTCAGGTTATGCTAAAGGTACTTTATCAATGGCACCTAACGTTGATGCACCAGTACCTTCTTTAGACCCCGTTGAGTGGTTAACGATGACAGATATGATGGGCAATATGACCCATGATAGTGTGCATTCTACAATGGCTGATACGGCAGGTATGTCGGGCATGAATTCTAATAAAATGGATCATAGTGCAATGGGTCATGGAGCGATGGCAATGGATCATAGTAAACATGGAATGACTAAAAACCCATTAGCTGTTGCTAGCACTAAAGTGCGTCATGCAAAAACAGAGTATGGAGCTTCTGTTGATATGCGTGTTGATATGCCTAGAACAAACCTTGATGATCCCGGTATAGGTTTACGTAAAAATGGACGCCGTGTTTTAACACTTGCAGATTTACATTCTCTTGAGGGAATTACAAGCCAGCAAGAGCCTGAGGCTGAAATTGAATTACATTTAACTGGAAACATGGAGCGTTATAGCTGGTCATTTGATGGCTTGGAATTTGGAAAAAGCACGCCAGTTCACATGAAGCATAATCAACGTTTAAGAGTTATTTTACAAAACGATACAATGATGACACATCCAATGCACCTGCATGGTATGTGGAGCGATTTGGAGAATGAAAAAGGTGATGTACAGGTTCGTCGCCATACTATCCCTGTACAACCAGCGCAAAGAATTAGTTTTTTAACAACACCTCATGACGTAGGTCGCTGGGCATGGCATTGCCATTTATTATTCCACATGGATGCAGGTATGTTTAGAGAGGTAGTTGTATCATGAGAAAATTAATACTAACCAATACGTTAAAACTATTATTAATAGGTTTGCCCCTTATAAGTGTATCTGTATCTGCAAAAGATGAGATGACTGAGGTGGGTGATTCTAAAATGCAAGCACAAGGTGGAGATGCACCTAAAGATGCTAGAGACCCTCATGCTTATGCCGCAGGTACAACATTGACTGAAGGTCCTTATGCACTCAATAGCGACAAACGACTGACTTTGGCAGATGAGCATTCATTTTACGCGCTACTAGGGGATCGTCTTGAATATAATGAGCAAACAAACGCAGGTGTTTTTGACTTTCAGGCATGGTATGGCACTACTTTTGATAGATTAGTCATCAAAACTGAGGGAGATTTTAGCGAAGGTAATTTAGAGGAGAACCAAACAGATTTTCTATGGGGCCACGCAATATCTGCTTATTGGGATACACAAGTCGGTATTCGACTTGATTACAATAACGAAGGTGAAAACCGCAAATGGCTAGCTTTTGGTTTACAAGGTCTAGCCCCTTACTGGTTTGAAATTGATATGACTGCGTATTTAGGAGAGCAAGGTAATAGTGCATTTTCGATCGAAGCTGAGTATGAGCTATTACTTACTCAAAAGTTAATTGTTCAACCACGAGCAGAGTTGACGCTTTACGGTAAGGATGACGTCCAAAATAACCTTGGTAGTGGCTTATCTAGCAGTGCTATTGGTTTTCGGGTTCGTTATGAGTTTACCCGCCAGTTTGCTCCCTATGTTGGCGTTGAGTGGACAAATAAATTTGGTAATACAGCCGAATTTGCGAAGTTAAATGGGCAAAGTACTCGTGATACTGCTTTTGTTGCAGGTATCAAGTTCTGGCTCTGATGTGAAGAAATACTATATTGACTTGATGAGAGCTACCGCAACTATATTGATGGTAGCTTTTGTTTTTTGGGATTTAAACCATTTTAGTTATGTTAGGAAAGGCCTAGCTAATAGTTTTTTTGGAAAGAACTAAGAGCAGTAATAGTAAGCTACTTCTTGTTTTCAGTCTGTGCCAGTCTGGTGTATACCTATCAAGGTGGAATATCAGCTAAGAAGTAAAGTTGGCGAATGGTAAAGGTTAAAGAGTCAAGCCAAAAAACATCGCCATTGAAAGACGTACAATAGACTATTTTATCACTTTTGATGAACGGGAATTGGGTGTGCTCGGGATAGAACCGATTGTTGCAAAGTACTGCGCTTAAAGCTGAACAATTGGAAAAATGATCCCTTACTCAATACCTAGTTATGAGCGTAGGGTTTTTATTTTTTTTATGGTGCTCATGCTTGGCTTCAATCTCATGAGTATAAATCAGACACCCCTTTTATACTTGTTAAGTTTAAGCTGTTTAAAAAAGTAAAAAGTTTAGGTTTTAGTTCAAAGGTTGATCAAGATCATAAAATTATTTTTATAAAGTGGCTAATATTGTAGGAGCTAAAGAAGGAATGATAATGTTTGGACTTTTCAGGTGGTTTAAAATAGTGATAATAACTGTGTTGCTTACGCAGCATAGTTTTGCTACAGCTAAGCCAATGAATTGTGAAGAACATCAAAATGGATCTTCCGACACGCATATTATGCAACGAAGCAAAAATATTCACCATCAATCAATGAATGACAATAGTCACTATCACACTGTAAACTCGCAAGACTCTAAACACCGTCATGGTGATGAAGTCTGTGAAAAATGTAAAGCTAGTGATTGTGTTTGTTGTGAGGGGGGATTTTGTTCAAGCTTTCATTTAAATCCCTATCTTGTGCAAGCGCAAGAGGAAGGTATTTGCAATATTTACTCTGAGCTATTTCTACAGCGTACACCTCTACCAAAATCTGGTATCCATCTCTTACTTTATCGTCCACCAATTATTGGCTAATCACGGGATCAGTGCGTCTTTTTTTCGCCACTCCCATCAAAAATAGAATGACTTATTCATTGATTTAAATAATCAATTGTTTTGAACGATTAGTACGATATTTTGAAGGCACTATGAAAATTCTCAAACTATTGCCATTTACAGTACTTAATGCTGTCGATTTTGGCCGAGATTTCTCTTTTACCAAAAAATTATTTTTTAGCTTATTCACTAGAATTAGTACTTGACCTGTGTCTTAGACACAGGTCTAAGCTGTAGGTGAGAGTACAAACTTAGGTGAAAAACTAAGGAGTAAATATGAAAGTAGCAGAACTGTCAAAAAGCCTTGGAACGACTGCTGATACGGTGCGCTATTACACGCGATTGGGACTGTTAAAACCTGCTAAGTCAGTGAACGGCTACAAGTCATACTCGAATAAAGAAGTATCGAGACTTAAGTTCATTTTAAGTGCCAGAAATCTTGGTTTTTCCGTTGCTGATATCAAGCAAATTCTTAATGAATCTGAAGATGGTACAAGTGCGTGCCCATTAGTCAGAAGCCTCATCAAAGAGCGGCTTGAAGAAACAGAAAAACAGTTTCAAGCAATGTTGGCACTTCGAGGGAAAATGTCTTCAGCGCTTTCTCAATGGGAAGAAATGGAAGACAAAGCGCCGACTGCAAACATGGTTTGTCATCTCATCGAAAACTTTGAACAAATTAAAAAGGCATAGGAGGAAAAATGGTAACTACTAATACAAATATAGAAACCGAATCAGGCTGTTGCTGTCAGGCAAAAACTCAATCCTCTTCGTGTAAAAGTAAGGAGAATACGTTGGAAAAAACATCACAAAGCCAACAGCTCATCATTGAAGGCGCTGGGTGTGCTAGCTGTGTAGGCAAAATTGAAGGGGCGTTAAAGGCAACTCATGGAGTCGTCAGTGCAGAAATGAATTTTGCTGATAGGACTGTAACAGTTTCTGGGACAGCTAAGACAGAAGAATTGATCAAAGCTGTTGAGTCAGTGGGGTATAACGCGAAGCCAATTGATGATAGCTCAGCAACAGATGCGCTTGACGAGAAAGAGGCGGCGGATTGGGCATATTACAAAAAGCTAATGCGCGATACGTTTATTGCCCTTTCACTCGGCGTTCCTTTGATGATCTACAGCATTGTAGTTGGAGAAATGACAGTTGAAACAAACCTTGAACGCATGTCTTGGCTGGTTGTCGGTATTTTAACTTTTGGTGTTATGTATTTTTCAGGTAAGCATTTTTATGTTGGCGCTTGGAAAAGCTTTAAAAACCACTCCGCTAATATGGACACACTAATAGCTTTGGGAACAGGTACAGCTTGGGTGTACTCAATGGTTGTTGTGTTTGCACCTGACGCCGTTCCATTGATGGCACGACATGTCTATTTTGAAGCTACCGCCATGATCATTGGCTTAATTGATTTAGGTCTAGCATTAGAAATAAAAGCCAGAGGTAAAACCTCTGAGGCCATTAAACGTCTTATCGGCTTGCAGGCCAAAACGGCAACTGTAGTTCGTGATAATAAAGAGGTTCAGATAGGTATCGAACAGGTTTTGCTTCATGATGTTGTGAAAGTAAAGCCGGGTGAAAAAATTCCCGTAGATGGCGTTGTATTGGAAGGACACACCTCTATTGATGAGTCCATGCTGACAGGCGAACCTATGCCTGTTGAAAAAGCCGAAGAAGATGAGGTTGTCGCTGGTACTTTGAACAAATCAGGCATGATTTTATTTAGAGCGACACGCGTTGGTAAAGACACGGCGCTTGCACAGATCATCAATATGGTGAAACGAGCGCAAAATTCAAAACCGCCGATTGGCCGCTTGGCCGATGTTATTTCCGCCTATTTCGTTCCTGTAGTCATGATCATCTCGGTGTTAAGTGCGTTAGCATGGCTTAACTTTGGCCCTGAGCCAGCAATTGCTTTTGCTATCGTATCAGCAACTACTGTGCTTATTATTGCCTGCCCGTGTGCTTTAGGCTTGGCAACGCCTATGTCTGTCATGGTGGGAGTAGGAAAAGCAGCAGAAGCCGGAGTACTTATTCGCAACGGTGAGGCACTGCAAACCGCCTCTAAAATCACTGCCATGATTTTAGATAAAACGGGCACTATTACTGAAGGGGCACCTAAGGTAACCGATATTGTTTTAGCAAAAGCTACTGACGAAAAAGACGTACTACAGCTTGCAGCAAGTTTAGAAAGCGGCTCAGAGCACCCTTTAGCGCAAGCGATTGTTGAAAGTGCTTTAGATAAGGATATTGAGTTACTAAAAATTGAATCGTTTAATGCTATTACGGGTTTTGGTGTAGAAGCAAACTGTAACAATAAAGTCCTGCTTTTTGGTAACGATAAACTAATGAAGTTAAAAGGCATAGACCTCACAGGCTTTGTTGGAAAAGCCCAGTCTTTAGCCAAAGAAGCCAAAACACCTATGTACTTTGCTGTAGATGGTGAACTTGCCGCAATCATTGCTGTCGCAGATCCCATTAAGTCAGACTCAATCTCTGCTATCAAACGGCTTCAGGCTAATGGTATACGCGTCATCATGTTAACAGGTGATAACAAGGAAACCGCTGCCGCTGTTGCCAAAAAAGCAGGTATTAGCGAATTTCTTGCTGAGGTGCTGCCAGAAGATAAAGCCAACAAGGTGAAAGAGCTACAAGGCAGTGGCGAAATTGTTGGTATGACAGGAGATGGCATCAACGATGCTCCTGCGCTAGCGTTAGCCGATGTTGGCTTCGCCATAGGCACAGGGACTGATGTAGCTATCGAAAGTGCTGACATTACCCTAATGCGTGGTTCACTTCATGGCCTTGCCGATGCCATAGCGGTAAGCAAAGCTACTTTACGAAATATCAAACAAAACTTGTTTGGCGCGTTTGTCTATAACGTAGCTGGGATTCCTTTTGCTGCGGGGGTTCTATATCCCTTCTTTGGCATTCTGCTTAGCCCTGTAATTGCAGGTGCTGCAATGGCGTTTTCGTCATTGACTGTGGTGTCAAATGCAAATCGACTTCGCTTTTTTAAAGCAAAAGAGCATTAAGGAGAAGAGCGATGATGTTAATTAACTTATTAGGCTTAATGTTAATCGCGCTGATTGTTTGGTGGTTTTGGCTATATAAACCCAATAAAACAATCGTTCAAGGTAATGAAGTACTCATTGAAGTGAGGGATGGCGTGTATTCCCCATCCTCAATTCAGGTGTCTGCTAGCCAACCTGTTACCTTGAAGTTTATACGCAAAGATCAATCCCCCTGCGCTGAAACAATGCTTATTCCTTCATTGGATATAAGCGAACAGCTTAAGTTAAATGAAATTACTCAAATTACCTTATTAAACTTGTCACCGGGAGAGCATGAGTTTCACTGTCAGATGCAAATGTATCGCGGTGTCTTAAAAGTCGTTTAGGAGGGCAATATGAAAAATCAACACCCTAATTTTTGGTCAACACCTACAGGCTGGGCTGCACTGGCACTTATTGCCGCAGTGACCTACTTCTTAGTGCTTGAGCATGGTCAACATACGCTGCAATTTCTTCCCTACTTGATTTTATTGCTATGCCCCTTGATGCACGTATTTATGCATGGCAGTCATGGTAAACATGGTCACGATCATTCACATGCGCCTGATGAAAAAAAGGAAGAGAGCTTTCAAGAACTCACGGATAAAAATGCAGCCTATCGCGATGGCTACATACAAGGCTTAGAAAAGGCACGTAAGGAATCACATAAAAAGGAGAGCAGTGATGAATGAAACATATGATTATGGCTTATGGTCAATGGTGATACTGAACTCAGCAATTTTTATCTTTTTTGCCTTTAGTTTTGTCAAACCAAAAACATCAACTGATTGGAGAAGTCTAAGCGCGTTCTCTGCCTTT
Source organism: Pseudoalteromonas sp. CNAT2-18.1 (assembly GCF_022347865.1). NCBI lineage: Bacteria > Pseudomonadati > Pseudomonadota > Gammaproteobacteria > Alteromonadales > Pseudoalteromonadaceae > Pseudoalteromonas > Pseudoalteromonas sp. CNAT2-18.1. The sequence goes on along the minus strand of NZ_JAKRFR010000003.1, from coordinate 219,994 downwards.
ATTGTTGCCCTATTTACTGAAATGTATGGCTTTCCTTTAACTATCTATTTTCTGTCGGGGTGGCTGACGGAGACCTATCCAGAAGTAAATTTCTTTGCGCATGAAAATGGGCATTTATTACATACTTTCTTTGGATTTCAAGGTGATGCCCATTGGGACCCATTTCATATAGTGAGTATGGTGTTTATTGTTGCAGGTTTCTTTATGTTGTCTTCAGCATGGAATGTATTGCATCACGCGCAAAAACATCATCAATTGGCTACAACTGGATGGTATGCAAGATGTCGCCACCCACAGTATGTAGCTTTCATTCTAATCATGTTCGGCTTTTTATTGCAGTGGCCGACAATCCCAACACTTGCGATGTTTCCGATCTTAGTCGTTGTTTACGTCAAGCTAGCGAAACGCGAAGAAGCACAGGCGATTGCTGAATTTGGTTCGGAGTACCACAGGTATATGGAATCGACACCAAGTTGGATCCCAAGTTTTAATAAAAGTGTAGAAGGTAAAAATCATGAAAACGTTAACTAAATCAATTTTATTTATTAGTTCACTACTGATAACCACTAGCTCATTTGCCCAAAACAATGAGCATAAACATGAAGGTGCGAACAAAGCTGATATGCATCAAGGCATGACAATACCACATGAGAACATGGGAGAAATGCATAAAAAAATGATGGAAATGAAAAAGGAAGTCCATGCCATTAAAACTGAAAAAGATCCTGACAAGCAACAGCAGATGATGGTTGAACATCACCGTTCAATGATGAAGATGATGCAATCCATGCACAAAAATATGGAAGAAATGCCAATGCATCAACAAATCAAGATGACTGAACATCATTTAGAAATGATGGAGAACATGATGCCGCAGATGAACCGGAAAATGGAAGAAATGAAAGATAGCAATCAACAGCATTCACACAAACATTAGGAGAAAAATTATGAGCGATTTAGATCATAGAGTTGGCGTTAGAGAGCAAAATTTAGTTGTTCGAAATCTAAAGCTTAGCAATGTCACAGAAGAAAGCTGTGACGAGTTAGTAAAAGAAATAGATCAGCTTTTTGGTATAGATGAAGTTAGTTACAACATCAAAGAAGGTGAAATACACCTTGCCTATGATGCCGCAAACGTAAGCCTTGATGGGATTGAGGAGGTAATCCGTAAGTATGGCGCAGATGTTCATGATGATTGGTGGACACATACTAAAGAAAGTTACTATAAATTTGTTGATCAGAACATCAAAGATAACTCTGTTCATAAGCCTTGGAGTTGTCATCAAGCACCTTCGGGGGCTGGCCGGAAAAACAAATGAATTCATAAAAAAGTGTATAGATAATTAGTTAGTCAAATGAGGTAACAGTGATGAAAACACCCTATATAAAAGCTCTTTTATTGCTTACATTCGGTTTATATTTAGTGGGTTGTTCTAATACCACTTTTTATCATAAATACATGATGAGAGGTCAGGTAGTAGAAAGTTCTGATAATCGAACTCTAATCTGTATTGGTGCTAAGCATGGCGCAGAGGTTGGGCAAAAATACAGTGTTATTAGATTCCATGAAAGAATAGTATTGAGTGAAGGTGACGATCCCTACACTATCGAAAAGGTAGGAACGGTACAAATTACTAAAATTGTGAATGATCATTTCGCAACTGTAAAGCTAGTGTCTGGTGACATTGCAGCGAAAGATATGGTGGAACTTGAAAACTAATAAAGTGGTGGCGAAAGCCACCACAAGAGCATAACAATAAAACTTAATGAAAAAGCTTTAGTGTTATTTTGTACAACCTTTGAGATTGTTTGCTCAGTTCTGGTTATCTTGATGCCAGTACGACAGAAAAAATGTTACATATGGATTAGAAAGGTGTGGGCTGGCATCCTAGGTCTAATCTTAACAGTTAAGGAGCCGCCGAATAGAGCTATACCTTTACATCAGCAGCATAATCAATGCTCCCGCGATCATAAATAAGTTTTCAGATAGCGATACAAATCCAAGTGGCACACTACTATCGCCGCCTACACAGGCACACTTTAACTGGCGTTTGTCAATGTAAACGGCTTTGAAAACTGAAATTGCTCCAACTGTGCCGATAAACAATGAAAATGGTGCCACTGCGAGAGGCTGTAGTTGGGCAACCATACCAATACCTGCATATGCTTCAATGAAGGGATAAATATAACCATATCTTATCCATCTCATCGCTAGTAAATCATAAGTAATAAACGAATTTGTGAAACTGTATAGGTCTTTCAGTTTTTGCACCGCTAAGAGCGTCATTGAAAAAGCTATAAATAGCATCAGTGTTCTGATGGAGATAAATGAGCCGGAAGCAAAATGTTGAGATGCGACAGCAAGAAGTGCAGCTATCGAGAAAATGGCTACAACTGGCGTGTAGGTTGTGCCAGTTTGACCTGCTTCATCTTTACCAAAATACTCTCTTAAGTCATCGTATCCTCCGACACGCTTTCCTTCAATAAAGGTTTGTGGCGTAGTTTTGACATCATGCTTATCTTTGAAGTCATCAGCTTGTTGTCTTGACGTGAGCTTATGATCTTCTACATCATACCCTTGCCTCTCCAGCAAATCTTTCGACCTTAAACCATAGGGGCAGATATGTTCGTCAGTGACCATTCTGTACAGGGTAGCTGTCTTAGTCATCTTAGTCTCCTTTGTTCAGTGTGCCTTCAAACTTTGGGAGCGGTCGTTGCTCAGCCTGAGCTTGTGAGCTGACCTTTCCATTTTCAGAAATATCCTTAATCAGCCATTCCATTTCTTTTATTTCTTTTCGTTGGGCTTTAATAATACCATTTGCCAATTCACGCACGCGTACATCCTCCAAAGTTGAATGCTCACTAGTAAGAATAGCAATGGAGTGATGAGGAATCATCGCTTTCATGTAGGCAGTGTCAGAAATTGTGCTTTGAGAGCGAACAAGATAAAGACATATGGCGAACAGTATTGTCGCCAATAGAAAAATAGCCATGTTGAGCTTCTTGTTACTGTACATGCCAAGCATAAAGGCCAGCATGATCATTGCCATACCTGCTCCCATATACAACGCCATATAGATACGCGTTTCACTAAACCATATATGTGATACTGCGTAAGTGTTGAGATACATCATGACAAACATAGCAATGGTTGAGGTGATGATCATTGCAGCAAATCTTGAGTATTTCATAAGTAATCCTTACATTGATAGTGTAAATATTTCCCACTGTTAGCCTATTATTCTCTACATGTGGTCATGTTCTCGAAAAATTGCAAGTAATGAGCCAGTATCAATAAGAGTATTTGTAATACGATTGACTCAATTTCAGCGCAATTATTGTGAATCAGTACTAATCTACACATTTCGGTGTAAGAGTTTATGGGCAAAAAATCTTCTTTGAAGGAGATCAAATCAGCTTATATTTAGAGTTTGAGTTTTGAACTTGTGATAGACACAGGCGGAATTGGCTTTAGTTAACAATCTAATGTGGGAACTCAAAGTACTACAAGCTGAGCTTCAACAAATGTAAGCTCGTGTACAAGTGAAGACACAGTTAAAGCATGTGGAAGAATTAATCTTGATAGTTAGAGTTGTCATTTATTTCACTTTTTAAATGAACGAATATTGATCTTTTATCTCGTTCATGTCCGAAAGCTAAAAGTTTCCTACACATGAAAGTGGTTTTGCAAGAGTATCTACTAGAGAACAAGATTTGAATGCTCAACTGTTCAGTTGGGCTATTATGGTTGTAAAAAAATATTATAAGGCAATGTGTCTGGTACTTCGGTTAGAAATGAAAAAAGTTAAAGAAGCTAATCGATTTCATCAGGTAGGGTGATGAGGTAATAGTTACTCGCCTTGATCGGCTAGGCCGATCATTAAAGTCTATTCTTGAGGACATTGAAAGTACTCACAAACGGGGCGATTGTTCAAAGATTATTAATGGTTCTGTCAGTACAAAAAATGATAATCCGTTTACCAGTTTCATTCATAATCTGCGCAATTAGCAATAATGACGTGCGTTCATAACGGTCATAAAGAGCAATCCCCCTGCGCTGAAATAATGCTTATTCCTTCATTGGATATAAGCGAACAGCTTAAGTTAAATGAAATTACTCAAATTACCTTATTAAACTTGTCACAGGGAGAGCATGAGTTTCATTGTCAGATACAAATGTATCGCGGCGTCTTAAAAGTAATTTAGTTTTAAATAGGTCTTTTTACACACCTGAACGAGCAAAAGTAACTTAACAAAAGGCTTCTCGAAAACATTACGAGAAGCCTCTAAATTAAAGTTAAGATTTGTATTTACTGTAAACAATTCTATATAGAACAGGCAAAACAACTAAAGTAAGTAAAGTAGAGGAAATAATCCCTCCAATTACCACCGTTGCTAATGGCCTCTGAACTTCAGCCCCAGTTCCGACGTTTAATGCCATAGGAATGAAACCTAAGCTAGCAACCAAAGCGGTCATTAATACAGGGCGAAGCCTGATAGTTGCACCTTCGATAATTGAGTTTATTAGCTCTCCTGTTTCAAGTAATCGCTGTTTAATGAATGACAGCATCACCAGTCCATTTAATACAGCTATCCCTGAAAGAGCGATAAATCCAACAGCAGCAGAAATTGAAAGAGGCATGTCTCTTAACCACAAAGCCAATACGCCGCCTGTAAGTGCTAAAGGCACACCACTAAATATGATCAGGGCATCTTTTATTGAACTAAATGCTATGACAAGCAGTGTCAAAATTACAAACAATGTGGCAGGTACTACGATGGATAATCTTTGCGTTGCACTCTCAAGTTGCTCAAATGTTCCGCCGTACTCAAGCCAATAACCAGCAGGCAATTCAACATTTTGTTGAATTTTTTGCTGTGCCTCTTGTACGAATGAGCCTAGATCTCGGTTTCTAACATTTGCTGTAATTACAATTCGTCGCTTACCATTTTCTCGGCTTATTTGACTTGGAACTGTCGTATAATTTAACTCTGCAACTTCGCTTACAGGTACAAACTCACCACTTTCTGTCGCGATTGGCAAATTACCTAGCTGATCAAGGTTGGCTCTCAACAGCTCAGGATATCTAACTACAATTTCAAATCGACGATCACCTTCGAATATTAACCCTGCGCCTTCACCTGACACGACTGTTTTTAACCAAGACTGTAAGTCGCTTGCATCCAACCCGTATAGCGCTAATGCTTCAGGCTTGGGGTTAACGGTAAAGATAGGCACGTCATCAACTTGTTCGAGCCGCGCATCAGCAACACCTGAAATTGTATTGAGTGTAGCCAAAACTTCTTGTGCAGAAATGACAAGTTGGGATAGATCATCACCGTAGAGCTTAATCCCTAAATCAGCTCTTACTCCGCTAATTAATTCGTTAAATCGCATCTGAATTGGTTGAGTAAACTCATAATTATTGCCGGGAATAGAGCTGAGATCTTTTTCCAGCCTTTCAACAAAATCCTCTTTCGTTAAATTAGGGTCGGGCCATTGCTCTCTCGGCTTTAATATCAGAAAAGTATCAGTCACATTTGGCGGCATCGCGTCTGTCGCAACTTCTGCTGTGCCCGTTTTTGAAAACACCGTAACAACTTCATCATATTTCATAATTTGTTGTTCAAGTACCTTCTGCATTTCTACAGCTTGGTCAATACCCGTGCCCGGAATACGCATCGCGTGCAGTGCAATGTCACCTTCATTAAGTTGAGGAACAAATTCAGATCCTAATTTACTACCAAGTAATATGCTAAATGTCACAAGTAAAGCAGCGCCGCAAACAACTAGCCAACGTAGTTTTAAAGCCCACTTCAAAACAGGACTATAAACTGACTTAGCGCCGACAATTACTGGACTTTCTTTTTCGCTGATTTTGCCTTTCAAGAATAAAGCAACCGCAGCGGGGACTAGCGTGAAGGTAAATACCATTGCAGACAATAGAGCGATTATCACCGTTGCGGCCATCGGATGAAACATTTTGCCCTCGACACCCGATAAGGTAAACAAAGGTAAATAGACAATCGTTATGATCAATACGCCAAAAACACTAGGTCGTATAACCTCATTGGTAGCAGAATAAACAATGTCTAGGCGTTCTTTCAGGGAAATGACAGAACTATTTCGTTTTTGGCTTTCTGCTAACCGCCTAATGCAGTTCTCAACGATTATTACCGCGCCATCGACAATCAATCCAAAATCTAAGGCTCCCAGACTCATTAAATTCGCAGAGACTTTGCTTTGAACCATGCCCGTGATTGTTGCCAACATTGCCAAAGGAATTACTGCGGCGGTAATCAAAGCGGCGCGTATGTTACCCAGTAATAGGAACAATACGAAGATAACCAGTAATGCACCTTCAATAAGATTTTTCTGTACGGTGCTAATTGCTTTATCAACCAGAGTTGTCCTGTCATATAAGGGAACTATGGACACGCCTTGAGGTAAACTGTTTTGGATTTCACTAAGCTTGTCACCAACAGCCAATGCCACCGAGCGTGAATTTTCTCCTACCAGCATCATTGCGGTGCCAATCACACTTTCCTTGCCTTCCAGTGATGCAGCTCCTGTCCTTAGCTCTTTTCCTATCGCAACTTCGGCGACATCTTTAACTTTTACAAGTGTGCCGTCGTCGCTTTTTATAATGACGTTTTGGATGTCTTGAATAGATTGCAACTGAGCTTGTGAACGAACAAGAATTTGCTGTCCGCTTCTTTCGATGAATCCAGCCCCTTGATTTGCATTATTTCGCATTATTGCATTTGATAGTGCTTCACTGGTAATACCGAAGTGCAACATCCTTAACGGATCGGGATTGATATGGTATTGCTTTTTATAGCCACCAATTGCATTGATTTCCGTAATCCCTTTAACCAATGCAAGTTGTGGTTTCACTACCCAGTCATGGATCTCCCTTAACGCCATCGCATCATAGGGTAAGCCATTATTCTGCTTTGCACTTTCGTCGGCAGTTATACTGTACATGTATATTTCACCGAGGCCCGTAGCAATTGGTCCCATTTCTGGTTCAATGCCAAACGGTAGTTGCTCCTTAATTGCGCTAAGTCGCTCATTGATTAGGTTTCTGGCAAAATACAAATCTGTGCCTTCTTCAAACACAACAGTCACTTGCGACAGGCCATATCGAGAAAGTGAACGGGTATAATCCAGCTTAGGTAAACCTGCCAAGCCCGTTTCGACGATAAACGTAATCCGTTGCTCTGTTTCCAAAGGTGAATAACCTTGAGCCTGCGTGTTTATTTGTACCTGTACATTGGTTATATCTGGCACAGCGTCAATAGGTAGCTTCTGATAGTTCCATATTCCTAAAGCGATGATAAACAAGGCCATAAGCAACATAGTACCACGTCTACGGATAGATAATTCTAGTATCCAAGCGATCATATTTTCACCTCGATAATACTGAAGCCAATATGTAGAGGACAAAAAGGTCGGAGATTAGTGTTCATGTCCAGCCTCCGATTTTTTTAGATCAGCAACTAGCAGATAACTGTTCTTTACAACCACACTTTCGCCGACGTTCAAACCGTCGATGATAGCAATATTGATAGCGTCTGAAGCGCCAGTTTTTACGGCGCTAGGGTGGTATTCATTGCCTTCTTTAATAAAAACAACATCTTTGCCTTCAAACTCTTGAATGGCTCCTTTTGGCACAACAACTGGAGCAGAGTGTTGACTGGTCGTAACCGCACCTTTAATTACAGTGCCAAGCGGCCACTTGTTGGTTTTGTTATCCAATTTTACAAATGCCAATGAGTATGGCTTGTCGTTTAGTGATGGTGTTAAATAGCTAATTTGCGCACTTTGATTAAATTCAGTGCTATGAATTAGCACCTGCTGGTTAGCGTTAACCTTACTTAGCTGAGTAGGAAACACTGATAGTTGTGCCCAAACCACGTCAAAATTGGCTATTGTCAGCAAGTTTTCACCATTTGTAAGCTCGCCAATATTGGCTTGCCTAGCGACTATACGCCCAGACATTGGTGCTTTTATCGAATATTGATTTAAGCTCTCATTGGATTCAATCACTACCAACGTTTCACCTTTTTTGACCTCTTCGCCGAGATTGACTTTTACTTCCTTAATAACACCATCGAATCTAGCGTTAACGTGCGCAAGTGAGGCAGGATCGGCAACGATTTTTCCATATACAACTTCTTCGTTATGAATAACACCGCTAGTTGCTGCTACTGTTTCAATGCTGTTTTGTTTAGCCATCTCAACAGACATAGAGACTATTTCATCTTTGTGTTCTTCACTGGCTGAGGTCGTGATGGAGGTGAAACCAATTACAGCAACAAGCATTAATTTGAAAAGGCTGATTGGTGAATTTAATATATTTTTCTTTTTCATGATTAATTCTCAATAAAGCTTGAAAGTTGGCTTTCTGTATTGCCGGAAGAAATTAATGGAATGCCTGATAAGGACTCAATGGAGGCGCTTTGTTTGTGAACCTCACTTGCGGCAAAAATAAGCGCATATTGCATCTCAATAAGCTCTTTTTGAACTGAAACTAGCTCTAAATAACTAAAGCGCCCGTCCGAATAGGCTTTTTGCACTAATGACAAAGCACTTTCTTGAGGCGGAATAATACTGGTTTGTAAGGTTTCAACCGTAAGGCGAGCCTCTTCCTGAGCCGCATAAAATGTCGCTAATTGGCTGTAAATTGCTCGCTCACTGGCTTTCCGTTGCTGCTCAACTTCATCGAGTTTTGCTTTTTGAGATTGATAGCTGCCTCTATTTCTATCACTCGTAAACAGAGGGACGCTAATTCCTGCAACCAACGCAGTCTCATTGCTACCTTCAAGTCTTTTCACACCTGCGCTCCACGTTATATTAGCGTGGCTTTGTGCGTTGATTGATTGTAATTGAGCTTGCTGAATTCTCGATTGCTCTGCATAAGCTAATATATGAGGACTTTGAGAAAGTTGAGCCATGATGTATTCGAGTGATATTGTTTTGGGAAGTGCAAATAAATCGCCTGATACACGAGAGAATTGCGGTGATTGTTCTCCCCACATAATAGCTAACTTACGAACACTGGCCTCTAACTGCTTGGAAATGGTTAGCGTCTTTAGTCGAGCTGTTGCTAAAGCTGCATCAGCTCGTTTTTGCTCTGATGACGGTGCCGAACCAACACGAACTTTTTTGGAGACAGTTTGATAGGTTTCTCGTGCTAGCTTTTCTGCATTTTCATTGACGAGCATGATTTGCTGTAACGTCAAAACATCGATATAGCGAGCTGCTACTTCACCCAAAATATCGAGTGTTTGTATTCTTTTTTCAACAGCTATTGCTTGCTGTTGGGCATTAACATAAAGCTTTCTGCTATTTACCTTATCTCCCAATTCCACCACGGAAGATATTGATAAGGTAAGTTCAGCGTCGCTGAATCCAGATACATCACCTGTACCTGCAAAGTTTTCCAATTCAGCGCTGACGTTATATTCAGGTTTTAACCCTGCGGTAGCTAACTCGCCGTCTAAACGCTTTTGTTTGTATTTAAAAGCTGTTAGCTGTGGGTTGTTTGCAAGTGTTCGTTGTATTGCCTCTGACAATGAAACTGAATCAACAGTTAAGTCATTTGCAAATACATTATTAGTTGTCACTAAAAACGACAACAGAAGCAACCGTTTTACTTTCTTCCAAGCAAGTACGGGGGCCTTAAAATAAGACATATTCATATTTTGTCCTGTTTATTTTATGAAACGAGCGTTGGCTTCACCGCCTAACGCGCCAATTAAATAAAAGGACTAACTTTTGGGAGGTCGAAGTAATCTGGAAGGGGGAGCTTCAATGACTACTTTTAAATAATCAAATACCTGACTTGATTTGAAATCAATGTCTCTACTGATGTAAACATGCGTAGCAAACTGTACATGCGAGCCATTGCAGTGTCCGCAATGATGACAATCAGCGGGGTTGTGTTGGTCATTATCTGCTGATGATTGTATTAATTTTTCAGAAGAAATGTGGTCATCTAAAGCATGAACATGCTCGGTTTTTATATGCTCGGAATCAACAATATGAACATCAGCAACTTTTGCCACAGCAGAAAATGACTGAAGTAATATCAGCACTATCATGATGTATGCAGGGAATTGTTTAATATTCATTTCGTTTCAACTATCTCTTAGTTATGCCAATGTTAACACTATCGTTTAGCTTGCGTCACGACATTGCTCGTCTATGAACTCTATTTCAATTGTTGTATGAGCAAAATCAAACTCTTTAAGCTCCTGTCGCAACTCTAGCTTGTACGATTTCAGCTCTTCGTTAGATATTTCAGTGTTTAAAACAATATGGGCGGTTAAAACGTTGTGTTCACCATCAAGTGACCAGATGTGTAAGTGATGTACTTCACCCACAATGGCTTTAGAAACTATTTTCGATTTAATATTTTCAATAAGATCAATATCTGGTGTCGCTTGCAAGAAGAGCATAAGTGTCGTTTTCAGTGTTCTTACAACATTAAATAAAATAAAAAGGGTAAACCCAATTGATAAAATAGGATCGAGTATGGGCCATTCAACAAACATCAATACGATTGATACAATAAATATAGCTATCCAACCTAAAACGTCTTCAAGCAAGTGCCAGTTTAAAACTCGTTCATTTAAGGTCTTTCCATGACTTAGCTTATAGGCAGCGTAACCGTTTACCACCATGCCAAAAATAGCTAATAAAAGCATTCCTTCGACTTGAGGCATTTCGGGGTTAGCTAATCTTGGTATGGCCTCAATTAGTATAAAAACAGAACCAACAGTTAATACCAAACCGTTAATCAATGCGCCAAGCAATGAAAAGCGCTTGTAACCATATGAAAACTGGCTAGAGGCAGGCTTGTTACTGAGCTTATTTAATCCCCATGCGGTGCCTATGGAGATGCTATCTCCTAAATCATGGATAGCATCTGCCATGATTGCCGTACTATTGGTTAACCAACCTCCGATAAATTCGATGATGGTAAACGTGAGGTTTAGAAAAAAAGCCCAGCCAATGCGTCTCGAAGCGTCCTCATCATTGTGAGGGTGATCATGACCGTGAGAGTGGTTATGCATGTTGAGCCTCGGCGGTTACATTTTTTCTTCTAAGCCTTTGTACATTCCAATTAATGATATGACGGATAAAGTTTTGGTACGCCCAACGTTTAATACCCGTTAGATTGGTTCCCTGCTCAGCATAGAATTCATCGGGTGAGTCATAAAAGCCAAAGTCGTCGTGTATGCCTTCTTTTTGAATATAAGTATCTTTACCAACCCAGTTCGTCTCTGGGTTACTTATGCAGGTAGTAGCTATTCCATAACCACAAAAATTATCTTTAGCTTGACTGAATTTGGATTGAATTGAACTTAGGTAAGCTTCGTCGAGAATGAAGCTTTCTAAATTGATCCACTTACCTTCATAGAGCACTTCTACCCAGCTATGGATAATGGATTTTGGGGCAAGCCAAAATACATAAGAAGGAATAGCGCCTTTCTGAAGCTGTTGGTCAATCGTGAAACCATGAAATCGGCACTGAATACCAAGCGCTCGGAATAGAGCCATTAACAAGTTTCCCTTGGTATTGCACTGTCCATAGCCATCCGCTAAAACTTCACTCGCAGATATATCATCGCTGCGGTTGTAACCAAACTGAATCTCATCTTTAACAAAGGTGTAAGCAGCTCCTATTGTGTTGTATTCATCCATTGTATTCCAATTCCGATCTGCTATTAGAGATTGGATGCTGTGATCATCTAAGTCTAATATTTGTGTTTTCTCTAAATAATTAGCACTCATTATCCATCTCCTTTAAGAACATGATTTTGATTTACTTCCACTACAGCTATTGTTTTCGCTTGTTAACTCTGCGTTGCTCAGCTCTTTCTTCGCATCAGTAATAATCAGGTAAGCCCCTCTTAAAATTAGGGTTGCAATCACACTACCAATCACAATGTCAGGCCAGCGAGAATCAAGTAGCATCACTAAAACACCAGCAGCAATGACCCCCAAGTTTGCGATCACATCGTTGGCTGAAAATATCCAGCTTGCACGCATATGGACTTCACCATTGCTTTGCATTCTGATTAAAACTAAACAAATGACGTTTGCTATTAATGCTACAAAACCAAAGCCGATCATGAACCAAGAGTGAGGCTCACCTTCTCCGAGTCTTCTTACTATGTCAAAGATTACCAGTATTCCGAGTGTCAGCTGAAAGTAACCGCTGATAAGGGCTGCATTGGCTTTATGCTTTAAAGATCGGCTCACGGCATATAGAGCAATACCATAGACAATTGCGTCAGCCAGCATATCCATTGAATCTGCTATCAAAGCCGTTGAGTTTGCATATAGGCCCACAGTAATCTCAACGCAGAACATAACCGCATTAATACCTAGCAACCAATACAGCACATGTTTTTGTTTCGCATCTTTTAGTTCGACTTCGCAACCACAACCACTCATTGCACGGCCTTAGTTATTTGCTTGATAACTTAACTATAAAGTCTATAGTGACTATAGAGTCAAGATTTAGGACTAAAGTTTTATGAAGATAGGTGAACTTTCAAAAACGACAGGGTGTTCGATACAAACAATTCGGTATTACGAGAAAGAAGGGTTGCTTTCAACTCCTGAACGTACTGAAGGGAATTACAGGTTATACGGTGAACGGGCTTTAAAAGAATTAGAGTTTATAAAGCATTGCCGAAGTTTGGATATCCCTCTAACAGATGTTAAACGCCTTATGGAACTGAAAAATAAGCCAGAAGAAAGCTGTGCAAGTGTTAATAAGCTCATTGCTCAACAATTGGCCTTAGTTAACAATCGAATGAGAGAACTCAAAGCACTAAAAGCTGAGCTTCAACAAATGGCAAGTTTGTGTACAACTGAAAACACCATTGAAGCGTGTGGAATAATTAAGTCACTTGATAGTTAGAATTGTCATTCATTTTCTATCCGTGTTGTGTACGAATAACTATATTTTATTACGTTCATGTACGAAATTTATTTAATGTACTTTCGTTCACTTGATTGTTAAGATGTACGAAAGTTACAGGTTTCGTACATATGAAAGTTGGTTTTGCAAGAGTCTCAACTAAAGAGCAAGATTTAAATATTCAACTGTCCAAGTTGGACGCTCATGGCTGTGAAAAAATATTTCAAGGAAAACAGTCAGGTGCTTCCATTAGAAATGAAGAAAAGCTAAAGGAACTCATCGATTTTATCAGGGAGGGTGATGAGGTAATTGTTACTCGCCTTGATCGGCTAGGCCGATCATTAAAGTCTATTCTTGAGGCTATTGAAAGTATCCACAAAAAGGGGGCTTGTTTAAATATTATCGACGGCTCTCTCAATACTAAAAATGATAATCCGTTTGCCACCGCCATGATCAACCTATGTGGAGTATTCGCTCAACTTGAGCGGGATCTTATAAAAGCCAGAACCGCAGAAGGTCGCGAAGAAGCGAAGGCTAAAGGCAAACATATGGGTAGGTTGCCTGCTTTATCAGACAAACAAGCGAAAGAATTATATAAAGATAAATTAAATGGTGAATCGATCTCTGCATTAGCGAAGAAATATTCTGTTAGCCGCCCGACGGTTCATCGAACTATTGAAAGAATGGAACAAAAAAATAATAAATAAAAGGAGATGTTATGTGGTCTGATAAAGAGTCAAAAATTGACTTCTTAAACTTTAATGAAACGGCTGAGTCGATTAAAGATCTTATCACTGAAAAGGAATTAATGCCTATTAGTATAGGTGTCTTTGGTGATTGGGGCGCTGGAAAATCCACGATTCTTGAACTTACCAAAGCATCTTTGGAAACTGATGAACAAGAATATATACAAGTGCATTTCGATGCATGGACTTTCCAAGGATACGATGACGCTAAAGCAGCGCTATTAGAAACAATTGCATCTACTTTAGTAAAAAAAGCAGCAGACGATAAAAATCTAAGTGCAAAAGCAATAGAGTTTGCTGGACGAATAGATAAGATCAGACTGATGGGACTGCTAATGGATGGTGGTGCAGCATTAGCTGGTATACCGACTATGGGTGGTATACAGAAGATCATGGGACTATTCAGTGGTGGTGACGATGGTGAACTTGATGTTGATGATGTAAAAGGTGCTGTCGATGGCGCTAAGGATGTTGCGAAGAAAAACAAAGGTTTGATCAAAGATAAGAAATCATTCTCACCTCCTAAAGAAATTAAAGAATTCCGAAAAGCATATTCTGATCTGTTAAAGGAGTTTGATAAGCCACTTATTGTCTATGTCGATAATTTAGATCGCTGCTCTCCATTTAATGCCATTTCAACACTTGAGGCGATCAGATTATTTCTATTTTTACCAAATACCGCATTTGTCATTGCCGCCGATGAAGACATGATCCGTTTGGCAGTACCTGAATATCACAAAGGTGCATCTCAACGACATCAAACTGATTATTTAGACAAGCTTATTCAAATTCCTGTGCATGTACCAAGGCCCGGTGTTCTTGAGATAAGGGCATATTTAATGATGCTCACCGCTCAAGACCACGGAGTGACAGATGCTCAGTTAGAAGCGATAAGATGTGCCCTTGAAGAATCATTAAGGCTTTCTTGGAAACAACCACAAATTACCGTTGATGAGCTTCTTCAGGATCACGATATCGAAAAGCATTCAGGACTCAGAAGCAAATTTGTAGTTGCTGAACAGTTAGCTCCACTATTAGCTGAATCCACAAACATTAACGGTAACCCTCGCATAGTTAAGCGATTACTCAATCAAGTTAAGATGAGAAAGAAAACGGCTCACCGTCGAGGAATGCAGCTTGACGAGAAAACTATCACTAAGCTGGTAATTTTTGAGAGGTGCTTAGGCACTCAGGCTACTAACAAGCTTTATGAATTAATTGATAAGGAAAACGGATATCCAAAAGTTTTAGCGGATCTCGAAAATTCAGAAGTTGAATTTGATGAAATAAAGTTACCTGAAGAGTGGAAACTCGACCTAGCTTTTATTGATAAATGGTCAAAATTACCTCCAATGTTTACTGAGATGGATTTGACCCCAGCGGCATACCTTAGCCGAGAAAGCATTCCAATGGGTGCTGTTAATGCGGTAATGTCGGGAGCTGCTCAAAAACTTGTAGAAGAATTAATGAAGCAAAAGGTAAGGGTCAGTGGCGTTAACTCTACTGCGATTACCACAACTCCGAAGGAAGAGTACATGTCAGTCATGGATGGTTTGATTGAAAACTTTAAGTTGATTGGTGATTGGACCGAAAAACCAACAGGCATCTATGGAGCCGTGTTACTTGCCAAGCAGGATGATAAATGTTGCTTAAGTCTTCTTACATTCTTAAAAAGCTTGCCTCGTCAAAGGTGGCTCAATCCAATCTTAAAAGAACTAGAGGGAATTAAGTAATATGGGTACGTCCGCATCGTCTACAGGACCGAATAACAAGAGTCCGCTAATTCCATCTTGGGCAGAGCAAGGAGATCCCGTCACAATAGAGCCTGCATCAGGTACTGATGGGGATGATCAAACTGGTTCTGATAACAATCAATCTGATGATCAGAATGACCATACCAACGATATTGACAATGACAAGGTTCAACAAGAAATCGGTGGTTCGCCAACAGCAACGCCACCTCCAAATAGGTTTGCCAGCGCCAGAAGAGCATTTGGTAAATATGCACAAACAGGTGGCTCAACCTCAGATCTAAGGCGTTCATTAAAAAGTTACTCTAGAAAAGGCTCTGGCGGAGGTAAAAGCACAAGCCGGAGACTAGCAAGCGGTATAACGGCTGGTTCTGGATTGCTTGGTGTCATGCGTGGCGACACCGTAACGGTTAATAATCAAAGCTTATCATTAGGTGATCTAACTGGGTTATCGACTGACCAAGCAATTGACAAAATTGCTAGTCATTTGGCACCTGATAATGCCGATTCGGATGCTGTAAGAGTTGCGTTGGATTACGCACTAGAGGAAGCATTACCCGATACAGAAGAATTTGACCCAAACAGTTTTACTGACGAAGTTATTCAAGAAGCCATAGGCTGTTATTTAACAGATCTTATTTTTCAGGATGTGGTTGAAGGCATGGGCAGAGCTTGGTTTCATGTTGAGCCTGCAAGTAAGCATCATCAAATGGAAGTAGAATTAAGGGAATTAATAAAAGTGATCACACAAGAGCAGTTAGACAAAGTAACTAATGGCAACCCTAGTACTATTAGCAAGGAAAATATTACTAAAATTCAAGCTGATGCAATTGCAATGACAGTGGATGAATGGGAGAGTTTTGATGACTAATTTTTATTTTAACCATGACCCAGCTAACTTGCCTGATTTTTCTGAAGACTGTCATCCTGTCCAAATGTTTCACACGCATCAAAATGACATCACTAAGCACAGCTTAGTGTCAAAACAACTACTACAAACAGTTCGTGATTTAGGATTGCATGTAGATGCTGATGCAATAGATCTGATAACAATTGCAACCGCCGTTACCGCCGCTGATACATTTGAATTGAGGGATAATGCAGAAAATGCATGGGCTAGAAAAATGCACTTGCATGTTCCTGTTACCGATGAGGATATGTGGAATACTGTTGAGCCTGAACTAAGTTCTTTGCTCAACTTTCTAACGGGCGATCAATGGCAGTTTACTTTTGAAAAAACAACTATGCCGATGCCGACTCCTAAAACAAGTGAGCAAGCGAAAGCAAAAGCAAAATCATTAATTGGACTCAACTCAGTCTGCCTTTTTTCAGGAGGTCTTGATAGCGCAGTTGGTGCAATTGACATTTTAAACGGAGAGTCAGCCTTAAAACCGCTTTTGGTTAGTCACGCTTATCGTGGTGATGGCGCAAAACAGGAAGATATTAAGCAATTATTGTCCCCGCCATTCGGCGAATTGTCCTATTCAATGTCTCCTCATATTATCAAGCAGTTAGAAGGTAAAACTGACATTAGCATGAGGGGAAGAAGCTTCAACTTCCTAGCTATGGCGGTACTTGGTATATCAGCCTTAAGAAATGCTAATTGCGATAGCAGTATTGAAACTATTGTCGTCCCTGAGAATGGCTATATTTCTATAAATCCACCGCTTACCAGAAGACGGATTGGTAGCCATAGTACTAGAACTACTCATCCTAATTTTCTAAGCAGGCTTGAATCTTTGCTTAGAGACACTGGGTTTCATGTCAAATTTGTAAACCCCTATCAATTCAAAACTAAAGGTGAAATGTTAGCGGAATGTGTTGATCAAGACGCAATTAGAAAAGCAGTTCCTCTGAGTGTTTCTTGTAGTCATTGGCACAGAGAGCATAAACAGTGTGGGCATTGTGTACCTTGCCTTATTCGAAGAGCGTCAGTTTTTCATGCTGGTTTTACACAAGATGCGCCATACAAGACAAAGCGGTTGAGAGGTCTTATTAAAGAAAAAGATACTCGCGATGATCTCCAAGCGGTTCAAACTGCCATTATTAGATTGAAACAATCCGATAACTATCGTTCTTGGCTTCGAAAGTCAGGACCAATACCACAAGAAAAAGATATACGAGAAAAATTAGAATCAACTATTAAGCGAGGATTGGCAGAGGTTGAATTATTTCTCCAAGCGGATAAATCATCATGATGGATCTTCATTGCCATGTTGATTTATATCCAGATTATCAAGAGGTATTGAACGACATAAAAAGCAGTAATTATTACGTGCTATCAGTAACTACGGTGCCGTCAGCTTTTGAAGGTACTGTCCAGTTAACAAGTGACATAAAACACTGTAAAACGGCTTTGGGTCTGCACCCTCAACTTGCTCATTTAAGGAAAAATGAACTACCTCTATTCGATAAGCTAGTTGATAGAACTAGATATATTGGAGAAATTGGGCTGGATGGCTCAAAAGGTTATGCTGATTACTTTGATGATCAATTAGAGGTTTTTACGCATATTTTGAAAAAATGTGAAGGCTTTGATAACAAAATATTAACTATCCATAGTCTTAATGCGACAGGTGAAGTACTTGAACAACTTAAGTTATACCCCGATGCTGGTACTTCTATTCTTCATTGGTTTTTAGGTACTAAGAAGCAAGTTCTAGAAGCCGTCGAGCTAGGCTGTTTCTTTTCTATTGGGCCAGCCATGCTTACTTCAGCCAGAGCTAAAAAAGTAATATCGTGGATACCTCAAGATAGGATTTTACTCGAAACTGATGGCCCTTTCGCCAAAGTGGCGGGGAATATTCTGTTTCCTTCAAGTGTTGGCACTGTTACTGAATATCTGGCTGAAATTTGGTGTAAAAATAAGGCTTCGATAATTGAGCAACTGTCAGCAAACCTTAGGTGTTTAACATCAGTCAAGTAACTAATTATACGTCACGTAATCTTATAACAATTTTATTCAGGTTTAATCGATTTGTTTGAAGTATTTGTATTAGCTATAGCACTCAGTATGGACGTGTTTGCAGTATCCATAGGCTTAGGTTCTAAAAAAGTAGCAAATGCTGAAAAACTCTTTATTAAAGCCGTTGCTTATTTTGGATTTTTCCAAGGCTTTATACCTCTTTTAGGCTATTACAGCGGTAAAGGATGATCATCTTGGATTGAAGATTATGCACCTTGGATAGCTTTTATTTTGCTATTATTTATCGGTGGCAAAAATGATTTATGAGTCCCAATCTGAAGGAATTGAAGAAGATATTGCTAATGTTACTCATCGTGTGCTATTTGTTCTTGCTATTGCCGCCAGTATTGATGCAATGGCGGCAGGTTATGCAATCACATTGCTTGAGGTAGACATAGCCGTAGCTTGCTTGATAATAGGCGTCACGACGTTTGCCTTTAGCTAGATTGGTGTGAATATCGGCGAAAGAAGTGGCGTATGGCTGGAGTCTAAAGCTGAACTATTTGGTGGTTTAGTGTTAATCGCAATCGCATTTAAGATATTACTTGGTTGGCACAGAACCACCGAATACTAGGCTACTTACCTGAGCAACATGCATTGCCTTCTTGAATAGGAGGACACTTAACTGTTCCATAAGAGCAGTAAACGCAACAATCACCTTTGAACGGTTTAAGTAGTGCTTTACAGCTTTCGCATTCGTAATACCATTGGCAAGCGTTTGTAGGCATGGTTTCAACTTTGCTAAATCCACATTCAGGGCAAGTTATCTTAGATTTTAATTCTATACCTTGCATACTGGTTCCTTAATGGGCTTAACAATATCTAAAATAGACATTACGACCATCCAAATGATCCCAAAGTAAAATAAGTAAGTGCTCCAGTCGTATTGCCATAAAGGATAAAGGGTCAGCAATACTGCAATTGGGCCAATGACACTTAAAATGCCTCTTAATGACTCTCGATGTTGATACCAATTATAGAAATTAACTAACAACGCTAGTGAAGCAAATAATGGCAATAAGGTGTTCACCGCTATCCCTTCAAAATGTGAAAGAAAACCTAACCCAAGCGCAGATGCCAATGAGCCGAGCGCAGGAAAACATGCTGTGCAACTAAGGGCGGCTAGCCAAACGCCACCAGAACCTACTTTATCTAGAATTTTATTGATCATAACTATCTACCTCAATTTTTAAGGTAGTATAAACTCCGTACATAAGTACGGGGTCAATAGCTATTTAAGTGAATTTATTACCGGGCAGGATTGAGGGTCTTGATTGGCCTTGCAAGAATCTGTCATATCTTGAATTACTTTCTCTAACCGCTGTAAATCAGCAATTTTATTACGGATGAGATTAAGTTTTTGCAATCCCATCGATTCTATATCAGCGCAACTGCTACTTAGTGACATCAGTGATTCAATTTCTTTCAGCGTAAACCCTAATGCTTTAGCTTTCAGAATAAATTTGAGTTGATTAGCGTGTGTCTCGTCATACTTTCGATAACCTGATTCGGGTTTTGGAGGCTGCTCTATTAAACCTTGGCGCTCATAAAAGCGGATCGTTTCAACATTGATATCTAAATCTTTTGCCAGTTTTCCAATGGTTCTCATAAACATACTCTTTAGAAGCAGAGACATCATTATACAATTAATGCGGATTGCCTAAACTCAATTTTATTGCATGAACGGGGTCGCTAAGCGTCCGCTTTGTAGAATTAAGTTCACATATCCAGATCACTCTGACCGTCTCTTGTTCGCTCTTGCTGCCTGTCAGGTGAAGTCTAAACCTAATCAACAAAACTGTAAGATGAGATATGAGCTACTACATCTAATCTATTGTTTCGTTGAAACTAATTCAATAATTTCACCAGTAGACGTATCCACTCTTATTTCTGTATGTTGCCCTGAGTGCTGAAGTTGATTTTTTAAATCAGCATTAATCAGTTTGAGCTTATCTATTTCAGCGTACATTTCTTGTAATCGCACCAGTAGCTTTTCAAAATCCTTATCGATTTCCTTAGGGTCAATCTCGTTTTTTTGCTTTTCTTTAGCAAGCTTGCTTTTTAGTTCGGCTACCTTTGTTCTGAGTTGTTTTATTAAATTATCTTTATTTTTTTCTTCCCAAGTTAATTGAGCTTTTTCAATATTTTCTCGTAACTTTACCCATTTTTCTTCTTCTTTAGATAGATTTGCAATATTTCTTTTAGCTCTCGTTGCTACTGCATTTTTGGTTATCTTGCTGCCATCAGATTTCATCTCTTCAAAAGCACGTTTTATATCATCGTATGCGCTACTCATGCTTGTTCTCCTTGGTTTGTATGCGCTTTGCCTTCATCTAATACATAGTCAGCTGCTGCTATATTATTTTTCCAGTGAATAGCAAATAGCTCGTAATCTTCTTGCTCTTCTTTGGTTAATGCCGCATATGCCTCTAGTTTCTGCGTTGCTTCTTTTTTTATTATTTGCCAATTGACCTTGTGGCGTTTGGTAATGATTTTACTACCACAATACACACAGCCACTAGGGATTCCTGCTCCTTTTATCTTGCAAGCTTCTCCCGCAGTGCAGTACCCCGTAGGTAAGCCACGTATGTTTTTAATATTTTTGACGAGAAATTTTTTCAGTTCTTCAATTGAACTGAAATGGATCTGCTTAATCACAGTCGAATCTTTACTTTGACTATCAGTAATACCTATTATCAGATCTTTAGATGTTTTATTAATTTGCTCACCAGCACCACCTTTAAGTGATTGTGACTCGGCTTCATCTATTAACTCTTCTGCAACACGGTCAATTAAAATCTCATTAAACTCTTCAGTAGTTTTAATTAAAGTTGTTGAGGCCAAAAATGCTCTTCGAGTATAAACAAACGTCATTAGGCTAGTTAAATGTTTAAATTGATATCTAATATCATCAAGCTCACCTAATTTATTGGCAATGACAAAGTAGGCCAACGTATGTCGAAACATGTGAGCGGTTAATCTAAACGTATCGCCTTCTTCGTATGGGACACCTCTATTCTCTCCTCTAACTTCTTTGTAGTTAGATTCAAGGCGTTCAAGCTCTGCTATATCATCATCGTCTAGAGTTAAGTCAAAAAGCTCAATGTTTTCACTGTTTTTAACCTCAAATTTTGTGAATCGCCCAGCATCGCTAAAACTAACACTACAGCTACTATGTGAAACCCCGAAAAGACGGTTTCTTTCTAACCCTTCTTTCAAATTGTGTGCTTGACTACTTGTTATATTGGCTCTGCATGAAGAAAGTACAGCTTTTGCCCTTTCTTGCATACCGATCACATATTTTTCGTAAATACCAACACACTCATGTACTTCAGCGTTTGAAAACCATTCCATCTCAACCTTACTGTTGTCGGTTTTGGTCATAATTGCCGTAATGTAATAAATATCATCTTTGTAATTGGCACAGCCAACCTTGCATGTAAGTACTTCGTTATATCTCATACCTGTATAGGCCAAGATATTAATGTATGTGGCTAATTTTAAATCTTCTAATTCTTCGGATAATTGAATGAATTCCTCTTCATTGGGTAAGTTTCTTACATGTTTTGCTATTAGCTCACCTGTATTCATTTTGGGCGGTGGTTCAATGGAGCCTTCATGTAAACTATCTATTAAGCGTGCATTTAATTCTAGCCATCGTTCTATCTTATCCTTAGAGTTTTCAACTATTTTTTCTGCAAACTTCAGAATTTTTTTCATTACTTTAGTAGGAATGACAGGGTGCGAATAAGTGACTGGTCTCGGATGGTGTAACTCGTTTAGTTGGTTAAGCACATTAATAAAAACACTACACACCTTAGGGCCAAAAAGACGAAAGCTTCGTTGCACGTCAAATAGTTTAGTAAATGAGTGTGATTGTCTGTAAATAGCTATTTTCCCGACTTCATATAAATAGTCTTTTATGAGATTCCTAATAACTAAGTCAGATTTGAACTCCAACTCATGAAATGAGTGATAACCTCTTTGTCTTAAGAAGGCTGCAATTAAATTTAGATACGTTACATCATTTTGAAGTGTAGAGATTTTTAGAGGTTTACCGCCTACAACATCACCATGTGTGAGTTTAATTAGTGAATAAATTCGAATTTGATATGCTAATTCATCAACACCTTTAAAATTCACATTTCTTTGCGTTTCTTCATAGCTTATCCAAGTGTCATCGCCAAAGTGAATAGTGCCATGTTTAGCAATATTCAATGCTCTGTTTTCCCACAAAGCAATCGAATTAAAAGCGCTAGTATCATCAACTTTAAAATCTTCTAACACCTGAACCAAAGGTTTTATAGTGATTTGACCTGTATGTGTTTTTACAACAGCGATATCAAGTAGTTTTGTTTTAGTTATCTCTTTGGTCATAGCAAACCTGTGTTTTTCCAATGAGGATGAATACCCTCTGTTCTCAATAATTCTTTTCCATCAATCACAGCTTGAGCATTAAGCTTGGCAATATCAGTTAATATTTCGTTAACTCTATTTTTCAACTGCTCTATGTTTTCCAGTTGCTCTGTTACAGAGTCAAATGTTGCGGCTGAGTTTTCCATATCAGCAACAACAAAATCCCGGTATGACAAAAGTTTCCAAACATGCAATGCGTCAGCAACACAGCGATAGAACGGACACCACAAGCATGCGTTAAAGTCGGCACATGCATGCTCGTTTGTATCTCGCTGGTCTAATAATTTCCTGTTTTGAGATTCGAATGCCACTACTGCGGATTTATCTTTTGAGTTAATGCATGTGCCATTCGGGACTTTTTTACCGTCTTCTGGTGGAGTCTGCAAAATGATTACTTTGTCGGTAACATCGCGAACAAAATAGTCTGCCATTGTTTTTGTCGCTCTGTTGATTGTCATTGCAACATCTTTGTTATCTTGCATTAAATAATGACGCAAGAACGTTTCATAAGAGTGCTTGCCAGCTTTTTGATACCACTTAAATTCTTTGGCAACTTTTCGGTAAATGTAGTTAAGCCCTGATTTTCTGATCTTTTGCGAATTAAATACGATATCACACCCAAGCTCAGTCAATATCCTATCTATAGTGGTCTTGAAACGTGATGCTGTTAATAATTGAATCTTTACTTCTCCAATACTATTTACTTTGGGAAAAACAAAAATTCTTTTTGATAGGTTCTCAATAGAAGGGCGGTAAATAGACGTAAGTCTAGTCGCAGCCTTAATATCAAATATTACTGGTTCGACAACGTCGCCGTATAAGACGCCTTCTTTTTCTAGATCTTCGGCTTTAATTTCAAATTTATGCCATTGAGTTTGATAATTAGCTCGGCGTTTAAATAAACGAAGAGCAGGAGTTTTACTTGAATGTAATGGCGTGTTAAAGAAAAATAAGTCGTCAGTATCAAGCTCTAGCGTAGGAGTTGAATTCCAACCAGTTTTCAATATGACTTTTGCTGCATAAAGTGTAACTTTGTCTTTAATTGTGAGTAAGGTCTCAGAAAGCCCTTTTTCTATGTAATATGCTAATTCTACTACTTCTCTATATGAGTAGAGTTTATCTTGATTCTGAGATAGTTGCTCTTGATGTTGTGCAGTTAATTCGGTGTTGACCGGAAAGCTTTTAATAGTATCTAGACCATAAAACGATAGTAATTTGTCGATAGCGCTCTGATATTGATTACCAACAAAAACCGACAAATCGCCTTGTTTTGATTTTAGTTGAATTGCCTCTCTTATAGCCTTTAGTATCTCACAGTTATTTTCAACAAAAGCATGAACCCCATGACTGGCAATAAGCTTCATTTGTTCATCTGTTAATGATGATGCATTTTCTTTCAATGCTCTAGCCATACTACCTATGTAACCTTTGAGAGTGACGATACCTATGCTCTCGCCATCAATTCGCTTTGTAAAAACTTTATGGTATTCGACTAGGTTTTGATAAAATTTATAGGCATTGTCATATACCCACTCATGCTTCTGCCATTCGGTAGTGTCACTTTCTTTAAGGTAATAGCCCAATGAGTAGGGTAATAAACTTTCCTTTGCGATTTTTTCACCCGTAACAAAGTGGTAAAGGTCCAATGCAGCGTTTAGTAGCAGTAAAAACTGCTGGTTATTTTGAGTTTCTTCTTGGTAATGCTTATAAAGGTATTTAAATCCCTGAAGGCCATTTTCTGCAAACCCTTGAATTCCACGCTCACTAAGCAGCTTAATTATTGGTGATGCTACGCTACCAGCACTATTCAACCACCTTGGAAATGATAAAGTTGAGGATCTAACTCTTGTTGTATTAGCTTCCGAAGCGCTTGCTATCTGATTTTTCAAAAAAGCATCAACTTCATTGCCAAATTTGGATGATATGCTTTGTGCATACCCTATTACTTCGGCTTCAGTTTTAAATTGATTGACTCTAGCTTTACCCCACACATCGGGTAGTATAAATTTTAAAAAAGTACGGAAGTTGTGATTGCATATAAATGATGAAACGAATTCCCTATCCTGTAATGTTGCCAATAATGGCAGTTTGACGCGTTCAGTATTCTTAAAAGTATCATGTAGACAAAGATTTATAATAGCTGTCGCAGTTTTGAGGATATTGTCCCCAATAGAAGAATCTTTGAGGCTTAATTCTGGAAGGACGAGATAGTCCAGATATTTATTTAGTAATTTACGAATCTCTTTTACTTGATGGAATTCAAGTTCGAATAATTTAGTTATGTCGATTGAAGTAGCCCCATTTACTAGCCTAAAAGGAGCGTTGATAGCGTTATCATAAAAATGAAACTTAGCTAAGTTTTCTAAGGCTTCTTCTATACGAGTAGCATAACTAGGTAGCTTGACATCATTTATTTCATTAATGCAAAAGTATTCCAGTTCTTGCCAAATTTCAAAGTCTGATAGAGCATTTAATCCCGAAGTTTGAATTGATGTCGCAGTATCTGTACTAACCTTATTAAGGGCTAGAGGAAGAGTGTGTTGTAAACTGACACAAGCATTCCGCAAGCGACTCATTGAAATAGCAGTGTCGTCATCTGCGCTAATATTGTTTTCTTTGTCATATGCCCTGTTAAATAAAACGTCTAACTGTTTGGCTAGAACAATTGAATGAGGTTTAAATCTAGCAGGAATACGATTGGACTTCCGCGTTTTAACTTGCTGCTGCATCTTCAGCCTCACGCATCAGTAATTCGTCAACATCACCGTAGATATCTTTCACCCACTCTGACATTGCTCCGTATGCATCCACTGCTACACTTTTGGCAAAGTCGATGTAACGTTTGGTTGTTTTAAAACTTTCGTGACTCATCAAGGTCATTAGTGTCTGTCTGATGGAACTCTCCGATTCACCTTTGTCAATTAGGTATTTAGCGACATAAGTAGCAAAGGTAGCGCGTAAGTCATGGAATGTGCGTAATAGTATTTCTAATCCCTGCTTCCTTTGTTCTTTTCTAACTATGGAAATAGTATTCCCCGGTGTATCTTCGCTTATCCGCGATCCTGAACTATTCATAAACAAAGGAAGCGGATGTTCACTATTGTCCATACCATGATTAGTCTCATGTTTGGTACGTCGCTTCATATTTTGAATTGTCAAAGTGTGATTGTACAAAAGCTTCATTAGAACTCGCGCTATTGTTAATCTCACTGGCTTATGTCCTTTTCGTACAATGTTCAATTTTGGAATACGTTTCTCGTTTTCTTTTTCATCAGGATCAAAAAGGTCTTTCTGGTCGATGGCTGAAATCTCAAAAGAACGAAGTCCACCTAGCAAAGCACATTGCAAATAAAGCTTATAAGTCTCTTTTTGAGCCGTATCCGTCTCCAGCAACTGTTTAAGTTCTTTTGGAGAATATGGTTGTAGATCTTTTTCGGGTGAGTCTTCCTTTTGTTTCAATGTATTTGGAATGCTCAAATTACTAACCCACTTCCATAAGCCTCCAGAACGTGTGTTGCTAGTAGGTAATTGAAACAATGAACTTACACTTGATTTAGCTTTCGATTTAATACGTACCTGTTTGTATTCAAGTGAGAAGGGGAGGCTATCTATAGCCCCGCGCTTATGGCTCCATATATAGAATGCTTTAACAGCTCTAATTCGTTCTTGAGCGCTGTTAAAGCTTATGCGTTTAGACTTATCTTTGGTTTCGACTCTTTCACATAAATGTTTGTGATATCTCCACACAGGTAACCTAGAAATATCATCATCTACAGATTGTTTTGAAAGTGGTGCAGTTATTACTTCAAAATAGGATGCATCATCTTTATCCAACCAATCTAAGAAAGCTTTTAAGTGCTTAGCTATACTGCAAACAGACTTAACATCTAATGGCTTTCCCGGTTGGCTGGCATGATAAGCGTCACTAAAAGCCTCATTGTCTATTTGATTCTTTTTGAGACTGAAATGACCTTCAAAGCGGTGCATTAAAAATAAGTTCATTTCTTGGCATTCGGTGAAGCGAGTCGGGTGATATAGCACTGGAAAATTAGGTTCTATTTTATCGTGCCTATATGAGTGAGTTCTGATGCCTTTTTCAGTCTTAATAGGTTGCCCTGATTTATCGAGGTGAAAAGACATTCCTTTTCCAAAGTTGACTGATGCTTTAATTATTTTAGTTTTTGTTGTATTTCGAAGTATCATTTTCGTTCACCTTTGATTCTTAGCTAGAGTATGTGTGTAAAAACTTTTTTGTTCAAGTTTATTAAGGGTATGATAGTATTATATCAATTCGGGGGTGTTGCTTGATGAGAGTCAGAATTTAACAGCCTCACAGTTGAAAACGATCATCACGCGCTGCGGGGCGGGCACTAAATTGATTTGTTCGGGGAATCTGGCGCAAATAGACAGTAACTATCTGACCCCAGTGACATCGGGTTTGACCTATATCGTTGAGCGCTTTAAGCATTTTGAGGGCAGTGCCACGGTAAATCTAAACGGTGTGGTGCGCAGTCGCCTTGCTTCATTTGCTGAAGAAAACCTCTAAGCATACAAGCTAATTCACTGTGTATGTGGCTAATTTCTGCCATATATTCAGTGAATTGTTAGGTATTTATGTCTAAACTGGGTAAATACGTTAAATAGCGGGTAAATTGCAGCCTAATTCATTCTTTTGTATTGGTTCTGCAAGCAGTTAAGACAAACTAGGGCAAATAAATGAGGTCAGCACGTATTCTTGTTGTCGATGATGACGAGTTAAATCGGGTGGTTTTGGAGAAAACGCTGAGCCCCAAGCACAAAGTGTTTGGTGTCGAAAGTGCTGAGGCCATGTTTGAGTGGTTAGCGACTAACAGTGTTGATCTGATCTTGCTGGACATCGTCATGCCCGGTATGGATGGTTACGAAGCGCTGCGTAAGCTTAAGCATGATGAGCGCACACAGCCTATTCCTGTCATTATCATTTCCGCCAATGATTCTCTCGTTGATGAAGCCAAAGGCCTTGAGCTCGGAGCCATGGACTACATAACCAAACCCTTTGGTAGTGCCATAGTGCGCGCGCGCGTTAAAAATCAGCTGACTATCAAGCAAAAGAACGACCTGTTAGAGATGCTGGCCAGTATCGATGGCTTAACCGAAATCCCCAACCGCCGCTATTTTGATGAACAGCTTTCGCGGGAGTGGCGGCGTAGTGTCCGCGCTGGGCTGCCGTTGTCTGTGGTGCTCATTGATATTGACTTTTTTAAACGCTACAACGATCACTATGGCCACCAACGCGGTGATGAGTGTTTGAAGAAAGTGGCTTCAACCTTGGTGGCCAATTGTCAACGTGGTAGTGACTTCGTCGCTCGCTATGGCGGTGAAGAATTTGCTGCTGTGCTGCCAGGGAGTGAAGAGGGGACAGCCATGGCGTTGGCACAAAAGCTAAAACGCGTTATAGAAGAGCTTAACGTGGCACATATAGACTCACCTGTTGCTGACCATGTCACTATCAGTATGGGGGTATCCACCTATCCTGGTTTTGGTGATGCGCAATCGGAATCACAGCTTATTGAGCGCGCTGACAGGGGTCTTTACAAAGCGAAGCAACAAGGGCGTAACACCATTGTATTTTTCGCATAAAAAAGCCACCCTGTGGGTGGCTGAACGTTTATAGCTTATTGATAAGCGCTTGGTAGGCGCTGTCACCTACACTGACTAAGGCGCCGTCAGCAAAAACCAAAGGAGTGCATTCGTCCTTTGAGATTTTGCCATCAGACTTTTTACTTTGCGTGGCGTAAAATAACACTTGGTAGTTGTCTTGTTGATGACGGAACGATTCACTGAAATCTGGCGTTCCCAAAGAATTTTTCACCTGCGCAAACCCCGTACCTAGCTGTAAGTCAGCAATATATATGCGGTTGTCTTTTTGTTGCTGCTGCCAATCACTGCCAGCCCTACGAGCATCAGCATCGCCATCATTCACTGAAACAACACAGCCTCCCAGTAAAGGAAGGGCGACTAAAGCGGCAATAAGTGTTTTTTTCATTGTTATATCCGTTATTAAGTATTGTTAACACCTGGGTAAGATAACAAATTTAATGCCAATATTTATTTGTCTTTATTATCATTAGGTTATTAAATTATCAAGGTGTCTCTTAGGCCTAGAAACCCATAGTTTAGTGAATCTAACTAACCTGATTGCGGATTTCACCATTGGCAAACCCAATAATATTCTTCGCCAATTGTTCAATGAGGCGGTCGCGGGCTTGGCGAGAGGCCCAAGCAATGTGTGGCGTTAACAATAAGTTATGGCCTTGATATGCAATTAATGGATTATCTGCGGTGGCAGGCTCACGTGTAAGCACATCTAACGCCGCACCGGCTATATCACCTTGCTCTAGGGCCGCAACGAGCGCTTGTTCATCAATAATAGGGCCACGAGCTGTATTGATGAGCACTGCACTTGGTTTCATTAAAGCGAATGCGTCGGCGTTAAATAGTTGCTGAGTCTGTGGCGTTAAAGGGCTATGAATAGAGACCACATCAGCGTTTTGCAGTGCTTGTTCAAAGCTAACCCGTCCTTCTCGTACTGGCTGTCCTTTACGCTCCGCAACAATGACCTTCATAGCGAAGGCTTCTGCAACGCGCGCCACCGCCTGACCTAACTCGCCATAGCCGATGATAGCAAGGGTTTTATCGGCAAGCTCCTCAATGGCATAATCCAAGCGACAAAACATATCACTTTGTTGCCACGCACCGTGATGGCAGTCATTAATGTAGCGATGAATGTTACCTAATAAGGCGTTGAGTAGGGCGAAGGTGTGTTGCACCACTGAGGCGGTAGAGTAGCCAGCAACATTACATACTGTGATGCCTTGCTTGGCAGCGGCTTGTAAGTCGATATTGTTGGTGCCGGTGGCAGCAACGCAAATCAGTTTAAGCTTGGGTAGCGATTGCATGTGCTCAGCATTTATCACTACTTTGTTGCTAACAATAACCTCGGCATCTTGGCAACGAGTAACAACGGACTGTGGCTCAGTTAGCTCATAAGAATGGAAGTCTCCGAGTTGCTCCAGTGGGGCTAAGCTATTGTCACCTAAAGTTTTTGCATCAAGTAGTACTATGTTCATAACTCTCTTCTCTCGTTTCGCCAGTGAGACAAAGTAGGCGTTAAAATAAGGTGGTTTAGCACTAGTCTTTCATGGTGACTTAGCGGACGCAAAAAAATATTGACCTTGGAGTTAACACTAAGGTCTACAATCAGTGACAGTTAAATAACTGCGAGAAAAACTAATGCGAATTTCAGAGTTAGCAAAAAAGGTGGACATGAGTCCCGATACGCTTCGTTACTACGAACAGCAAGGGCTATTACAGCCGCCTAATCGCACTGCAGCAGGATACCGGGATTATACGCACGCCCATTTAGCGCAATTAAACTTTATTCGTCGTGCTAAAGACGTCGGCTTTAGTTTGCAAGAAATCTCTGAGTTATTGAAGATTAACTTTGAGAAACAGCAGCATAGCTGTCATGAAGTGAAGCAACTTACGCTGCGAAAAAAGGCACTTGTGGCAGAGCGTATCGCTGAGTTGCAACGCTTTTATGCCTCTCTTTCACAATTGGCGGAGCAGTGTTGTGGCACAGAGTTACCGGCAGAGCATTGTTCAATTTTGACCGCATTGGAGGACGTTGATGGACTTACTAACTAATTTTTGGCAATTGTTTGTGCTATCTGCACCTTGGCTGATGCTGGGGCTGTTTTTAGCTGGGCTCATCAATGTATACCTTCCAGCTAACTTTTTGCAACGCCACCTTGGTAAAGAAGGCTTTTGGACAACTGTGAAAGCGGCTTTTATTGGCGCTCCCATGCCATTATGTTCTTGTGGCGTGATCCCTGCAGCCGTTGGGCTCAGACGGGCAGGCGCTTCGAAAAGTGCGACTACGTCCTTTTTAGTCTCCACGCCTGAAACTGGTGTCGACTCAGTGTCCGTATCCTATGTCTTACTGGGCCCTTTTATGGCTATTATTCGTCCTATTGCCGCAATTACCAGTGCCATTACCGCAGGTGTGCTAGTAGGTAAAGAGTCTAAGCCCGAGGCAACCCCAACACAGACATCGTCGCCGAGTTGCTGCGCCGAAAGAACGCCACAGCCGAGCACTTCATGTTGCACCAATAAGCAACAAGCGCCAGCACCCCAAGCTCCCACGCAGGCACAACAGGCTGATAATACAGCGCCGGCCTCATGCTGCAGTAGCCGCTCTAAAGCTACAAAAGAGTCCAGTTTCATGGCTAAGTTTAAGCAAGCGGTGCACTTTAGTACCACGAAACTGTTAAATGATACCGCCATGTGGTTAATGATTGGTCTGTTTTTCGCGGCGTTAGTGCAAACTTATGTGCCCGCTTCTTACTTAAGCCAGTGGGGCAGCGGATTATTGGCGATGACGGTGATGGTGCTTATCAGTATTCCAATGTACATTTGTGCCACGGCATCTACGCCAGTTGCCGCTGGACTGCTCATTGCTGGAGTATCGCCAGGCGCGGTATTGGTATTTATGCTAGCAGGACCTGCGACTAACATTGCCACACTCGGTGTTGTTGGTAAGGAGTTAGGCAAGCGCGCGATTGTTGCCTATCTCAGTGCTGTCATTGGTGTAGCCTTAGCATTTGGGTATTTAACGGATTGGCTGGTGGTACGGTTCGGCTTTGCAGTGAGCCCTTTAGTTGGGCATCAGCACGAGCTTATGGCACCGTGGTTATCGCAAAGCTTAGCCGTGATTTTACTGCTGTTGTTATTACGCTTGGTATGGCTTAAGTTGCGCGCCTGGCAAGCACCTGCGCAGCACCATGATAATACATAAAGGGTTGTATCCCTTACTGGTAAGAGTTGATAAACTTAGCGAATACGTAAATGGCGCGATACAATAAGCGCCGTTTTTTTGCCTGTGGTAATAAGGTGTAATCGTGGATAAGTATGCAGATATAAGACCCTATAATGACGACGAAGTAGCAGATGCTGTTGCCCGGTTGGTAGCAGATAATGACTTTGTTGATTTGATAGCGAAGCATAATTTGCCCGGTTGGCTTGCCGGTATGCGCTTTCTATCTCGCCCGCTGGTGCGTGCGAGCCTGAAACGTAAATGGGGCCAAGTAAACTCAGTGCGCCAGGTCCAGCTTGAAGTTGTGCATTATCTCGAGCGCATCATCCACAACACCACCTCAGAGGTCACCTATTCAGGGTTAGACAAGCTCGATAAAAACCAAGCATATCTGTTTATCTCCAATCACCGTGATATCGTGCTTGATCCCGCGTTGGTGAATTTTGGCTTGCACCAACATGATATGAATACCGTGCGTATTGCCATTGGAGATAATCTGTTACAGATCCCATACATCACTGAGCTGATGCGCTTAAACAAAAGTTTTATTGTAAAACGCTCGGCAAAAGCACCCAAAGAAATGCTTAAAGCGTTATCACAGCTCTCAGCCTATATTTATGACTCGTTGCAGGATGGCCACAGTATTTGGATAGCCCAGCGCGAAGGGCGTACCAAAGACGGTTTTGATCAAACCGATCCGGCGTTATTAAAAATGTTGCAATTGAATGGGCGCAAGCAAAAGAAAGAGTTTGCTGAGTATGTACGCGAGCTAAAAATTGTGCCGGTGTCCATTTCTTATCAATATGAACCGTGTGCGATATCCAAAGCGAAGGAGCTCTATCATAAAAAGCACCACGGCGAGTATATAAAATCTGCCGGTGAGGATATCAGCAGTATAGTAGAGGGCTTTACGACCAATAAAGGCCATGTCCACCTCGCTTTTGGTCAACCGGTGCAAAGTGGCTGTGATACCCCAGAGGATCTTGCAAAAACCATCGATAAGCAGATTGTTGAATCTTTTTATTTGCACCCAGGCAATTACATTGCCGCTAAGCACGGTGATGCGGTTGTTGATTCCGAGTCCGTTGATGTGAAGGAGTTTGATGAGCGTATGCGTGCGATTCCCGAAGAGCTACGCGATCTCGTTACGGCCCTGTATGCGCGCCCAGTACTGCGCAAGGAAGAAATGGATACCTAGGCTGGTAATTCAGAGTCTTTGGCATTAACGTTATACCTAGGGTTGGTTTTTAATACACACCAAGGGTAACAAAGGTTAGGGTAGTCAATGCGCTCGGCGTTATGCGCTGCAAGCAGCATTGAACCTTGGCCTAATCACACTGGGTAGAGCGTACATGCAGCAGCTGGAAATCTTTTCTATTGATAGCCCCTGCAAAGGGGTATGTCAGGTCAATAACCGTGGTTATTGCCTAGGCTGCTTTCGTTCTCGTGATGAGCGTTTTATGTGGAACCAACTCAGTGATGAGCAAAAACGTCACGTTAACCTACTTTGTCATCAGCGCTATAAGCGAGCAATGCAGCGCAAGCAAAAACAGGGTGACATCAACACACCTGATGCGGGGCAGGGAGAGCTTGATTTATAAGCCGTGCTTTTGTTTTAGGTAGTCAACAACGCCATTCTGTTTAAGGGTGTTTAACACCTCAAGTAACTCAGGGATCAACGCCTCATGGCGTTTATGCACGTAGTGGTAGCTGTAGTAATCATTAAGATGCTGGCGATGATAGCTGGGGTTGCTATGGCTGTCGAAAGCCTGTTTGAGGTGAAAGTCTAAGATGGCAATGCCATCAACTTGTCGCTGAGCTAAGAGATTTAATTGCGCCGACACGCTTTTTAGGCTGAGCCGCCGGCCTTGGTAATTTTGGCTGTCGAGATATTGTTCGGCTACCGGGTAACCGCTGCGCAGCACCACGCTGTTAAGATCGTTCAGTTGGCACTCGGCGCAGCGCGTAAGCATGATTAACTCAAACTTAAACAATGGAAAATCAACACGAACCAAATTAGCGTAACGAGATTCAATTGCAGCAATGCGCCCTAATTGCCCGTCTAAAGTTCCTTCGTCGGCAGCGCGTAATGCTTGTGGCTGGTCAAACTCTATCAACTCAAGCTGATATCCA
This sequence comes from Pseudoalteromonas sp. CNAT2-18.1, assembly GCF_022347865.1. NCBI lineage: Bacteria > Pseudomonadati > Pseudomonadota > Gammaproteobacteria > Alteromonadales > Pseudoalteromonadaceae > Pseudoalteromonas > Pseudoalteromonas sp. CNAT2-18.1. The sequence continues at coordinate 186,185 of NZ_JAKRFR010000003.1, read as the reverse complement.
AGCTGATCATAGGCTAAATCCATAAGTTCAATAACATAACGAGCTTGTGGTGTATCAACAGGCTTGTTAAAGGTCATGTTAGACGATGCATAGGCGCCAACAGACGCACTCAGCAGCCATAGCGAAGTAACATAGAGGATGGTGCGTTGTAACAAGGTTGAGTTAAGCATGCTATACCATAGTTTATGCGTGGCACTTCCTTGTTTCGCAATTGGGCTTACTCCGTTACCCATGTAAAATACGCGTTAAATTTCGCCACCATTCTAGGGAAGTTAGTTAGGTTTTTCTAGCACTTGTCGCAACTAAGCAACAAACTATCTACTTTTGCCCTAGGTCGGATTTGGTATAGTATAGTCAGGATATGAACACCAACCTGAGTGTAACTGCGATGAGTTTCAATTTGTGCCTACTGCCTCGCGAAGAAAAGTACCGTATTCAGCTAGACTACGAGGCCTCATTTTGGGCTTACCAAATAGTGCGCGGTAAAAATGCCCGCGACAAAGTTTATGAGGCGATTAATATTCGTCCTGTCTCTGAGCAAAATTATCTCAAGCAACAGTTTGAACATTATTTGGCATTGATGAGTGCATCGCGATGAGCGACGTTGATGTGCAGCGCCTTGCTGACATCGCCACCCCATTAGTTAACAAGTTTTATCAGGCTTATGGGGCTCGAGGTCGTGCCTCTAAGGCAGACCAGGTTTGGGTAGCCAGAGCCGATAGTGGCATCATTGGTGCAGCACGGTTGCTGCACTTGTCGGAGAACTTGCTACTAGCCGGCGTGTTTATTGCCCCACCGTGGCGGCAACAAGGGGTTGCTCGGGAGTTAATCAGTACTGTGTGCAAACACCAAAAGCAGCCCGTTTTTAGTTTTATTTATGCTCATTTAGCCGCTTTTTACCTCAGCTTAGGGTTTCAGCCCGAGCCCGATTTGCCCGACGAATTACAACAGCGATTTAATGCCTATCAGCGCCAAGGACGCGATATCTTGGCATATTGCCTGAATCGAGGAAACCATGCTTAGGGCTTTGCTAGTGTGTTGCTGCTTCTTAGCGTGTGCAGTGAGTGCCAAAGTACAACGACTGTCGCCGAATGAAGGACTGTCGCAAAGCTATGTCAGTAATATGTTGATCGATAAATACGGCTATTTGTGGTTGGGCACCGAAAGCGGTCTGAATCGCTACGATGGTTATCAGGTCATTGCTGTGGCCGGAGACAACGGCGAGCTTGATGAGGCGATGATCGACGCTCTCTATCAAGACCAACAAGGTCATATTTGGATAGCCTCATTACTCGCTGGCTTACATCGTTTTGACCCTGATACCGGGCGCACCGAGCAAGTGCTGGGGCCGCCACAGAGCGACGACGTTACGTTCGCTAAAGCGGTATTTACTATGCTGGCTATTGGCCCCAATGAGCTTTGGCTTGGTCGTGGTGAGGATGTGGCGAGCCTGAATATAGAGACCGGCGAAGTTACCTCATTGTTCACGCTGGAGAGTAAAGATGAGCGCTCTTTAGTAAGGCAGATGTTTAAATTCGGCGAGCAGGTCTATGTCGGTACTAGCTCGGGTGCCTATATCTACGATTTGCAGGCTAAGAAGGTCCGCTCTTTGGCACACCTTCCCGCAGGCATCAGTGGGATTCACCGTAATAATGTGAAGTCTTTCGCGGTGATAGACGCTGAACATTTGTTGGTTGGCTCGGTAAAAGGTCTGTATCAGCTTGATATTAACGCCGATGGTTCGCTCGCCGCTGATGCACATTCGCCTGCTAGCGAAATGTTAATAGCTGACTTGAACATATGGCAAATGCAGGTGTTAGGCGAAGACACCGTACTGTTGGCCACTGATAAAGGCTTATTTGAATTTAATATTTCCACCCGAGCTCTGCGTAAACGTCGCCAACTTATCGACAGCGAGTACAGTTTGTCAGACGCCAGTATTATCGCTATGCAAGAGACGCCGCAAGGGGATTTGTGGGTGGGAACCAAAAGTGATGGCGCCTTCTTTTTACCGAAAAAGCATTTTCAATTTGATAATCTAACAGCACAGAATTTACGTGGCGAGGGCCTGTCGCACCACAATATTTGGGCATCCACCGTGGTCGATAATACCCTTTATTTGGGGACTCACAATGGCCTTACTATTGTCGATACACAGCACAATAGCAGCCAAATTTTGTACAAAAACTATTTGAGCGATCAGCTTGATAATGCCTTTAGTATTTACAGGCTCATTCCTTTTGCTGATCAGTTACTGTTAAATACTACACGAGGCTTATTCTATTTCGATATTGATAGTACTGAGCTACATCGTGTTATTGCTACCAACAATGATCAGCAACAGTATTTGCAAGGCTGGTTACATGGCCTATACAAAACCCCAGATAACCGCGTATATGGAGTGAACCAAGACCAAGGATTCTTCTATTTCGACTTAGATACGAAAGTGCTCACGCCGCTGCACGGCGACCTTGATGAGTTTGATCCCTTCCTTGCGCTTGGCTTCAACAAACCACTGCCTGATAAGCCGAATCAACCCTTATTTTACAGTGGTGGTCAGTTGTTACGCCTTGATAGCGAGCAGCAAAAATTACAGTTGCTCTACGAAGTACCTCAGTCCCATGAAAACTTGGCGGTGAATCTCAACAGCTATGTCGTCGACCATCAAAATGTTTTGTGGCTATCGTTTTCTAACTTTGGACTAGTGGCGCTGGATGCGCGCACATTCGAGCTGATTAAACGCATCGATTTACAGAAACTAGGGCTGGGGACCTTAATGTATGATTTGGTGCTGGATGAGCATGGCATGATTTGGATGAGTAGCCACAAAGGTGTTTGGCGTTTTAATCCATTGACTGAGCACTTTCAGCAATATACCACCGAAGAAGGGTTGGCCACGAATGAGTTTAATGGCGGCTCTTTTAGCCGTTTTGATGATGGTCGAGTAGTGTATGGTTCCGTTAAAGGCGCAACACTTTTTTACCCACAGCAGAACCAGCCGCAGCGAGCGTTACTTAAGCGCGTCAATATTACTTCCGCGCAGCTCGCCTATCGGGAGTTAGATAAACAACTTAGCCCGTTAGAGCAAGTGCATCTAGAGCATGATGATATCGGCTTAGAGGTGTCTTTTGCGGCAATGATATATAACTATCAAGACCGTATTATTTTTCAATATCAGCTTGGCGACAGTCCCAAAGCACATACCAAAGATAATAACCGGGTGGTATTTTCAAAGCTTAACCCAGGTTTGCATACTCTCAAGGTGTGGGCACAGGACCCATTCACAGGCGAATTTACTGATCCCGCGCAGCTGCAAATCAAGGTCGATTATCCGCCTTGGAGCTCACCTTTTTACCTGACTTTATATGTACTGCTGGGGGCGACCCTGGTGGGCTTATGGCTGTACCGCCGTAATCAGATTCAGCGCATGATTATTGCTGCCCACAATGAGAGTAAAGAATCAGAAGCTCGGCTGAAACTAGCCTTGGACGGCAGTCACTCTGGGGTATGGGATTGGCGACAAGAGGGGAGCCAAATATACCAACCGCGCCTGCGCGAGGAACTGGGTTATGACTACGATAGCTGCCACTTAGATGATTATCTGGCGCTTATTCATCCTGATGAGCGGCAAAAGTTCCGTATTGAGTGGTTAGAGTTCTTGTCCACAGATAAGGGTTACTTCAACTGTGTGTATCGCCTGCGTCACAGCAACGGTTTATGGCGCTGGTATAAGGACTTTGGCAAAGTCATGGCGTGGCAAGACGATTTGCCTATGCAAGTTGCTGGTACCTATACCAATATGACCCGGGAGTTGGTATTTGAAGAAAATGCACGGCTATTTGGTGCAGCGTTTGAGCAAACCAGTGATTGGGTGATTATTCTTGATCATAAATTGCGTATCCGTGCCACTAACCAAGCGTTACGGGAGCATTTTAACTATTCACCAAGTACACGCTCAAGTCGACACCTCACTCTTGGGTTGAGCAAAAATACCCGTATTAACTACTTACGTATCTTGAATGACCTCAATGTGGGTGAGCATTATCAGAGTGAGGAAGTTGTCATTATTAAAAATGGTGAGCAGGTACCGGTACTATTGAAAATGAGTGCGGTGGCAGATGCTGAGCATCACCTCACCAGCTATATCATTATCCTTACCGATATCAGCGCGCCTAAAAACGCTCTCGCCAGTAAGCGTGAGCATGCCCATTACGATAGTTTAACGGGCTTGCCTAATCGGGCTCTTTTTATGGACCGAGTGGAACATGCGCTGGAGCAATCAGCACGGCAACAAAACCAGTGTGCATTAGTGCTGATTAATATTGCCAATCTTAATAAAATCAATAGTGCGCGTGGCTTCGAAAGTGGCGATCAGCTGTTACTTAGCCTCGCTTATAGGCTACAGCGTACGGTGCGTTCGCAAGACAGTCTAGGGCGTGTGAGTGGCGATGAGTTTGCATTGCTGTTGGAGAATATGGACGATGTCGAACATATCGTCACTGTGTGTAAAAAAGTACGCGATGTATTAACTCAGCCGTTCAAGCAGCGGGTAATGGAACCGCTGGTTGAGGTTAGTCTTGGGATCGCGCTTTTCCCACAAGACGCACAACGCAGTGACGAGTTATTAAAGTGTGCTGATTTGGCGATGTATCAGGCAAAGCGTCTAACCGGGAGCCACTGTCAGTTCTTTAAGCCGGAAATGAACGCTTATGTGCAACGGCGTATAGACACCGAAAAAGCAGTGGCATCTGCTTATGAGCAGTGTGAGTTCGTCAATCAGTATCAAGCTATTTTTGCAGCGCAGAGTCAGCAAGTTATCGGCTTTGAGGTGTTATTACGCTGGCAAAAGCAGCAGCAATTACTTGCTCCTGACGAATTTTTAGTTCATGTGCGCAAGCCCGAACTATGGTCTAGGTTATTTTTACAAACCCTAGAGCGAGCGATACTAGAGAGCCAGCTTTGGTTGCGCCAGCGTCACGATTTGACTATAAACATGAACCTGTCCGGGCGCGAGTTTAGCCAACCTGGGTGTACCGGCGATATTACTCACCTGCTGCGCAGTTTTAACTTTCCCCTCGCGCAGCTGATGTTGGAGATACATGTGAATGATTGGCTGCAGTTAGACGAGCAAGCCAAACAAGCATTGCAAATGCTTCAGCAAGAGGGTGTAAAAATAGCTCTGCAGGTCAATCGTGGTGATGACTTTTGTGTCCCTGAACTGTGTGGTGATACGCTCAGCGCAGTGAAGTTAGGTCCGCAGTTAGTTGCTGAAATTTGTATGGATATGTCGGTGCAAGCTAAAGTCACTCGTTTTCTCAAGGTGGTTAACGCCTTGGAGCTGACCGTGATTGCCGTTGGCGTGGAAACTGAGCGCCAAGCACAGCTGATGCGCGACATCGGCTGTGCCGCGATACAAGGATTTCACATGCAGCGCCCAGCCTTGGGCGACAGCATTGCTAGTTTGCTTAAGTAACCGCAGCTAATTTAGGTGATGCCCACAATGTGGGCAAAAGCGCTTTAAAGGATGTTTTTCCCGTACTTGTTGCTCTATTTGCGCGCACTCTTGCTTGCTCAGACCCAGCTCTACTCTTAATTCATCGAGATGTTCACGATCATCAACACAAATCACTCCGTCTTCCATCAGTTGGTAAGCTGTTTCGCTGTATCTATCACGACGTTGGCGCAGTTGGTCGGAGAAGCTAGATGCCAATAAGCCAGTGGGAATGGCCACCATCCCCATACTTAAAATGGTAATGATGCCACCGAATACCTTGCCTAACCCGGTGATCGGCACGACATCGCCATACCCTACGGTCGTCAGGGTGATCAATGCCCACCACATGGCCTTGGGAATAGAGCCAAACTTATCGGGTTGGACATCATGTTCCAGTAAGTAAATGCCACTGGCGGCGACGATTAAAATCACCGCCATAATAGAGAAGGCCGCAAACAAAGAGCCACTTTCTTCTCGAATGGTTTGCAGCAGCAACTGCATGGCCCGCGAGTAGCGTGTGAGTTTGAAGATACGCAGCAGTCGTAAGACCCGCAAAAAGCGCAAGTCGAAGGACACAAAGAACACCAGTAGAGAGGGCAGAATAGCCAACAAATCGATAATCGCCATGGGCGAGCAAAGGTAGCGCAGGCGCCGTTGCGTATCACTCAAAGTGCTGTTCTCAAAGCGCTCCAAATCAACACTGGTCCACAACCGAGCTAAATACTCAAGGGTAAAAATGCTCACCGATATAAGCTCAAAATAAGCGAAAAAGCCAATGTGCTGTTTAGCAACACTGGGCACCGACTCAATAACGATAGCAATGACATTGGCGAGGATCAGTGCCACTAAAATAGCGTCAAAGGCGTAGCCGTAATGGCGCACCCGGCCTCGTGATTCAAATACTTGTGCTAGGGTGTTTCTTATTCTTATCATCGTTTCTCATTCATTATTCAGCGGCAAGATCATCTCTATCGTGCCTTCTTCAAAGTCGCGACGCACGGTAAATCCGAGTTTGCGAGCCAGCTCAATCATCCCGGTGTTCTCCCACAAGGTGGTCCCTTGAACGCTGGCAACTCCTTGCTCTTTGCAGTAATCAATGGCCGCTTGCAGGAGCAGCCGGCCTAGGCCCAAACCTTGATACTGTGAGCCAATGACAATGGCAAATTCCGCTATGGCGTTATCTGGGTCCATAAGTACCCGTGATACACCTAAGGTGCAGTCTTTAGCATGGTGTTTACGGGTAACAATAAACGCCATTTCTCTGTCGTAGTCTATCTGAGTCATTTTCGCTAATTGTTCATGGCTAAAATGGGGCATTTCGCCAAAAAAGCGACGATAGCGATCCTCTTTCGACAAAGATTCATCAAACTCACGGTGTGCTTGCTCATCTTCGGGGCGGATAGGGCGTAGTAAGGCTTGAGAGCCGTCTTTGAGCGTTACCGGGCGCTCCCATTCTTTAGGGTAGGGGCGAATGGCCAAGCGCTTACGATGTGCTAGGCGTTGATAGTGACTGATTTCAATACAAGCATCAAGCACCAAAAACTGGCCTTGGGTGGCAAGCAGTGGGTTTAGCTCCAAGTGATGAATATCCGGTTGATCGATTATCAGTTGTGACACCCGGGTCAGTAGTGCGCAGAGTCGGTACTTATCCACTTTTTCTGGTAGCGTCCGCTCCTTGAGTACGCCCTTATCTTGGGCGCTGGCAATCAGGTATTTGGCCAAATTCATGTTTAACGGCGGCAGGGCGACCGCCGCTTGTGAAAAATCAAGGGCGCTCCCGGCCTCACCCAGCAGGATCACTGGCCCAAATTGGGGATCGGTTTTAATGGCAATGCGCAGCTCATGAGTACCGGCGCGCGGCACCATAGGTTGGATGGAAAAGCCATGAATATTTGCCTGTGGGTAGGTTTGCTTGATACGCAGCAAGATAGCAAACGCGGCTTGCTCTACCTCATGTGCATCATTGAGATTGAGCAATACGCCTCCGACCTCAGATTTGCTAGCAATGTCAGGGCTAATCAGCTTTAACACCACCGGAAAGCCACATTCGCTGGCCACCTCAGCAGCTTCGCTGGGAGTGGTCGCGATATGGGTAGTCACCGTATCAATACCATAATAGGCCAACAAGGGGGCCGCTTGATGAGTACTGAGGTAGGTTTCACCGCGACTTAAATGAGCATCAATAGCACTTTGGGTATCTTGGGCGTTAATTGCTAACTCATCAACGATGGATTCAGGGGTTTGCGTTAAGTGCTTTTGGTTACGGCGATAGTTAATTAGGTGCATATATGCGCCCACTGCGCCCTCTGGTGTGCGGTAGGTGGGAATGCCCCCTTGAGCGCATATCTTGCGCGCTTCATAGGCGGCATTTTCACCCATAAAATTGGTCATCACAAAAGGACGACGACGGCTATCGACTTGGGCCACGGTATCGACAATGATTTTCGCATACTCGGTACTCGGCGCCAGTGCAGAAGGAGTGTGAATAATTAATAAGTTCTCCACTTCTTTGGCTTCGAGCAATATTTTCAAGGCTTGTTGATAGCGTCCCGGGTCGGAGTCGCCGAAAATATCCACCGGGTTAGCGGCTGCTTCTGATTGTGGGATCACCGCATTGAGCGCCGCCAAGGTTTGGTCACTGAGCTCACAGAGTTTACCGGAGCTCTGTAGCAGGCTGTCCACAGCCATCACCGCCGGGCCGCCGCCATTGGTAAGAATACACAGCGGTTCGACTTTAAGCAGTTTAGGGTGCAGCGCCAGAGTTTGCGTGGCGGCAAATAGCTCGCGTAAATCAGCAACTCTGAGCATACCGGCGCGCTGAATAAGAGCATCGTATACCGCATCTGAGCTAGTGTTGCCGCCGGTGTGAGCGAAAGCAGCTTGGGCGCCGGCCTCGGTACGTCCGGTTTTGATAACAATCACCGGTTTACTAAAGGCAGCAGCACGCGCCGCAGAAATAAAGCCACGAATGTCTTTGAGGTTATCAATGTAAAGTAATACCGCTTTAGTGCGCGCGTCGCGACCGAGAAAATCAAGTAGCTCGCCAAAATCGATATCGAGGCAATCCCCGACAGAGACAAAGTAAGAAAAGCCAATATCTTTATGTTCGGCCCAGTCTAAAATGGTTGAGCACACCGCTGCCGATTGGGAGATAAAAGCGAGCTTCCCCGGACGGGTGACAGTGTGTGAAAAGCTGGCGTTAACGCCTAAATGGGGGATCATCAACCCCAAGCAATTGGGCCCCAGTAAATTCATTCCCAGCGCCTTACAATGCTGCGTGAGGCTGTGCTTTTGCTCGCTGCTAAGCCCGGCGGCGATAACAATAACGTTGCGGCATTGGCGCGCGGCTAATTCACTAATTAAGCTCGCAATGGTCTGCTTATTGGTGCAAATCACCGCGAGACTAGGAATCTGCGGCAGACTGGCAATATCGGCATAGGCCAGTACCCCATGTACCGCTTCATATTTCGGTGTGACTGGCATTATGGGGCCATTGAAGCCCCCTTGTAGCAAGTTACGCATCACGATGTAACCAGGGCGCGAAGGGTTATTAGAGGCGCCAATAACGGCAATCGATTGGGGGTTGAAGAACTGACTAATGCGTTTTACGCTCATAGCTCACTCTTTTTGGTACACTGATCACTGAAATATACTCTCACACTTGCTGCAAAAGGAAAGCACCAATGCACAAAAGTATAACGCACATCAATATATTACCGGCATTTTTGTTGGCTTTGGGGCTGGCCTCAATTGGTTTTTTGCTACACAGCGCCATAGTGCAATTTAAAGCCATGGACAGAACGGTCACGGTTAAAGGTTTGGCCGAGCAGCAAGTGCCTGCAGATACCGCCATTTGGCCCATTGCCTTTACCGAGGCGGGGGATAAACTCGATGATGTGATGGCGGCGGTGGAGAAAAAGCAAGCTGCTGTGGTGGCCTTTTTAAAACTGCACGGTTTCAGTGATGAAGAAATGTCCCTCGGCCAGGTTGCGGTGGTAGATAAGAAAGCTCAGCAATATGGTCCAGAGCAAGTGGGGTTAAGGTACCTGGTGACCGCGAATATGTCGGTGTACAGCCAAGACCCCGAAAAAGTTCGTCATGCGAGCAGTCAGATCAGTGAACTGGCGAAGCAAGGAATTGCTGTCAGTGGCGATAGCTACAGCAATCGTATTGAGTATTTATTCACGAGCTTGAATGACTTAAAACCGCAGATGATTGAACAGGCAACTCATAATGCCCGTGAAGTGGCGACTAAATTTGCCCATGATTCGCAATCAACGCTCGGCAAAATTAAGTCGGCGCGCCAAGGCCAATTTAGCATTAGCAGCCGCGATTCCAACTCGCCGCATTTAAAAAAGGTCAGGGTGGTGAGCACCATTGAGTATTACTTGGTGGATTAGCCCCAAGGCAGCGGACTTTAGTGCGAACATAAAAAGCCGTAACAAACATTTTGCTTGTTACGGCTGCTGTTTCTCTTGCCTTATGCCTGCTTGCTAGCGACCCAGTCGGCAACCATTTCTTCAAGTAGGTTCAGTGGTACTGGGCCATTCTTAAGCACGATATTGTGGTATTCACGAATATCGAATTTATCACCTAGCGCCTTTTTAGCTTGCTCGCGCAGCTCAACGATTTTCAGCATACCAATCTTATAAGCGGTGGCTTGTGATGGCATAACGATATGACGCTCAACCATTTTCACTGCGTCCGAAGTTGCATTAGGGGTGTTATTGACGTAGTAGTCGATACCCTGTTGACGCGTCCAACGTTTAGCATGGATACCGGTATCTACAACCAAACGGCATGCGCGCCAAAGTTCCATCGCTAAACGGCCAAAGTCAGAGTAAGGGTCTTGATACAGCCCCATTTCTTTTGGCAGCAGCTCTGAGTACAGTCCCCAGCCTTCGGTGTAAGCGGTAAAACGCCCGTATTTGCGGAAGTTAGGCACGCCTTCGAGCTCTTGGGCAATGGCGATTTGCATGTGGTGGCCTGGGATCCCCTCGTGATAAGCCAAGGCTTCCAATTGATAGGTAGGCATGGCTTCCATGTCATACAAGTTAGCGTAGTAGACACCTGGGCGTGAGCCATCGGGAGCCGGCTGTTGATAGAAGGCTTTACCCGCTGACTTTTCGCGGAATGCTTCAACACGTTTTACTTTTAGTCCGGCTTCAGGTTTTACTAAGAACAGCTCATCGAGGCGTCCCTTCATGTCATCAATCACACGGATAGCTTCATTTAGGTATGCTTCGCGACCGGCTTCGGTATCGGGGTAATAGAATTGCTCATCGGTTTTCATAAACTCCATGAACGCTTTTAAATCGCCCTCGAAACCGACTTTTTCTTTAATAGCGCGCATTTCATCATGAATACGCTGTACTTCCGCAAGACCGATAGCGTGGATTTGTTCCGCGCTTAAATCGGTGGTGGTGGTACGCTCCAGCATAGTGTTATAAAAGGCTTTACCATCAGGGAATTTCCAAGCACCGTCACGGTTATCGGCGCGTTTTTCAAGTTGCTGTAGGTAGCTGATTAAGCCGTTATATGCTGGCTTGACTGAGACTTGTAGCGCTTCGGTGGCTTCGGCAATTAAGGCGCTCTTATCGCCATTGTCGATATCTAGCTTGTCGACTTTGCGTTTAAAGTCGGCCAATAAAGTAGAGTCTTTATCACCACCGAAGGGGGCACCTTTTATGATGTTTTGACTGGCTTCAATGACGTGTGGGAATACAAATTTCGGGGCAATGATGCCTTTGTCTGCGCGAGTTTGTAAATTGGTTTGTAGCTGTGTAAATAGCTTAGGCACCCCATTTAAACGAGCAATATAGGCTTTGGCATCCTCGACAGTGCTGATTTGGTGTTGGTTGATAAGGAACGCCGCCACCATAGAGTGGGTGCCAAACATTTGGTTAACTGGGTAGTTATGGTAGCGCCATTGGTAATCAGCGATGCTTTGCTCTAAGTTTTGTTGCATTAGGTCATAGCTGATCTGGGTATTCGCATCGAGCTTAGCGCGATCTATGGTCGCCAGCGTGGCGAGATCTTTTTTCGCTAACGCTAAATCTTCTTTAGCGCGTGCTTCGCTTTCATCGTCCCATTTGTCATAGTCTTTTTTAATGCCCATGTAGGTTTGGTATACAGGGCTGCGCATCACATTACGGTTAAAGACCTCTTCGAAAAATGCATTGGCCTTTGCTACTTCCGATTGCACCACTTGCTGCTGTACTGGCGCACTGTTAGCAGTGCTGTTATTTGCTGGGGTGCCTTGGCAGCCAGCCAGTAGTGCGGCACTGACAGTGGCCGCGATTAGAGTGAGCTTACGCATAGTTAGATACCTATTTCACTTGTTGTTTTAATATTGCACATAGCGCCAAGTATCACAGTCGTTAGGCTAAATGCAGGACTGCGCTATTGGCTGCTATATCGCTAAAATGGATTCAGTGTATACCCTTGTTGTTGTAATTTTGCATGGGCGGTCATGGCAGAAAGGGCCATGCGGACCCCAGGCAACAACTGCTTAGCATTGATGTTGTTGTGCTTTGCCGATTGGCCGCACACATACACTTGGGTATTATTTGCGAGCAGTTGGCGAATTAACGAAGCGTTGGCATTATCAGCGGCAAATCGCGCTTGGTATTCACTGCTTTTGAGTACATCTTGGGTCGCATCGCCATGAACCACCAGTGCCAATGCTATATTTTTTGGGTTCACGCCATGGGCCACATGCATGTTTATAAATCGGGCTAATGAGTTGATGTGGTTATTTTGCTCACCAACCGGTGCCCCAGAGGCCACGTCAAAGGCAATTTTAAAGCGCACGTCCTGGCCAATAGGGTCACTGTCGGGTACCGGATAAAAGAGCCCAAAGTCTTTAATGACCGGCTCATTAGTGGCGCTGTGCGCCGTACCAGCCAACAGTGTTATTAGCAAAAACACCCACCTCATTGTGCTTATCCTTCTGTGTTTGTGGCTACTCTATAAGCCGAAGTTTAATCGTCAACAAAGAGCGCAAGTAACTCATTAAGGTAACGATGACCCTGAGCTGTGACTGTTAGTTGGGTATTATCTAATGCGATTAACCCTAGTTGCTGCGCTCGTTGCAGCTGCGGCTCAATATGCGATAACGCCAAGCCGGTCAGCTGGGCAAATTCAGCGATAGGGCAAGACTCCATCAACCGCAAGCGATTCATCATAAACTCAAATGGCCGCTCTTGTTCGCTGACTGACCAGTCGCGATACAAATATGGCTTGGTTAAATCCATATAGCCGCGCGGGTGCTTGACCTTCTCGGTGCGCACAATCTGCCCATCGGGCTTAGTTATTTTGCCATGAGCACCACAGCCTATGCCTAAATAATCGCCGAATCGCCAATAATTTAAGTTGTGTTGGCACTGATGTCCCGGCTTTGCGTAGCCAGAAATTTCATACTGCTGGTAGCCCGCTTCGGCCAACAGTGCTTGCCCCCTTTCTTGGATTTGCCATAAGGTGTCATCCTCTGGCAGGGTCGGGGGCTTGGAGTAAAATTGCGTGTTAGGCTCAATAGTAAGCTGATACCAAGAAATATGCGGGGGTTGCAGCGCGATGATTTGTGTTAAGTCTGCCAATGCATCATCAATAGACTGGCCGGGGAGGCCGTGCATCAAATCGAGGTTAAAGCTGCGAAGGCCAACATCATGGGCTTGTTTTGCCGCATTGATGGCTTCTTCTTGGCTATGAATACGGCCCAAGGCTTTCAGCTTATCTTGTTGCATTGATTGCACCCCGATGGAGATGCGATTGACGCCGGCTTGGACATACTCACTGAAACGCCCCGCCTCAACTGTGCCTGGGTTTGCCTCCAAGGTCACTTCGGCATTTTCCTGTAAAGGAATGAGCGCTCTTACACCGTCAAGCAATTGTTGCATAGCCTGACCGGAGAGCAAGCTTGGCGTACCACCGCCAATGAAAATACTGTGAATAGGGCGTCCGCAGGCGAGCGGCGCGTCATTGCGCAGGTCGCCAAGCAGATGCTGGACATATTCTTGCTCAGGGATTTGTTGGCCTTTTTGCGCATGGCTATTAAAGTCGCAATAAGGGCATTTTTGGACACACCATGGGATGTGAATATATAAGCTCAAAGGTGGAAGGTGTTGCACTGCTTAGCCTTTTAACGCGCTGAGTAAGTGGCGTAATGCTTGTCCACGATGGCTCAGACGATTTTTTTCTTCCTTGCTTAGCTCGGCGCTGGTTTTTTCCAAACCATTTACTTTGAATACCGGGTCATAGCCAAAACCTTGGGCACCGCTGCGCGCTGAGGTGATTTCTCCTTCCCAAGTGGCCTGGCAGATTAATGGCAATGGGTCGTGTTGGTGGCGTACCAGCACTAACACACAGCAAAAGCGGGCACTGCGTTGGTTTTTACCTTGCATGGCCGCGAGTAATTTATCTATGTTGTCGTCATCGTTGGCATTGGCCCCAGCATAGCGAGCGCTATACACGCCGGGAGCACCATCAAGGGCATCAACAATCAATCCAGAGTCATCGGCGATTGCAGGGAGACCCGTTTCGGCGCTGGCGTGGCGAGCCTTAATAATGGCGTTTTCAACGAAGGTAGTGCCAGTTTCTGCAACATCGCTTATCTGGAACTCACTTTGTGGTCTTATTTCAATATTTAGCTCGCTTAACAGCGCACTGAGCTCAGCAACTTTGCCTTTGTTACCTGTGGCTAGCACCCAAGTGGTCATGCATTCTCTCTTAGTGTTCGTACAATTTTTGATGGAAACGCAGCACTTCAACTGTGTTTCCTTGCGTTAAGGTTATTTCAAAGCGATAAACTTCTTCGTTATCAAAGCGCATTTGGGCTATGTAATAGATGCTCTCGCCTTCTTTAATTTCTTTAAAGGTTAACTGTTCTGTTTGACCAATGAGGTTTTTGGCGCTGCCTTGAATGTCGACGGCTTGGGCTTGATTATTTTGTAATACCGAAATATTGATTAGGGCTCTATCGCCAGCCCGTTCTAAGTCATAGTTACGCGCAACTTCTGCGGGAACGGATGTTGAGGGAAAGGCAATATAGTGTACTTGCCAGTGACCCAAGTTTTTAAATTGGCCCCCTTGAACTTCGGCTTGCTCGCCATAGCTGGGGGAGATGCTGAGTATGCATAACAGCAATGCAGTGAACAGGGTTTTCATAATATGACTCCTGTGGTTAGGCGTTGGCCTTAGCTCGACCAACGCACTCTTTACCCTTAAGTGTACCAGAGATCAGCAAAGCCGGGGCTTGCTGCGAGTTCAGGTTAGCCGATAAAGTCCATAAACAAAATTTGTAAGAACTGTAAGGCGATAATCAAGACAAGGATAGAAAGATCCAAGCCACCAAGAGGTGGGATCACCTTGCGTATCGGTCTTAGCATGGGTTCAGTAAGTTGATGGAAAATCGCTTCTATGGGATTGTAACCTTGGCTGACCCAGCTCAAAATGGCGCGAATAATGAGTACCCAGAACAGTAAGTTAAGACCTTCTTTAACTACCGTTAGAGCGCCGGAGATAAGCACCGTAGGGGCACTCCAGCCGCCGTGGAACATCATCAGAAGCACACTGACCTTGGCAAAGGCAACAATGAATGCCAGCACCAGTGAAGCGATATCCAAACCGCCAAAACCGGGGATGATTTTACGTAATGGGTTCACTGCAAAACTGGTGGCCTTCACCACAAATTGACTCAGCGGATTATAGAAATCCGCTCGCACAGCCTGCAGCCAAAAGCGCAACAGCACCACCATTAAAAATAGATCGAATACGATCCCAACAAGAAATTGCATGGCATTCATGAGCTTAGTCTCTTCGCAAGTTAAATTTCTTTTTCCATCTCTTGGGCACGGGCAATACAGGCATCCATGGCTCCGGCAACAGTCTGTACTAGGCCTTGATCTTTTAGGTGCTCAACGGCAGCGTGGGTGGTACCGCCTTTAGAGGTGACGTTAGCGCGCAGTTGCGAAATGCTAATATCGTCCTGCGACAAGGCCATCTCCGCTGCACCCAAAGCTGTTTGTTGTACTAGTGCACGAGCTTGTTGCTCATCAAAGCCTAGTGCCTTAGCTTTTTCTTCAATGGCTTCCATAAACAAGAAGAAGTATGCAGGTGAAGAGCCAGTAACGGCAATAATGTTGTTAATTTGTGCTTCTTCATCAACCCATACAGCGATACCGGTGCATTCAAATACACTTTGAATAAAGTCGCGTTCTTGCTCATTGATACCTTCGGCGTACAGGCCTGATACACCACGGCCCAATAATGAAGGTGTGTTCGGCATGCAGCGCACCATTTTCACTGGTTGGCCGAGCATTTCTTGTAAGCGCGCAACAGTAATGCCCGCCGCCACGGAAATAAACACTTTGCCACTAAAATCAACACCAGCATCAATAAAACTTTGTGCTAAATCCGCCATCATTTGTGGCTTAACCGACAACACGATGACATCGGCCTTTTTAATCGCTTCAACGTTATCCGAGGTGGTTTGTACACCAAAGTCAGCGGCGACCTTCGCGAGTTTTTCCTGATTACGGTTGGTAGCAATAATGCGTTCTTTCGCAAAACCGTTTTTCACCATGCCGCCAATAATGGCGTAGCTCATGTTTCCAGTACCAATAAACGCGATGGTTTTTTGTGACATATAAACCTCAACTTGTTGTGTTATTAGAATATACGATTCAACGTCCTAGCTGCGCTCTCCAAATATAGCAGTGCCCACTCGGACCATGGTTGAACCGGCGGCGATGGCCGCATCCACATCAGCACTCATGCCCATGGACAAGGTATCTAGCTGTGGATATTGGGTCTGTAGTTTATCAAAGCAAGCCTTTAATTTCTCGAAAGATTGCAGTTGCGCATCGAAACTGTCGGTTTTTGCTGGGATTGCCATTAATCCACGCAGGTGCAGCTGTCGACTATTGTCAACGAGTTCAGCCAACTGCGGCAATTGTGCTACTGCACAGCCAGACTTATTGTCGTCGTTATCAATATTCACTTGAATGAGAATATTGAGCGGTTTCATATTCGTGGGGCGCTGCTCATTTAAACGCCGAGCAATTTTTTCCCTATCAACGCTTTGCACCCAGTGGAAGTGCTCGGCAATCGCTTTGGTTTTATTACTCTGAATGGGGCCTATAAAATGCCATACTATTGTCTTATGGTCGTTAAGTGCCTGCACCTTCTCAACACCTTCTTGGACATAGGATTCAGCAAATTCTCGGTGACCATGATCAAAAGCCGCTAAAATATCTTCTAAGGGTTTTTTCTTAGAAACGGCGATTAAAGTGATGTCTTTTTCATCGCGATTGCATTTTTTTGCCGCCGTAGCGATTCGGGCGTAGGCGGCATCGAGTCGTTCTGCTATTGTAACCATAAAGTTATCAGTTAGTTGTGGAGTCCTGTTATGGATATTACTGAATTATTGGCCTTTAGTGTGCAACACAAGGCCTCGGATTTACACCTTTCAGCCGGTGTATCGCCGATGATTCGTGTCGACGGCGACGTGCGCCGTATTAACATTCCCGTGCTTGAGGCCAAGGAAGTCAGCGGCCTTGTCTACGACATTATGAACGATAAACAGCGCAAAGAATACGAAGAAAACCTAGAAGTGGATTTCTCGTTCGAGGTTCCTGACTTAGCGCGTTTTCGTGTTAACGCCTTTAATTCTAACCGAGGCCCAGCAGCGGTGTTTCGTACCATCCCCAATGAGGTGCTGACCTTGGATGATTTGGGCGCGCCGGAGATATTTAAAACCATCTCGGAAAACCCACGTGGTCTGGTGTTGGTGACTGGGCCAACAGGTTCGGGTAAATCAACCACCTTGGCGGCGATGATTGATTACATCAATAAATCACGCCACGACCATATCCTCACCATTGAGGACCCGATAGAATTCGTACACCAAAACAAGCTTAGCTTGATTAACCAGCGGGAAGTTCACCGTGATACGCACAGCTTTAACAATGCCTTGCGCAGTGCGTTGCGTGAAGACCCCGACGTTATCTTGGTCGGTGAGCTGCGGGACTTAGAAACCATTCGCCTAGCGATGACCGCAGCAGAAACAGGTCACTTAGTGTTTGGCACCTTGCACACCACCTCAGCACCAAAGACCATTGACCGTATCATCGACGTCTTCCCCGGTGAAGAAAAAGACATGGTGCGTTCGATGCTTTCAGAATCACTGCGCGCGGTTATCTCGCAAACACTGTTGAAGAAAGTGTCGGGCGGGCGAATTGCGGCACACGAGATTATGATAGGTATCCCAGCGATACGAAACCTTATTCGTGAAGATAAAATCGCGCAGATGTACTCGTCGATTCAAACTGGCGCTGCGCATGGTATGCAGACCATGGACCAGTGCTTACAAAACTTGCTAAACCGTGGCCTTATCAGCACACAGGCAGCACAGGCGAAAGCCCATGATAAGACCCAATTCGGCATGTCGGGTCAGTAGTAGGATTAACACCATGATACAACCTTTAGCGCATTATTTGCAGAAGATGATCGCCTTGCAGGCATCGGATTTATTTGTTTCTACGCATTTGCCGGTGAGTGCCAAAGTGAATGGCGAGCTCACCCCCCTTGATGACTATGTGCTCAGTGATGATGAGGCATTGACCTTGGTAGAGTCGGCAATGTCCGATAAACAAATCAATGAGTTTCATAACTCTAAAGAATGTAACTTTGCCATTGCCACCGATGAGGGACGTTTCCGTATTTCGGCATTTTGGCAACGTGATCAGGCGGGGATGGTTATTCGTCGTATCGTTACCACCATACCCGATGTTAATGAACTCGGTCTGCCTTCAGTGCTTACCGATGTGATCATGAAAAAACGTGGTCTAGTGTTATTCGTCGGTGGTACCGGCACTGGTAAGTCGACCTCATTGGCGGCACTACTGGGTTATCGTAACCGCAACCAAAAAGGCCATATCCTTACCATTGAGGATCCAATTGAATTCGTACACGAGCATAACAAAAGTATCATTACCCAACGTGAGGTTGGACTTGATACCGAGAGTTTTGAGGCTGCACTGAAGAGCTCGCTGCGTCAGGCGCCGGATGTAATTCTCATTGGTGAGATCCGCTCGCAAGAAACCATGGAATATGCGTTAAGCTTCGCTGAGACTGGCCACCTGTGTGTTGCTACCTTGCACGCCAACAACGCCAACCAAGCCATTGACCGTATTATGCACTTGGTGCCTAAGGAAAAGCACGACAAGCTCAAATATGATTTGGCCCTTAACTTGCGCGCTATTATTGCTCAGCAGCTGATCCCTACCACAGATGGTAATGGTCGTGTGGCAGCGATTGAGGTGTTACTAAACTCACCGATGATTGCCGAGCTGATCAAAAAAGGCGAAATCGGCTCCATCAAAGAGGTGATGGCCAAGTCCAAAGAAATGGGCATGCAAACCTTCGACCAAGCGCTGTTTGATCTGTACAAGCAAAACCTCATCAACTACGCCGATGCGCTGCACCACGCTGACTCACCGAACGATCTTCGTTTGATGATTAAGCTTCGTAACAACGAACAACAAGGTGCAGGCTTCCTACAAGGGGTAACGGTGGACGGCCTTGGCGACGATAGCGATAGCTAAACGCTCAAGCGTAAGAAGTATCAGGGCGTTCTTTTACGCGCTGATACTCACCGTGCTACTGCCTGCTCAGGGCAGGGAGCAAAGCATTGACATCTATTTGCGTGATGATGTTTATACCGATTATGTGGCCTTTCTGGCTGGGCGCTCGCCCTTAGCCGTTAGCGACTTTAGCGGTAAGCGTGTGCGTCGAGATGTGGTCGATATGATAGTGGCACAGCAAGCGCTGCGTCTAGGCGGCTTCGAGTACACCTTTAACTACCGTGTCGGCAAGATTAATTTTCGTAATACGCGGTTGTTGGAACAAGGTAAATTATTAATTAGCTTTGATACCTATTGGCGTGCTGATGCGCTGATACTCAGTGAGGCGGTTTTTGTCAGCGATGCGGTGATACGTCAAGGTGAGTATTATGCGGGAATTTATAGTCACCCAGATAACACGCGGGTGCAGAGTATAACATCGCTGGCCGATATGACCGCACTCACCGCTGTATCCACGCCGCGCTGGCGCAGTGATTGGCGCACCTTGCAGGCACTGCCGTTGAAACGCATCATTAAAGAAGATGAATGGTTATCGCAAGCGCGCATGGTGTCGATGCAGTGGGTCGACTTTATGTTGATGCCACTGATGCCTCAGTATAATAACCATTACCAACTGGATAACATATCACTGAAGGCGCATCCGCACTTTGTTGTGCAAATAAAAGACAGTCGCCACTTTGTAGTGTCTCGTAATCACCCCCAAGGTCAGCAGGCCTTTAAAGCACTCCAAAAAGGACTGGCCAAACTACGCGAGCAGGGCCGAATTCGATCAGCTTACGAGCAAGCGGGGTTTATTCCTGATTTAACGCAGATGGCCGTGCTTAATAGCCCCCTTGAGCGGCAAAAAAACTCTCCAGAATAAGCACCGCAGAGGCATTATCAATATTGCCTTTACTTAGGTTTCGGTAGCCGCCCTCGGCGAATAGCTGCTCCTTGGCGGCGGCCGTGGTTAGTCGTTCATCTTGGGTTTGTACTGGCAACCCCGTTTGATTGTGCAGGCGATTGGCAAACTTACGTGCCCGGCGCGTGAGCTCTTGCTCGCTGCCATCCATATTCAGTGGTAAGCCTACCACTAACAAGTCTGGCTGCCATTCATCGACCAGGGTACGAACATCATCCCAATTAGGAATACCATCACGAGCCTTGATAGCGCGCAGGCCATTAGCAGTACCTGTTAACTCTTGGCCGATGGCGGCGCCAATACTCTTGGTACCAAAATCAAAGCCCATTACACTGCGCTGGCCCATTTTAGAGCTTGAGGACTCACTCATGCGTGACCCGCCTCCAAACTAAGCTTATTAGCATCAATACCCATAAGTTCTAAGGCTTTATGCCAGCGCTCGTTGATGGGGGTATTGAAAATAACCTCGGGGTCGGCTTCCATAATTAGCCACGAGTTTTCCAACAGCTCTTGCTCTAACTGACCCTCAGACCAACCGGCATAACCTAAGGTGATGATAAATTGCTCCGGCGCATCCTCGGTGGTGAGACTCGCAAGCACGTCTTTGGAGGTGGTGATCATTATCTCGGAGCTTAAACTTTGCGATGACGCGTAGCCCGGCTTGGGCGTGTGCAATACAAAGCCTCGGTCCGTTTTCACCGGCCCACCAGCAAACACCTGGCGCCCAGCGGCTTGTTGGTTTTTATCGTTGTCGATGTCTATTTTGTCTAATAACTCACCCACCGTGACATCAATAGGTTGGTTAATCACCAAACCCATGGCACCTTCGTCGTTATGCTCGCAAATATAGGCCACTGCGTGTTTGAAAAATGGCTCTTGTAACGAGGGCATGGCGACCAAAAAGTGGTTGGTTAATGACTGCATAGACATCTCCACGATTAAGAGGTTGTTAAATTGCGCTCAAGCGCGTCAAAAAACAATGCGGTGACAGAAAAGTTGCTCTCAGCCTCTATTTCTTTAACGCATGTTGGCGCGGTAACGTTCACTTCAGTGAGTTTGTCACCAATAATATCCAGACCCACGAATAATAGTCCCTTGGCCTTTAGCGTTGGCGCCAGTGTCTCAGCGATACGGCGCTCATCATCGGTAAGAGGGCGCACCTCACCGCGACCACCAGCGGCGAGATTGCCTCGCGTTTCGCCTTTTTGAGGAATACGCGCTAAGCAGTAGGGAACTACTTCGCCATCAACGACTAAGACTCGTTTGTCGCCGTCTTTAATGGCAGGAATATAGTTTTGGATCATAGCATAACGCTTGCCATGCTCAGTCAGGGTCTCGATGATCACACCGATATTGGCGTCGTCTTCTTTGACTCGAAAAATAGAGGCGCCGCCCATGCCATCGAGTGGCTTCATAATGATGTCACCATGTTCAGCCAAAAAGGCGCGGATCTGCTTCGCCGAGCGGGTCACTAAGGTGTCTGGGGTAAATTCGCTAAACCAGGCGGTATAAAGCTTTTCGTTGGCATCACGCAGACTTTGCGGTTTATTAACGACTAAGGCGCCGGCCAGCTCTGCGCGCTCTAAGATATAGGTGGCGTAGATGTATTCGGTATCAAAAGGTGGGTCTTTGCGCATTAAAATAATATCGAGATCGCCTAAAGCAATGTCCTGTTGCGGCGCTAAGTCATACCACTTCTCGGCATTATCAAACACATGGGCGCGAGCAGCGTGAGCAAAAGCTTCACCTTGGCGCAGAAACAGATCGTCCATTTCCATATAATACAATTCATAGCCGCGCTTTTCGGCTTCCAGCATCATTGCAAAGCCGGTGTCTTTTTTAATATTAAACCCAGAAATTGGGTCGCTGATAATGCCCAGTTTAATTGCCATTGCTCTACTCGTTTAATCAATCTAATTATTTTATGGGGTTGGCGCGCAGTAAATTCAATTCGCTAAATCACCAAACTGCATCTGTAACGCACTTAAGACCGTTAAAGCCGCCGTTTCTGTGCGCAAGACGCGTGGACCTATGCGAATATCCATAAAGCCATGCTCATGACTGCTGTGGATCTCTGCATCGGTAAAGCCGCCTTCAGGGCCAACTAAAAAGCGCACCCCCGCACTTGGCGCCGGCATAGTTTTAATGCTGTGCTGCGCGCGAGGATGTAACGTAAGCTTAGTGGCGTCGCTCGGCTGGGTTAGCCATTGCTCCAGAGCGATTGGCGGGTGAATGGTGGTAATACGATTACGACCACATTGCTCGGCTGCGGCGATAGCGATTTTCTGCCACTGTTGATGCTTCTTTGCTAAGCGTTCGCCATTGAGCTTAACCCCACAGCGCTCACTAAATAGCGGGGTAATTTCGCTCACCCCGAGCTCCACCGACTTTTGAATGGTAAAGTCCATCTTATCGCCACGGGAGATCACTTGCCCAAGATGGATAGCAAGGGGAGATTCACATTCACTATCGATAAACTCTATACAGCGAACGGTCACGTATTTTTTGCTGCTATCAACGATTTCACAGTGATACTCACCACCGTGGCCGTTAAACAGCCGCAGTTGATCGCCAACTTGCATGCGCAACACACGGCCTACGTGCCCAGCTGCATCATCACTTAAATTAAAGTCTGTACCTAAAGCGCCTATGGTCGGCTCGAAAATATGCGGAATTCTCATTACGCTGTCCATCATCAGGATTTTGCGACAGTCTAAACTAGTCGCCTAAATGCGCAAGTATATCAGGATCCTGATTACAGCTGAGGTGATTTTGGTGATAGGGCGTAGTCAGCGGTGTAAGGTGGTAATCAGCGCCTTGCTTATTAATTAATAACCGGTTTTCATGTAACGAATCAATGACCCATTTAAAGGAATTGCTAGCACTTTCATAGGCGCAAGCAAATACCAGCACGCCAGCAACGCTATGGTGTCGCGAGGCGTAACTTGATAATTCAGCTACACTGATTTCGTTATCAAAGTCACAATAACAATAATCCTTTACCTGCTGGTCAAACATAAGCTTAACCATATGACGGGTGTTCGCTCCAGCAACTATCACTCCGTGCGCATCGGGATTGGCGCAAAAGGCTCGGCTCAACAGCGGATCGCTGTCGATGAGTAAATAGTTGCTAAGATCCTTATCCATTCATTCTCTCCGTTGCCACTAGGCGAAAAACTGAATCAGCAAATAGCCCATGGCACAGTATACAGAAAACACCACTGCAGCAATGCCAACATTGTCTTGGTGATCAACCTCGACCCCGGTGTCGACACGATAAAGTACGATCAACAACACGGCGCGAGCCATGGCATTGACCAATAACCACATCAGACCGCAGTGCACAGCCAATGTAAAGACATTTTCTACCATCTTGCCGCTGTAGTAATTGGCGCTGGCTAGACCTGCGTAAAGGGCCAGAGCCATACCTACAGATTTGCCTGCGTAACGAATACCGATTGAGGTATTTTCCAAGTTAAAGTTACTTTGCAGCGATGCGCCTTGGTTTACCTTAGCAAAGCGAGCTTCGCGCACTTTGCTATCTAGGGCAAATAAGCCCTGCAAAAATAAGAAGTTTACAAACACCACAAGCAAAGAATACATGCTGTTAGTTTGAGACCAACTGACCAAACCTATAACCACAATGCTATTGCCTAATAACATTCCCGAGTCGACTAAGGCAGCGCACACGTTCTGCTTTAAAATAGCCTTCTCTTCATTAAAACGACTGAGAATCCATTTTCGATGAATAGCTTGACCAACTTTTGTAAAAAGTAGCATCAGTATTAGCAAAAGCGGCACTTTCCACGGCTCTTCGCGCATCACCGTCAGTGAAAAGTCATCCACTAGGTAGCCGATAATCAGCACTAACGAGAGCAGGTAACTGGCATAGCTAATTCCCAGCGCAAAGTTATCACGCTGGGCGAGCTCTTCTTTTAAGGCCTGCCGCGCTCTGACTTGGGTGTAAATACGCAGTGCAAACAGCACCGCAGCAATAGCTACGAAGCTAATAGCAAAGGTATATAAGGACTCGTTTGACAAAGAAAAATACGTCATACTGGCAGCCGAAAAGGAACTTTGTTTTCATTCTAGTACGGTTGGCCCTAACTTAAAAGAGAGCGGTATCTATGACTGCACCTTCTGGTTTTAATTCGCAATTACAGCAACTTGGTAAAGATCGCTATGAACAGATATATGGCGACACGGAAATAGATAACGATTTGTTGCAACTGCTAGCGCTTAGCGACTTTGCCTACGATGTACTCAGTACCCATAAACAGTGGGGAGCGTGGCTTGTTGATCCCGAGCAACAGCAGTGTCGTGCGGTGCCGGATCCTTTGCCACAGCAGTTAGGCGATGTGTCAGAAACTCAGGCATTAACCATGTTGCGTCGTTACCGCCAGCAGTATTGGCTAAAGGTTGCTTATCTCGATTTGGTATGCGGCAACGACATCGCTGACTCCATGGCTTATGTGTCTGCTTTAAGTGATACGCTGATAGACGCAGCCAATCGATGGGCCTTCGCTCAGGTAGCTAAAGTTAATGGCGCGCCTGTGGACGAACACGGCCACCCGATCGCCATGATGATTTTAGGTATGGGCAAGTTGGGCGGAAAGGAGCTTAATTACTCGTCCGATATCGACCTTATCTTCACTTACCCCCTTAACACCCCCACCCAAGGCGGGCGGCGCAGTATTGAAGCGCAGGTGTTTTACACTAAGGTGGCGCAAAAAGTGATTGCTGCCTTAGACCAACACACCGTAGATGGGCGAGTTTTCCGCGTCGATATGCGTCTGCGTCCCTTTGGTGACAGTGGTCCTTTAGTCATGAGCTTTTCGGCTATGGAGGCGTACTACCAAGAGCAAGGCCGAGAGTGGGAGCGCTACGCTATGCTCAAAGGCCGACTCATTCACGCGCCATGTAATTATGTGCATGAGTTTAACGAGATGCTAAGACCGTTCGTTTATCGCCGATATATTGATTTCTCAGTGATTGAGTCATTGCGCAAGATGAAATCACTGATTGCCCAAGAGGTGCGCCGTAAAGGCTTACAAGACAATATTAAGTTGGGCGCTGGTGGTATTCGAGAAGTGGAATTTATTGTTCAGGCACTGCAGCTGATCAGAGGAGGTCGAGAGCCGCAACTACAAACTCAAAGCTTAGCTACAGCGTTGGCAGCACTGACAGAGCTCGGGGTCTTTACTGACGAGCAACAGCAGCAACTATGGCAAGACTATGCGTTGCTGCGCCAGGTAGAACAATATCTGCAAGCCTTTAATGATGAGCAGACCCAGCAATTACCGCAGTCACAACGTGATTGGCTGCGATTAAATACATTGCTCAATCAAGCTAATGAAGAACACAGTCGTGCAGTTATTGAGGCGGCGATGGGGCGCATACGCGATGAATTTGAACAAGTCATTGGCTTTGAGCCAGAGCAGGGTGATGACTTGGATGACAGCTATACCCTGGCGTGGGAGCATAACGATACCGAGGCCCTCAGTGATGTGATTGCCAATGCCCAGCAGCGTATGAGCTGGCAGGGACCCCTGAATCACTTTCATGAGCGCGTAAGCAAACAGCCTATAGGTAAACGTGGCAGAGACACACTGGATAAATTAATGCCCCATGTGTTGCAACAGCTGCAGCATGCTCACGCATGTGGTGAGGTCGTGGCCTTGGTCACCAATGTGCTCGATAAAATTATGTCGCGCACCGCCTATTTAGAGTTACTACTTGAAAATCCAGGGGCTCTCCAGCAATTAGTACGCTTGTGTGCGCACAGTCGTTGGATTGGCGAACATATTGCTCATTATCCGATTCTGTTGGATGAGCTTATTGACCCTGCGGAGCTTTATAACCCTTTCCCTTTGGATGCCTATAGTAGCGAGATCCGCCAATATTTTTTACGCATTGATGAGCATGACTTAGAAATGCAGATGGAGGCGCTCAGGCAGTTTAAGCAAACCCAGCAATTACGTATCGCTGCGGCGGATGCGACCGGTGCGTTGCCAGTAATGAAGGTCAGCGACCACCTCAGCGCGTTAGCGGAGGCGATTATAGAGCAGGCAGTTAACCTTGCCTGGCAGCAAATGGTGGCGCGCTTTGGCAAAGTCCCCGGCACCGATGAGCAACATAAAGGCTTTGCCGTAATCGCCTACGGTAAGGCGGGCGGATTGGAGTTAGGTTATGACTCTGACCTCGATTTAGTTTTTGTTCACAACCACGATGGCGACAGCAGCACCGACGGTGATAAGTCGATTTCCGCACGGCAGTTTTATTTAAAACTAGCGCAGCGCTTGATGCACCTGTTTAACACGCGCACCAGCTCCGGCATTTTATATGAACTCGATACTCGCTTGCGCCCTGAAGGGTCATCAGGCTTGTTAGCCATCAATATCGAGAGCTTTCTTCACTACCAGCAAACTCAAGCTTGGACTTGGGAGCATCAGGCCTTGGTGCGTGCCCGCATGGTCTATGGAATCAGCGCGCTACGCCAACGATTTAGTGAAATCCGTATAGAGATATTAGCGCAAGCGCGGCAGATAGCACCGCTTCGCGACGACGTGATCGCCATGCGGGAAAAAATGCGGCGGCATTTAAACCGAGAAAACGAGTTTATGCTTGATTTGAAGCAGGGTGTTGGTGGGATGACCGATATTGAATTCATCACTCAATTTTTGGTTTTGGCCCATGCGCACCACCATCCAGCATTACTCGAGTATTCAGATAATATCCGCATTTTAGAAGCGGCGGCGCACTGTGGCTGTATCAGCGAACGTCAGACGCAGCAGCTTATACACGCTTATTGCCATTATCGAGGCTTATATCATGTACTGAGTTTACGCAATCAAGAGAAAATGGTTGCCAAAATAGAGCTGCAAGATGAAATCGCCTCGGTCAGCCAAATCTGGGAGCAACTTTTTGCTGCTCCCAAATGAGGGGCATTAAGCGCGAGACATCTTTTTACAGTTTTCGCGAATATAAGGTGAGGGGCGCTCGGTGATCACGGCCGCGCGCTCGCGGTGGCAATAGAAGGTCTGTACCTCGTATTCAAAATCACTGTCAATCGCTTTGCCCACTTGGTAGAGCGTTGATACAAAAGTGTCGTCTACGCGAAAAGGGTGCTTCACCACGTAGTCTTTATTTAAGTACCAGTAAAAGGCGATACCTTCTTCCTTGGCGAAGTCAGACATCACCTTGCGCAGTGTAGCCCCAGCGGCAAAGCGACGACTTTTAACTTGCCCTTGCCAGCGAATATCGGTGGGTTGCACCACACCGACACGTTGCTCCAGCATGCGCGTGATGTCGTCTTTAGGCTCGCCCAGCTCGATAACATACTTTTCACGCTCAGTGGCATTGCGCACGGTGTTTTTGATGTTAGCGTAAAATTGTGACAACCCCTTGGCGGCTGGGTTGCTGTCTTCCCTTACTTGAAATACAGGGCCATCGCCGAGTAAAAAATAGGCGGCGGCTAAAATAAGAATAAAAGCCAGTGATAAATGTTTAATCCAAAACCACATAGCTACTCCTGATGATGTTGTTATTGTTAAGCATAGTTGGTCATTGTTGTTATTGACTAGCGATAATAAGACGGTGCATGCTCGTCAGGGCGCGTCTTAAAGCGCCGGTGTAGCCACATATATTGCTCAGGTGCATTATTAATGGCTTGCTCCATACGCTGGTTTACTTGCGTGACATCATGCACATCATCGCCACTGGGGAAGTTCTCTAGCGGAGGTTGCACCGCGAGGTGATATTTTCCCTGTGCGTCTCGGTGAGTCATAATGCTCAGTGTTCGGCAATGGCGACTATTTGCAAATAATAGTGTACCTGTGGTGGTTGCTGCCTCTTTGACGGCAAAAAAAGGCGCAAAAACACTGCGATTGCGGCCATAATCTTGGTCCGGCAGGTAGTAGCAAAACTTTTTATCTTTTAGAGCTTTAAGTAAAGACTTAACATCACGCTTTCCAACCAAATACTCGTTCGAACGCAAACGTCCCTTGGCGGTAAAGTAATCCATTAAGGCATTGTTATGGGGGCGATAAAAAGCCACGCCTTGGCGCTCTAATCCCATTACGCGAGAGGCCATTTCTAAATGCAGAATATGAGGCACCAATAACAGCACACCTTTACCGTCTTTATTGGCTTGATCTACATGCTCTAATCCGGTGATGGACCCCATCACTCGTTTTACTCGCCATGCGGGCCACCACCATGCCATGGCACTTTCAAAAATGGCCATGCCGGTGTTTTCCATATTCTTAAGCACCAACTCGGCGCGCTCGGCTTCTGTTAACTCTGGGTAGCATAAGGCAATGTTGACTTCAGCAATTTTTCGGCGTTTTTTTACAAACCGATGCACTAAACGACCTAATGCACGCCCTAAGGCTAATTGCCAGGATTGTGGTAGCCAGCTAAGGGTGTAAAGTAAAAAAATGGAGAGCCAGCTTGGCCAATACTTGGGGGTTAAGAAGGCAAGTTGGAAAGTTGCTTTGTTGACCACTGTAGTTGTTATTCACCGTTGTAGATGGCGGACAGTATACGTTATTCATATAACAAAGCCAGTGCTGGGCACTGGCTTTATCTTGACGCGTTAGCTTTGTGGCTTCAGGCCTTGGTTTATTGCCTGTAGGTCCTCAGCGGTAAGCGTGCCCGCAGCTTGTTTCAGTGCCAGAGTCGATACCACATAGCGGTAACGCACATCGGCTAAGTTACGTTTGGCATTGTAAAGGTTCTGGGTGCTAATCAATACATCCACAATGGTTCGCGTACCCACTTCGAAACCAGCTTCCGTAGCCTGTAAGGCGCTTTCTGCGGAAACCACAGCTTGCTCTAATGCTCTGTAGGTAGCGATATCAGACACCACTTGGTTATACGAGGTAATCGTGGTTCGCGTTACCCCGCGCAGGGTCGCTTCTAAGTCTTCACTGGCAACAACATAAAGGGCACGTGCTTGGTCAGTTGAAGCCACTGTTGCTCCACCAGAGTAAAGTGGAAGTTCGAAGTTTAAGCCCACTGACGCTGTGTCGCCACGCGGAACATGGTCATTAACAACGGTTTGGCCCATGATAGTGCGCTCACTATTAACTAATGAATCGCCGTAGGCTGCATTGAGAGTCAGCTTCGGATAGTGACCTGTTTGCGCCAAATCGATTTGTTGTTTGGCGATATCAACCGATGCTTTAGCAACTTGCAGCTCTAAGTTGTTCGCTTTAGCCAGAGTAACAAAGTCCTCGGTGGCTTTATTCGGCTTCACCGTAGAGAAAGTTTCAGTATCAAGCTGGTCAAGTTTGGCGTGGTACTTACCGGTGATTTCACGGAGTTTTTCGCGCGCTGTTTCAACATCGTTTTTAGCGACGATTTCGCGAGCGACTGAGTTATCGAATTGCGCTTGCGCTTCGTGTACATCGGTAATGGCAGTTAGGCCTACCGCGAAACGCTGCTTGGTTTGCTCGAGCTGGCGTTCGATAGCGCGTTTTTCTGCTTGCACAAATTCTAAGGTATCAATGGCAGCTAATACTTCAAAATAGCCCTGTGCGACACGCACAATCAGCGCTTGTTGCGCTTGGTCGTATACGGTCTTTTGTTGCAGAGCTTGCTTCTCGGCAATATCCAATGAGCGCCATGCGTTAAGGTCGAATATGGCTTGGCTTAAGCCAATCTCACGAGAAAAGGTATCGCGCTCGCTGTCAACCTTGACCAGTTGTAGCAAGTCGTCATCAAACTCGTAGCTATCACTTTCTGATTTGGTGTAGCCCATGCTGAAACCAAGCTGAGGCAACAACGCGCTCAGTGCACGGTCTGTGTTATGCTCTTGTGCTTCGGCGTTAGCTTTAGCTTTTAAAACAACGGGATCGTTCTCAAGTGCAATTTCGTACACCTGCATTAGGTCTTCAGCATGACTGTAAGTGCTAAAGCTGCAGCTCAATGCAATCAGCGTGGTCAGTAGTGTCTTTTTCATTATCAGTACAGTCCTTAGAATATTCAGCGAATTAGGAGCATGTTATCGTGTTTCTCGCGATTTGCGAAAAGCAAAAACGTAAATTGACTGCGCTTAAGTGTAACAGAATATAATTTTCGCGGAAGGGTAAACGCGACCGTTGACTTATAAACTTTTTGGCCAAGTGGGGTGGCGAGTATAAAATGAATAAAATCAATCAGTTCGATAAAGGCGACGTGACCATAGAGAGCACCGAAGAAGTGTTTAAAGGTTTTTTCAAAATCGATAAGTACCGTTTCAAACACGCATTATTTGCCGGTGGCACCAGTGCAATCATTGAGCGTGAAATATTTGAACGCGGTCATGCTGTGGCCGTGTTGCCTTATGATCCAGCAACGCGCTCGGTGTTACTCGTCGAGCAAATTCGCATAGGCGCCTTGGCAACCAAAGACAACCCCTGGCTATTAGAATGTATTGCTGGCATGGCTGATGGCAGTGAAGATTACCCGGCGGTAGTGCGTAAAGAAGCGCAAGAAGAAGCGGGTTTGGAATTGCAGCAATTGGACTTCATGCTGTCATACCTTTCGAGCCCCGGCGGGACAACAGAGCGGTTGTATTTGTATTTAGCGCAAACTGATTTATCAGGAATCGGTGGCACGGTGCACGGACTGGATGATGAAGGTGAAGATATTAAAGTACATGTGATGGCTGTTGATGAGGCAATGGCGCGCCTAAACAACGGGGAAATTGATAACGCCGCAACAGTGATTAGTCTACAATGGTTAGCACTCAATGAGCAGCGAATTCAACAGCAATGGGGCGGTGAGTGACAGTACAAAGAAAAGCAGGGTACATTCAATCCCTGCCTAAATACCTCACTTTGTGTGAGCGCAACTATGCCAACGTGATGCGCATTTTGCCAAGCGCTGGCACAACGGGCGCATCGCAGCTACTCACTATCGCCAACGAGCAATATGAGGTTGTGATTGAGCAGGCTGCCAAATACACCACTGATATTTGTATTACTCAAGTGCAAGGAGCGGTGGAGGGCCTATTCACACCGCCAATGAATGTTCGCATTTATCACGATGCCAAGGTCGCAGAGGTAGTGCATCCAAACTACCATACGCGAATTAAGCCATCTTATGGTTACCCGAACCCGAAAATGCATCATAAAGACGAAAAATACCAAGTTAATGCGTTTTTGCATGACTGGTTGAGTTTTTGTATGTCACATGGCGAAGCGGTTTTAGATTGGGATTGTAACAGTGGCTTGGTTTGAATCCCCTTATTTTTGCCCTGCCAGTACTGAGCTAAACTTCGCGCACTTTACCGATGCGCATTTATTTGCGCAGCCGCAAGAGCAGTACTTTGGTGTGCGTACAGCGCAGCATTTACAACAAACGCTGGCGGCCATGGCCGCTGAGGCATTTGATTTTGTGGTTTTCGGTGGCGATCTTACCCAAGACCATAGCCCTGAATCTTATCAACTATTTGCTGAGCTGGTGGCCAACAGTGCGCTACAGTGCCCGGTATTTTGGGTACCGGGGAATCATGATGAGCTTAGCCAGCTCAGTGCCATAACTGGAGGGCAAATTCGTCCTGAAAAACGCATTGAGCATGCTTGTGGCCAAGTTTTACTGATTAATAGCAAAGGCGATACACCGGCAGGGTGGGTGGCAGAGAATCATTTGGCTGAGCTTGGTGATGCCATTGATACAGCCGCTTCTCAGCAGGTGTTTATTACCCATCACCACCCATTGCCTATTCACGGTTATTTAGATAAGCATATTCTTGAAAATGGTGATGCGTTATTGCAATGCATCGAGACGCGTAGTCGCAGCGCAACCGTGCTACATGGCCATACACATCATGATTACCACCATGATTACCAAGGTGTTGAGGTGTTCGGCACCCCTGCCACCTCGGTACAATTTGTAAAAAATGCAGCGAGTTGGCAGCAAGAAAATCTCGGCCCAGGGTATCGTCGCGTGCGTCTTGTGGCCAATAAAGCCCCCATCACAGAGGTCGAATGGCTCGCAAATTAATTTATATTCATGGCTTCAATAGTTCTGAGCGCTCCCACAAAGCAGTGCAGCTTGGTGAGCACTTACGTACTTGGCAGGGGCAATATATTGTGCCACGTCTCAGCCATGACCCAGAGCAGGCGATCGCCCACTTGAGCGCGTTGGTGGATGAAGACACCGCCTTAATCGGCAGTTCGCTTGGTGGCTTTTATGCTACGTATTTATCGCAGCGTTATCATTTACCGAGCGTGGTGATAAACCCTGCCGTACGCCCTTTTGAGCTGCTCGATGAGTATCGCGGGGTGCAGTACAACCCCTATCAAAATTATAGCTATGAGCTGAATCACACTCACATGCAGGCCTTGCAGGGGCTTTATTTACAGCAATTAACTTCCCCCGAGCTGCTGTTTTTGTTACAACAAGAAGGTGACGAAGTGCTACCCTATGAGCAGGCTGTCGCTTACTATCAAGGTTGTAAACAACGAGTAGAAGCGGGTGGCAACCACAGTTTTATTGGGTTTGAGCGCTACTTTACCCATATAATGCAATTTCTGAATATCTCTCTAACCACTAAGGCCGTTAACGAATAAAAATATGAGCCAGCAGAATTACAACGCCGAAGCAATTGAAGTATTAAATGGTCTCGAGCCGGTGCAACGCCGCCCGGGGATGTACACCGACACCACGCGCCCTAACCACCTCAGTCAAGAAGTGATCGATAACAGTGTTGATGAGGCGCTGGCCGGACATGCCAGTAAGGTAGATGTCATTTTACATGAGGATAACTCGTTAGAGGTCATTGATGATGGTCGTGGTATGCCGGTGGATATTCACCCTGAAGAGGGGATCCCAGGGGTTGAACTGATTTTAACTAAGCTTCACGCCGGTGGTAAGTTCTCTAACAAAAGCTACCAGTTCTCTGGTGGTTTGCACGGCGTGGGTATTTCAGTGGTCAATGCGCTGTCAACACGTGTTGAAGTGACTGTGCGTCGCGACGGGCAAGTGTATGAGATTGCCTTCGCCGATGGCGATAAGGTGAAAGACTTAGAAGTCACCGGGACTGTGGGTAAGCGTAATACCGGTACGTCCGTTCGCTTTTGGCCCGACCCAAAGTATTTCGATTCTGCGAATTTTTCGCTTTCTAAACTCAATCATATTCTCAAAGCCAAGGCGGTACTGTGTCCTGGCTTGCGTATACGCTTTATCAACAAGCAAAACAAAGAAACCCAGGAGTGGTACTACGAGGCGGGCCTACAAGATTACATTAAAGACGCAACCAAAGACTTTGAAGCACTGCCTAAACAGCCATTTACCGGTGAGTTTAGTGGTGCCACGGAAGGAGTGGATTGGGCCTTGTTGTGGCTGCCAGAGGGCGGTGAATCGATCACCGAAAGCTACGTTAACCTCATTCCTACCGCACAAGGCGGCACCCATGTTAATGGCTTGCGTCAAGGCTTGCTCGAGGCAATGCGAGAGTTCTGCGAATTCCGCAACTTGTTGCCCCGTGGTGTACGTCTGACGCCAGAAGATATCTGGGAAAAGTGCTCCTATGTATTATCGGTAAAAATGCAAGACCCACAATTCGCCGGACAAACTAAAGAAAAGCTGTCGTCACGTTCGTGCTCAGCGTTTGTTTCTGGGGTGGTTAAAGACTCCTTTAGCCTGTGGCTAAATGAGCACACCGATATTGCCGAGCTCCTTGCTGAGTTATGTATTAGTAACGCTCAAAAACGTATGCGCGCCGCCAAAAAAGTGGTGCGTAAAAAGGTTACGCAAGGCCCCGCTTTGCCCGGTAAGTTGACCGATTGCAGCAGTAACGAAAGTGAGCGCACTGAATTATTTTTAGTGGAAGGGGACTCAGCAGGCGGCTCAGCCAAACAAGCCCGGGATAGAGACTTCCAGGCGATTATGCCGCTACGAGGGAAAATTCTGAATACCTGGGAAGTGGAATCCGGACAAATTTTAGCATCGCAAGAAGTGCATGATATCTCCGTTGCATTAGGCATAGACCCCGACAGCGACGATTTAAGTGGCTTGCGTTACGGCAAAATTTGTATTCTCGCCGATGCTGACTCCGATGGACTGCATATTGCCACCTTGTTATGTGCTTTGTTTGTTAAACACTTCCCCACCTTGGTGCGCCAGGGTCATGTTTATGTTGCCATGCCGCCTCTGTATCGCATTGATGTGGGTAAAGAGGTTTTCTATGCCCTAGATGAGGGCGAAAAAACCGGTATTTTGGATCGCATCGAAGCAGAAAAGAAACGCGGCAAGGTCAATGTGCAACGATTCAAGGGTCTGGGGGAAATGAACCCGTTGCAACTGCGTGAAACAACCATGGATCCGAATACTCGCCGTTTGGTGCAGCTTACCCTTGAAGAGATGGAGCACACCGTTGAGGTGATGGATATGCTGCTGGCGAAAAAACGCTCTGGCGATCGCCGCCAATGGCTTGAGAATCACGGCGATAAAGCGCAAGTTGAGGTGTAACTAGAATCAATATCACGGCTAACATTACACTCGAGTGTTAGCCGTTCACCTTCCCTTTACTTGCGGTGTGGTCTATTTAAACGAGACCATATTAAATTAAGGATAGCTATGAAACGCGTATTACTGCTTTGCCAGCATATACTATTGCTTGTGTTTGTCGGCTCGGCGCTGGCAAGCGAGCCAGAGCAGTATTCCGACGCGTGGCTGAATCAGCAGCTCAAGGAATTGGATGAATACAGCGTTCAAGACCCTGTAGAAGCTGTTAACTTTACCGAACAATTACTAGATAACCACAGCGGGCTCAGTGCATTGCAACGCGCAGCGTTTGAACTTGAGCTGGTCAGCAACTACTTACTTGTAGGGCGCGATAGTGACGCACAGCGTTTAACCGATAAGCTCATCGCCACAGCAGATGAACTTAGGCCGTCACAACAAGTACTCCTGTTGCTTGCCCGTGCGCAACTATTTGACCGCCAAGGCAAGCTAGACGCTGCTACCGAACTCTACAGCCAAGCCGAGCAGCAAGTCCAAGACCTAGCCCCTCTTCTACAAGCTGAAGTGTACAGCGCCATCGGCACTTTTTACGTTTACAACGACCAAGAAATCAAAGCATTAGGCTATTTCTCTCGGGCTTATCGGTTGTTACTCGAGCACGGCTCAGAGTTACAAATCGCGTATCTTGAATCAAGTATGGCGAAAACCCATGAGTACTTGTTCGATTACGACCAAGCATTGGCTATGCAAACTAAAGCGCTTAATTATTTTAGCGAGCACGGTTTGTACTTCGATCAAATGGTGTCGCTGTTTAATATTGGTTCTATTTACATCGAACTCAATGACCCCCAAACAGCATTGGAATACTTTCAAGCAATGTTGCCACTTGGGGCTAAGCGCGACGACCCACAAGGTAAATACTTTACCTACTTTGGGTTGGCGCTTGCTTATGCGCAGATGGGGAAAACCGAACAAGCAGACCAAGCATTAGATAAAAGTGAGCACTGGGTTTGGGTGGTTGAAGATGCAGCTAATGAGCGTGCCCATCAATTTTTGCAAGCGCGTATTCGCTTGCAACAAAACCGCCTTGAAGAGGCTCAGCATATATTGCGCAATATCGAACAACAGCGGCAATCACAAGCAGAGCAAGGCAGTATCCATCGCAATTTGGAGTTGCTGGAATTAAAAGCGCAGTTGGCTAAGCGCCAGCAAGATTACCCAAGAGCGGTGGATTTGTTAGAGCAGTATATACAGGCCAGTGAACAACATTACGACAGTGTTGGAGCCGTGGCCAAAGCGCGCCATAAAGTGCAGTTTGATACCGAGCAAATAGAACTTAATAACCGTATTTTGGCGCAGCAGCAGTCGCTGCAAGAGCTTGAACTCGAGGCCTCCGAGCGACAACACCGACTACAGCAAGGAATCATTTTTCTCGGAAGTTTAGTGCTTATCACCGTGCTTGCTTTTTCTTGGCGACAATATCGTTTGCGACAGCGCTTTCGCGCGCTTGCAGTTACCGATAGTCTTACGGCGGTGGCAAATCGTCGCCATATCATGGATAAAGTCGATAGCTTGTGGCAAGACAATCAGCCTTTTTCTGTGATCGCCTGCGATATTGATCATTTTAAACGTATTAACGATGAGTTTGGGCATAGCGTTGGCGACGATGTATTAATCTGTGTGACCAAACGTTTTAGCTACATGGTACGCCAGAGCGATATGCTCGGGCGCACAGGGGGGGAAGAGTTTTTGGTGGTGTTGCCAGACACCGACCTTGAGCAAGCTGTTGAGATCGCAGAGCGTTTGCGCAATAGTTTGTGCTCGGATACAGTAAAAAGCAATAATCATGAGTTACGAGTAACGGCGAGTTTTGGGGTACTGCAGCGCAGTAATGATTATGACTCTGCCAAAGCGCTGCTCAGCGCCGTGGACAAACTACTCTATCAAGCAAAGAACAGCGGTCGAAATAAGGTGATTTATGAATAACAAACTTGTTAGTGCATTACTTGGGTTAACTTTCGCCAGCAGTGCGATGGCAACAGATATCACCGACAGGCTGTCGGTTCCCGCAGGCTTCACCATCGAGCCGTACGCGCTAAATGTTGATAACGCGCGGCAACTAGCCATTTCCGAAAATGGTGTGGTCTATGCCGGTTCGCGTAAAGCGGGTAATGTTTACGCCTTAATTGATAAAGACCAAGACGGCCGCGCCGATAAACAGGTGCTGATTGCTGAAGGTCTTAACATGCCTTCGGGCATAGCCTATAAAGACGGAGCACTGTACGTTGCTGAAGTTGAGCGCATTATTCGCTTTGATGATATCGACAACAAGCTTGATAAAGCCAAACTAGAAGTGGTGTATGACAAGTTTCCCGATAAGCGCCACCACGGTTGGAAGTTTATTCGCTTCGCTCCCAGCGGTGAGCTTATTGTGCCTGTCGGTGTGCCTTGTAACGTCTGCGCAGAAGACCCTGAATTTGGCCGTATTTTCTCCCTGAATTTAGAGAGCAAAGAGCTTACCACCCTCGCAGAGGGGGTGCGTAATTCAGTTGGTTTCGATTTCCATCCAGACAGTGGCAAACTGTGGTTCAGCGATAACGGCCGTGACATGATGGGTGATGATATTCCGCCGTGTGAAATTAACCGTATCGATGAAGTAGGGCAACATTTTGGCTTTCCATACTTCCACGGTGGTACAATCCCGGATCCGGAGTTCGGCAAAGGCAAAAACGCTGCCGATTACACTCAGCCAGCGCTAAATTTAGGTGCTCACGTGGCGCCACTAGGTATTCATTTTTACACTGGTGAGCAATTTCCAAGTGACTATGACAAACAGCTTTTTGTGGCTGAGCATGGTTCGTGGAACCGCAGTAAAAAAGCGGGCTACCGGGTTATGATGGCTAAGATAGAAGATGGCCAAGTGACTGGCTACGAGCCATTTATAAGCGGTTTTATGGAAAACGAAGAAACCTTTGGCCGACCTGTTGCCATGGTGCAAATGGCCGATGGCAGCTTGCTGGTCTCCGATGATTACGCTAACGCGATTTACCGCGTGCACTATAACAAGAAGTAAGTTTGGGTAAGTATCAATGACACAAACAACGACCTTGTCACAACAAGGCATAGAGCAACTTACCATGGGGCGCTTCACCGAAGACGCCTACCTCAATTATTCCATGTATGTGATCATGGACCGGGCCTTACCTCATATTGGTGATGGTCTGAAGCCCGTGCAACGGCGCATTGTCTACGCAATGAGTGAGTTGGGGCTCTCTGCAGCGGCGAAATATAAAAAGTCCGCTCGTACTGTGGGTGATGTGCTCGGTAAGTACCACCCCCATGGTGATAGTGCTTGCTATGAAGCTATGGTACTGATGGCACAGCCTTTTTCATATCGTTACCCGTTAGTTGATGGTCAAGGTAACTGGGGGGCCGCAGACGATCCTAAGTCTTTTGCTGCGATGCGTTATACCGAAGCGCGGTTGTCAAAATTCTCTGAGGTACTACTAAAAGAGTTAGGCCAGGGCACCGCTGATTGGATCCCCAACTTCGATGGCACCATGAAGGAGCCTGAGGTACTGCCTGCGCGCTTACCGCACATTTTACTCAATGGGGTAACGGGTATTGCTGTGGGCATGGCAACCGATATTCCACCGCACAATGTGCGCGAATTGGCTAATGCCTGTTGTCTGTTATTGGATAAACCCAAGACCGAACTGGCGGAGTTACTGGAGCTGGTTAAGGCACCCGATTACCCCACCGAAGCGGAAATTATTACTCCTAAGGCGGACATTGAAAAGCTCTACACCAGTGGCCGTGGCTCACTGAAAATGCGGGCTAAATACCATATTGAGCAGGGTGAAGTAGTGATCACTGCATTGCCACATCAGTGTTCAGGCGCCAAGGTGTTAGAGCAAATCGCCAACCAAATGACGGCAAAGAAACTGCCGATGGTGGCCGATTTACGCGACGAGTCGGATCATGAAAACCCGACCCGCATCGTTGTGGTGCCACGCTCTAACCGGGTAAAAGTCGAGCCGCTGATGGCGCATTTATTTGCCACCACGGATTTGGAAAAGAACTACCGCGTTAACCTCAATATGATCGGTCTTGATGGTCGACCGCAAGTGAAAGACTTACGCAGTATTCTTAGCGAATGGCTGACTTTCCGCCGTGATACGGTGCGTCGACGGTTGCAGTACCGCCTAGATAAAGTGCTCGCGCGACTGCATATTCTCGAAGGCTTGATGATTGCCTACCTCAATATTGATGAAGTCATTGCTATTATTCGCAGCGAGGACGAGCCGAAGCCGGTATTGATGGAGCGCTATGGCCTCAGTGAAAAACAAGCCGAAGCAATTCTCGATTTGAAACTTCGCCACCTTGCTAAGCTTGAAGAAATGAAAATTCGCGGCGAGCAAGACGAGTTGGAACAAGAGCGTGACAAACTGCAGCTGATCTTAGGTTCAGAGCGCCGTATGTCGACGCTAATGAAAAAAGAAATTCAAGAAGCGGCTGAGTTATACGGTGATGACCGCCGCTCGCCTGTAGTTGAACGTGAAGAAGCCAAAGCTCTGAGCGAAAAAGACCTGATCCCTTCAGAGTCGGTCACTGTGGTGCTTTCCGAAAAAGGCTGGGCGCGGGTGGCCAAAGGCCATGAAGTGGATGCTGAGGGCTTAAACTATCGCGCAGGCGATAAGTTTAAAGCCAGCGCCAAAGGCAAGAGCAATCAGCCGGCGGTATTCCTCGACTCCAGTGGCCGCGCCTTTGCCACCGACGCACACAGTCTGCCCTCAGCGCGCAGCCAGGGTGAACCGATGTCGGGGCGCTTTAATATCGCTGCGGGTGCCACACTTGAACACGCGGTGATGGCAGAGAATGAGCAACTGTTACTGATGGCCAGTGATGCCGGTTACGGCTTCGTTGCTGAATTTGCCGATTTGGTCAGTAAGAACAAAAATGGTAAGGCACTGGTAAGCTTGCCTAAAGGCGGGTTATTGCTCCAGCCCATTGCTGTGAACGATGTTAGTAAAGACTACTGCATGGCTATTTCCAGTGAAGGTCGCATGTTACTGTTCCCATTACGAGACTTGCCTAAGCTCGCCAAAGGGAAAGGGAATAAAATTATCTCTATACCCAGTGCCAAGGTACAGGCGCGCGAAGAGTATGTGAAGTTGCTCACCGTAGTTCCCGAGGGTGCGAGCGTGACCTTGCATGCAGGCAAGCGCAAACTAACGCTTAAGCCCGCAGACCTTGAACACTATTATGGAGAGCGCGGACGCCGAGGCAATAAGCTTCCGCGTGGTCTACAGCGTGTGGATGGCTGTGATATAGAGCTGAGCACCAAAGCCAGTGAAGCGCCCGATGAGGAAACGCTTAGCGAAGATTAAAAAAGAGGGCCTTGGCCCTCTTTTTACTTTAACGGCTTTTGTCACTTACAAGTCGAAGCGATCGGCGTCCATTACTTTAACCCAGGCTTTGATAAAGTCGTGGACAAAGCGTTCTTTGTTATCGTCTTGAGCGTAAAACTCAGCATAACTGCGCAGGATAGAGTTTGAGCCAAACACCAGATCAACGCGGGTGGCGGTCCACTTCACTTTGCCTGTGCTGCGCTCAACAATGTCATAAAGACCATTCTCTTTAGGCTGCCACTGGTATGCCATGTCGGTGAGGTTGACGAAGAAGTCATTGCTCAGCACCCCTTCACGGTCGGTAAACACACCGTGCTTGGAGCCACCATGATTAGTGCCTAACATACGCATTCCGCCTAATAACACGGTCATCTCCGGTGCCGTTAAGCCCATCAACTGCGTGCGTTCAAGTAACAACTCTTCCGCTGGAACGGCGTAGTCTTGTTTTAACCAATTGCGATAGCCATCATGAATAGGTTCCAGTGGCTCGAATGACTCACCATCGGTCATCTCATCGGTCGCATCGCCGCGCCCTGCGCTAAAGGGCACATTGATATCTACGCCCCCGGCTTTTGCCGCTTGCTCAATGGCTGCAGTGCCACCGAGAACAATGAGGTCGGCCATGCTAATGGGTTTGTCTAAGGTGCTTTGCAATTGCGCCAAGGCATCAAGTACTCGATTTAAGCGTTCAGGTTCGTTGCCAAGCCAATCCTTTTGTGGTGCCAGACGGATGCGCGCGCCATTGGCGCCGCCACGATAGTCTGAGCTACGAAAGGTGCGAGCACTATCCCATGCGGTGCAGATAAGGTCGGCGGCACTCACTGGGCATGCCAGTATTTGCTGTTTAAGTTCAGCCTGCTCGGAACTACTAAGTACGTAATCGACACTAGGAATAGGGTCTTGCCAAATTAAATCTTCATTTGGCACATCGGCGCCGAGGTAACGAGATTTAGGGCCTAAATCACGATGGGTTAGTTTAAACCAAGCGCGGGCGAAGACATCGCTAAAGTAATCAAAGTCGTTGTGAAAGCGCTCGATGATTTTGCGATAGCTGGGGTCAAGCTTCATCGCCATATCGGCGTCGGTCATGATCGGATTGCAGCGAATGGATGGGTCTTCAACATCAACGGGCTTATCTTCCTCTTTCATATCAATAGGCTCCCACTGCCAAGCGCCCGCAGGGCTTTTCTTGAGCTGCCATTCGTAGTTAAGCAGTAGGTGGCAATACCCGTTATCCCATTTTGTTGGGTAGGTGGTCCATGCTCCTTCTAATCCTGAAGTGACCGTATCGCGACCGATCCCGCGCTGGTGGTGGTTATTCCAACCCAGCCCTTGTTCGAAAACATCGGCGGCTTCGGGCTCGGGGCCAAGTATTTCGGCATCGCCATTACCGTGGGTTTTGCCTACAGTATGACCACCGACGGTCAAGGCTGCAGTTTCTTCGTCATCCATGGCCATGCGGGCAAATGTCTCTCTGACTTGCGCAGCGGTCTTGAGCGGGTCTGGTTCGCCATTAACCCCCTCAGGGTTGACGTAGATAAGCCCCATTTGCACGGCGGCGAGAGGGTTTTCCATACTTTGCGGCTTCTCAACATTGTCGTAGCGCTCATCGCTCGGTGCTAGCCACTCTTTTTCCGCACCCCAATACACATCTTTTTCTGGGTGCCAAATATCTTCGCGGCCACCGGCGAAACCAAAGGTTTTCAATCCCATAGACTCATAGGCCATGTTGCCGGCAAGGATCATTAAATCGGCCCACGAGAGTTTGTTACCGTACTTTTTCTTGATAGGCCACAGTAATCGCCGTGCTTTATCCAAATTGGCATTATCAGGCCATGAATTAAGCGGAGCAAAGCGTTGGTTACCAGTACCACCCCCACCGCGACCATCAGCAAGGCGATATGAACCTGCGGAGTGCCAAGCCATACGAATCATCAACCCACCATAATGGCCCCAGTCGGCAGGCCACCATGCCTGGCTGTCAGTCATCAGTGTTTTAAGATCGTTTTTCACCGCCTCTAGGTCGAGCTTTTTGAACTCCTCAGCGTAATTAAAATGCTCGCCGTAGGGGCTTGTTTTGCTATCGTGCTGATGCAAAATATCGAGGTTGAGTGCGTTGGGCCACCAATCAGTATTAGGTTTTGCTTGCGTGGTTTGGCTGCCGTGCATCACTGGACACTTACCCATATCGTCCTCCTTAAGGAATCTAACGGTAATAAATTCATTCACTTACTATAGAGCTGTGGAGATGAACTAAGATTAAACAAGTGTAGTCTATAAGGCCTTAATGACAGCGAAATTGGAAACGATAAAAACCGATGCGTGGCATCGCTTTTTTCCAACACGTATAGCGCACTTAGTGAGAAAGCAATAACAGCGTACAAGTGTTCGCTTAAAATTATTCGCCTATGTATAATGCCGACAATTCAGGTTATGTGGAGTTTATCGTGCTGGCTTTATTGCGTTTGTTAGCCATGGCTGTGTTTGTCCCCTTAAGCTTTATCGCGGGGTTTATCTTGTGCTTGGTACGCCCGTTTCACGGTGACAACGTGCGGGTGATTGGTAGCTGGTATGCAAAGATGCCTAAGTTGCTGGGGGTGAATGTTGTTATTGAGAAAGACCCAGCCATTGTGACTGGTTCGCCTGCGGTCTATGTTGCTAACCATCAGAATAACTATGATTTATTTTTACTCCCCGGTGCTCTGCAGCGTAATACCGTAAGTTTGGGTAAAAAAAGCTTAAAATGGATCCCATTTTTTGGCCAAATTTATTGGTTGTCGGGCAATATTCTTATCGATCGTGCAAATCGTTCGCGGGCGATGGCCACCATTGCTAAAACCACCGAAAAGCTCAAAAAAGGCGGGTTATCACTGTGGATGTTTCCAGAGGGTACCCGTAGTTATGGTCGTGGCTTGTTGCCATTTAAAACCGGCGCGTTTCACACCGCACTCAATGCCAAGGTCCCTGTGGTGCCGGTAGTAATGAGCGATACCCACAAAACCATCAAGCTAAATCGCTGGGATAATGGTACTATTTACATCAAAATGCTGGCGCCACAATTATTGGATGCCTCGATGAGCCCGCGCGAATATGCGGATCATTTCCATGCCTTGATGGCTCAGACACTGGCGCAATTGAATGAGAGAACATAATGGAAAACTGGCGCGAAATTAGCGAAGAAATTGTCGAATCCCTACTTGAAGATGGCTCTAATCCGGAAATTTTATATGAGGTAGAACATCACTTTGTGTGTGAAGATTTCAATGCCCTAGAAAACGCCGCGTTAGCTGCTTTTAAGGCGGGCTTTGATGTGGAAGAACCGGCTGAGTTGGAACTCGAAGAAGGGGGAACTATCTGGGGCTTTGATGTGGTGGTTGAGTCTGAGCTCGATGCCGACGTTATTATGGAAGATGTTGATAAGCTGGTAGCCATTGCCGCTGATAACGGCGTGGAATACGATGGCTGGGGCACTTACTTCCAAGACTAAAGGGTGGTTTTAACCACCTTTTATGGACTTTATTTACCATTTAGTGGTAATTTTATCTGAGTTTATTCAGCTTTCGTACAGTCCCCTATGTTGATCTCCTTACCTATTAGCGAGCTAAAACCCGGCATGTTTGTTGACCGGGTAAATAAGCAGGCCCAAGGTGCGTCAATAAAGATAAAGACCCGGGGCATGGTCAGAGATGCTTCCATAATTAAGCGCCTGCTGAGTGAGGGAGTGGAAGAGCTGACCATCGATTTCGCACAAAGCGATATCCCCATTCCCACGCATTTAAAACCCAAGTCTAAGAAAGAACGCACTGGCGAGTCGCAAGATATCGCAAGCCAGGCAGAAAAGCCGAAGCTTAGTGACCGTGATCACAGTCAGGCGACGTTAGAGCAAGAGTTCCTCATTGCTAGCACTTGCTATGATCAAAGCTTGGGTAAACTGCGTGCCATGTACAACGAGCTGACCTCAGGCATGCAAGTCAATATGGCACTACTCAGTGGTATCGCTGATGATATTGTTGACTCAGTTTTTCGTAATCCAGACGCTATGGCCGCGCTGACACTGCTGCGCGATAGAAATAGCTACACTTGGCGTCATATGATGAATTGCGCCATTTTGACCGCTATTTTTGCCAAATATTTAGGTTTCGAAATTAATAAAGTGCGG
Organism: Pseudoalteromonas sp. CNAT2-18.1; assembly: GCF_022347865.1. Taxonomy (NCBI): domain Bacteria; kingdom Pseudomonadati; phylum Pseudomonadota; class Gammaproteobacteria; order Alteromonadales; family Pseudoalteromonadaceae; genus Pseudoalteromonas; species Pseudoalteromonas sp. CNAT2-18.1. Next base: position 142,123 of record NZ_JAKRFR010000003.1, on the reverse strand, counting down.
CAAATGGCGTTAGCGGCCTTGTTGCATGACATTGGTCTTGCCAAAGTACCGCAAGGAATTCTATCAAAGCCAGGTAAACTCACTGAGCTCGAAACCAAGGCGGTACGTAAACACGTGGCGCTGAGCCTAACCATGCTTAAAGGGCAAAAGCACATCTCCAGCATGATGTTAGAAATGGTTGTTAACCATCATGAGCGGTTAGACGGCAGCGGCTACCCGCGTGGTATCAAAGCCGATAAATTATCTCGTGAAGCACGTATTTTAGCGCTGGTGGATGTGTATGCGGCGATGGTGGCAGATAAGCCCTATAAAAAAGGTGAGGAGCCGCTAACGGCACTGCGTTTCTTATTAGCGCAAAAGGCGATGTTTGACCAAGCCCTAGTACAGCGCTTTATAAAATGTGTCGGGATCCATCCTGTGGGAACCTTGGTCAAACTTACCAATGAGCGTCTGGCACTAGTAGTGCAGGGCAACGAGGCTAATCCTATCAAACCTAAGGTACGGGTGTTTTATAACACTCAGCACCGTCACCACATTACCGCCAAAGACGTCGATTTGAGTATCAGCAAAGACGACATCAAAATCTTGGGTAGCACCTCTCCCTTAGAGTTTGACCTTAATTTGTCTCGTTTGTTAAAGGAGCACTTGCTGCCTTAGCACGCTCACACTGTTTTTTTCCTTGGCGCTTAGCGGCGATTAATGCGCCACTAAAACAACTTCCCGTTAGTATAAACCATACCATGGTGCCTTGTGTCGTATGCAGGGCAATACAACACAGTCCAAAACTTACCAGCGAGGCCAGCATTGAAGCGAGCCAATATTGGCTTACGGGGTTGTCGCACTCGCCTTGATGGTGGCAGGCGCAGTAGTTCGCACGTAAAAATGCAAATACACTGATAGCGCAAAACACCAGCGCAACCAAAATAAGCATTATAACGAGCACCATAGGACATTCCTGTTCACTTTTTTAATACCCGCAGTGTAGCGATATTAGATAAATAGTCAATGATAATGAGAATTTATATCATTTGAGTGTTTGAGGTCTAATCAGTCTTTAAAATCGTAAAATTATGTAAATATTGCCCTTAAATTACGCTATGTTAACCATATTTAACAGTTTTTTTGCATGAAATACGCTAGTGTATGCCAGTTAAAATGACAACAATGAGAAAGAAGTATGCAATTCAAAAAGACAATTTTAGCGGCTTCATTGGCGCTATTATCAACAGAATCTTTCGCTGCCGCTTTTCAGCTGGCAGAGCAAAATGCGTCAGGCTTAGGCCGTGCCTACGCTGGTGAAGCAGCCATTGCTGATGATGCATCTGTGGTTGCCCGTAACCCCGCACTGATGTCGCAATTTGAAACGGCACAGTTGAGCGTGGCGGCAATTTATGTCGAGCCAGACGTGAGCCTTGAAGGCGAAAGCACCAACAATGGCCTAAACCCTAATGTGTTAAACGACGATAGCATCGCCCCTAGCGCGGTGATCCCTGCCGGTTACTTTGTGCTCCCGGTAAACGATAAGGTGGCAGTAGGCTTTGGTGCCTTCTCTAACTTTGGTTTAGCTACTGAGTTTGCCAGTGATTATGCGGCAGGCCAGCTAGCTGGTGAAACTGAAATCGTCACCATTAACTCTAATGTATCGGTTTCTTATAAGGTGGACGAAGCTCTTACCTTGGCACTGGGTGTTAACCACGTGTACGCCGATGCAAAGATTGTCCGTAACCTTGGCGCAAACCCGTTAGGTGCACCGGCAAGCTTAGAAGCGGTTCACCTTGAGGGCGATGACTATGGCTTTGGCTGGAATGTAGGCCTGGCCTATGACCTGGATAGTGACAACCGCCTTGGCTTCCACTATCGCAGCGAAACAGACCTCACATTTGAGGGTGACTACACCAATCAGCTTCCGGCAGCATTGGGTGGCCTTAATGGGCAAACTTTACCAGGTACGGTTGATTTAACCCTGCCAGCGATCGCTGAATTCTCAGGCTCACACCAGTTAAACCAAGATTATGGCCTACACTACAGTGTGCTTTGGACAGGCTGGAGTAGCTTTGACAAGCTTGAAGCCTATGTGCCAGTGAGTGAGGGACCGGTATTTAGCAAAAACGAAGACTTCTCGGATTCAATTCGTGTGTCAATCGGTGGTGACTACCAGCTAACAAACGATATTAAATTGCGTGCTGGTTTAGCCTTTGATGAATCGCCAGTGGCGCAGAAGCATCTGTCTATCTCTATCCCAGATACCGACCGCTTCTGGCTCTCTTTTGGTGCGGAATGGTTTATCGATGAAGCGTCTAGCGTTGATTTAGGTGCCAGTATTTTACGCGGTAAAACCCAAAACTTTGTTGAAGGTGACAACCTAGGGCAGCAGTGGGGCTTTGAGTCGGAAGGCCATGCTTACCTGGTTGGTGCACAGTACAACTACAGCTTCTAAGCAATGCTGAGATGAAAAAGCCAAGCAACTGCTTGGCTTTTTTTATGCTTGTTTGTATGGGACGCGGACATAAAAAACGCGAGCCTGAGCTCGCGTTATGATTATTGCCTAATAGTTTTACAGGCTTTCGATTTTTGCTTTTTGCTCGAGCAATTTCGCCTTGGCTTCGCTGTACTCTGCCAGCTTCGACTTTTCTTTTTCAAGTACGGCTTCAGGCGCGTTGTTGACAAACTTCTCATTAGCGAGCTTTTTCTCAACTTGAGCCAGACCTTTTTCAGCTTTTTCCAATTGCTTAGCAATACGCGCTAACTCAGCGTCTACATCAATCAGCCCGGCCATGGGGATCATGATCTCGAGTTGACCCACGTAGGCGGTCGCACACGCTGGCGCGTCGTCGACGTTATCAAGCACGGTCACATCTTCTAGCTTGGCTAGGGCGGCTAGGAACGTCTGATTTTCTTGTAAGCGACGAGTATCCTCGGCAGAAGCCTGAGCAAGCAACACGTTCAGTGGTTTGCTTGGGCTAATGTCCATTTCACCGCGAATATTACGAATGGCGACAATAAATTGTTTCATCCACTCCAAATCGGCCATCGCGGTGCTATCGACTTTATCTTGCTCAAACGCAGGGAACGCTTGGGTCATTATGGTATCGGCATGGATACCTGCAAGCGGAGCCACACGCTGCCAAATGGTTTCGGTGATATATGGCATTAACGGGTGCATCAAACGCAGTAGCCCTTCAAGCACAGTGATCAGCGTATGGCGGGTGCCGCGTTGCTGGGTCTCGGTGCCTTTAAATAACACGGGTTTAGTTAGCTCAAGGTACCAGTCACAGAACTGGTTCCAGGTGAACTCGTAAATCGTGTTAGCAGCAAGGTCAAAACGGTAGTTGTCCAAGTGCTCAGTGAAGGTTTTCACGGTTTGTTGGAACTGTCCTTGAATCCAACGATCCGCCAGCGAGTACTCGCGCTGTGCGTCGTTGAAGCCACAATCTTGCTCTTCGGTGTTCATAAGCACGTAACGACTAGCGTTCCACAGCTTATTACAGAAGTTACGGTAACCTTCTAGGCGGTTCATATCCCAGTTGATATCACGACCGGTTGACGCCATGGCTGCAAGAGTGAAACGCAAGGCATCGGTGCCATGCGGCTCAATACCTTCAGCGAAGGTTTTACGGGTGTTCTTTTCGATTTTCTTCGCCAGTTGTGGCTGCATCATGTTGCCGGTGCGCTTAGTCACTAGGCTTTCCAAATCGATGCCGTCAATCATGTCCAGTGGGTCAAGCACGTTACCCTTAGACTTCGACATTTTATCGCCATTCTCATCGCGAATCAGGCCAGTCACATAAACGGTTTTAAATGGTACCTGAGGCTTGCCGTTGTCATCTTTGATGAAATGCAGAGTCATCATAATCATACGGGCAACCCAGAAGAAAATGATGTCGAAACCAGTGACCAACACGTTAGACGGATGGAATACTTTTAAGTCTTCAACGTTGTTCGGCCAACCAAGGGTTGAGAAGGTCCACAATGCTGATGAGAACCAAGTATCGAGTACGTCGTCATCTTGGCTGAGCGTGACATCGTCATCGAGGTTATGCTCGCGGCGTACTTCTGCTTCATCGCGTCCAACATACACGTTGCCGTCATTGTCGTACCACGCTGGAATACGGTGGCCCCACCATAGCTGACGCGAAATACACCAGTCTTGAATGTCGCGCATCCAAGAAAAGTACATGTTTTCGTATTGCTTTGGTACGAACTCAATATCACCGTCTTCAACGGCTTTGATAGCTGGCTCGGCCAGTGGCGCAACGCGCACATACCATTGGTCGGTAAGTAGGGGCTCAATCACCACCCCAGAGCGATCGCCGTAGGGCACGGTTAAGCTGTGATCATCAATCTTTTCTAATAACCCAGCCTGCTCGAACTCAGCAACCACTTGCTTACGCGCATCAAAACGGTCTAAGCCGTGGAAACGCTCAGGGATAGGGGCGTCTAACTGCAGTGGTTTGCCATCAAAGGTAAAGGTTTCGCCTTCGCTTAGAATCGCCGCATCTTTGTTGAATACGTTAATCATCGGCAACTGGTGGCGTTTACCGACTTCATTATCGTTGAAGTCATGCGCTGGGGTGATTTTCACACAGCCGGTGCCTTTTTCCATATCGGCATGCTCATCGGCAACGATAGGAATACGGCGGTTCACGATAGGCAGCAAGACTTCTTTGCCAATGAGGTTTTGGTAACGCTCGTCATCAGGGTTTACGGCCACACCAGTATCGCCGAGCATGGTTTCTGGGCGAGTGGTGGCGACGACGATGTAATCTTTGCCATCCTGAGTTTTGACGCCATCGGCCAACGGATAGCGCATATTCCACATATGCCCTTGTTTGTCTTTGTTTTCAACTTCAAGGTCAGAAATCGCGGTGTGTAGTTTTGGATCCCAGTTAACCAGACGCTTACCACGGTAAATTAAGTCGTCTTTATACAGGCGCACAAAGACTTCTTTAACCGCTTCAGATAGGCCGTCATCCATAGTGAAGCGTTCACGGTCCCAATCCACCGAGGCGCCTAAACGACGTAGCTGCTTGGTGATGGTGCCGCCAGATTCATTCTTCCATTGCCAGATTTTATCGATAAAGGCATCACGACCTAGGTCATGGCGTGTTTTATCCTCTTCGGCGGCGAGTTTACGCTCGACCACCATTTGTGTCGCGATCCCAGCATGGTCGGTACCAACCTGCCACAATGTGTTATTCCCTTGCATCCGCTTGAAACGGATTAAGGTATCCATGATGGTGTCCTGGAAGGCGTGGCCCATATGTAGGCTGCCGGTGACATTTGGTGGTGGGATCATAATTGAGTATGAGTCGCCCTCACCACTTGGCTTAAAGTAGCCGTTTTCTTCCCACTTCTGATAGAGGGATTGTTCAATATCTTGCGGATTATAGGTTTTATCCATTGCCCAGAACCTTAACTTAAACTTTTTGTGTTGCCAGCTGCGCGCCTAAGTCGCGTAACTGCTTATATCTTGCTCGTGCTTGGTGTTTGCGTGTGTCATCGGCTGGCACAAAGTCAAACACCGTATCAAAGCGACGTATAAAATCGGGCACGCTTGATGCTAAGTTGATCAGTACACTGCGCCGTGACACAGGCGGGGTTTGCCCTATCTCCACAGCGGCACCAGCGCGAGGCCCTTCTCCTTGGAGGTTGTGGGGCACAAAGCTATCGGCGTCAAATGCCCATAGGTGCTGATCAACAAGATGAGCATCGTCGCGATTATCAACAAAGATAAATACCCGTTGTCCTTGGCGATATTGCTCGCACGCCAAGCGAGCGCCAAGATCAAAATGAGCCGGTACGTCGCTGCCCGGCTCATCGGCATGTTCTAGCAGGTAAAATAACGCGTGCATTGCGCCCTCTACGCGGCTCGTTAATCCGCCAATTTTGACACAATCACGCCCCTGCATCAATGAATAAGCCCCTTAAAAAAGGGGCTTGAAGTGATATCGCAGTGATTAATCTTGCGGGTTATCCAATACCCCAGCGCGGTTAATCAAATATTGCGTTAGCATTGGCACAGGACGCCCCGTGGCGCCTTTGGTTTTGCCGCCGCTGCGCCATGCCGTACCGGCAATATCTAAGTGCGCCCAGTTATACTTTTTGGTGAACTTAGATAAGAAGCAAGCAGCGGTAATAGTGCCTGCGGCACGACCGCCTAAGTTAGTGAAATCAGCAAACGGGCTTTCTAACTGCTCATGATAGTCATCCCATAGCGGCAGCTGCCAAGCACGATCGCCACTTTGCTCAGAGGCTTTTAAAAGGTCATGTGCCAAAGGATTATGGTTAGAGAGCATGCCGGTTGCATGAGCACCCAGGGCGATGATGCACGCGCCAGTAAGGGTGGCTACGTCAATCACGGTATCGGGGTCGAATGCCTCCACATAGGTGAGGGCATCACACAGTACCAAGCGTCCCTCGGCGTCAGTATTAAGGACTTCGACGGTTTGCCCCGACATCGTGGTTAGAATATCACCCGGGCGATAGGCATTGGAGCTGGGCATGTTTTCACAGCCTGCAAGCACACCAATCACATTAATGGGCAGTTGCATTTTGGCAATGGAGCGCATGGTGCCGATAACCCCAGCTGCGCCGCCCATGTCGTATTTCATCTCGTCCATGGCTTCGCCTGGCTTAATTGAAATACCGCCGGAGTCGAAAGTCAGGCCTTTGCCTACCAGTACTATCGGTGCCGCGCCTTCTGCGCCGCCATTGTAGTGAATCACCGACATCACTGACTCGTTGGCACTGCCACGGCCTACGGCAAGGTACGAGTGCATACCAAGTTCTTCCATTTCTTGCTCGCCGACCAAGTTAACGGTGACGTTCTCGAACTCTTCTTCTAAGCCTTTCGCTTGCTCGCCTAAGTAACGCGGGTTACAGATATTTGGCGGCATATTGGCGACATCTTTACAGAGCTTGGCTCCTGAAGCGATAGCTAAACCATGCTCAATGGCACTTTCGCCAATCGGCAATTCGCGGCGCGTTGGTACGTTGAAAACAATTTTCCGCAGTGGTCGGCGTGGATCGCTTTTTTTACTTTTCAGCTGGTTAAAGGTGTATAAGCAATCTTGTGTGGTCTCAACAGCTTGGCGTACTTTCCAATACGTATCGCGGCTTTTTACATGCTGCTCTGTTAAAAAGCACACCGCTTCCATGGCCCCAGTCTCGTTCAGGGTATTAATGGTTTTGGAAATGATTTGTTTATACTGTTTGTCGTCTAGCTCGCGCTCTTTACCACAACCTACAAGTAGTACGCGCTCACTTAGCACATTCGGTACATGGTGTAATAATAGCGTTTGCCCCGGCTTACCTTCTAAGTCGCCGCGACGTAAAAGGTTAGAGATGTAGCCTTCACTGATTTGGTCCAGTTGCTCGCCGATAGGGGATAAGCGGCGTGGCTCGTAAACACCCACTACAATACAGGCGCTGCGTTGCTTCTCTGGGCTACCACTTTTTACGCTAAATTCCATTGTGACTCCTAATTAGAGGAAAAGTCAGCCCTTGGGGCGTTTGCCAGCCAAGGCGCTGTTCACCTACTTACTATTGTCGTGAACTATTTACGCATTTATCAATCCACTAACTAAAGTGTAGACAATTACATGCCTTAGGTATGATATTTAATGCGCTTGACATATAATAAAGTGACTAAAACAACTAGTTTACTCAAATTTTCCTACTATGCCAGTGAAACACGACGTTTTTAGGGGCGGACATTGCTGATTTTTCGATACTTAACCGCTGAAGTTTTCAAGTCTCAGGTTGCTGTTTTCTTGACCTTAATGACCATTTTTATCAGCCAAAAATTCGTCGTAATTCTAGGCGATGCATCTGAGGGCAGTATTCCTGCAAAATTAGTGCTTTCTATGGTGGCACTAAAGCTGCCGCAATTAGCCTCGTTGATTCTGCCGCTAAGTATCTTTTTAGGTATTATCCTCGCTTATAGCCGCGTGTATGCTGACAGCGAAATGACGGTCCTTAAAGCCTGTGGCGTCAGTGAATGGTATGTGGTGCGTATTACCCTAATCTCAAGCACCGCTTTGGCGATTTTAGCCGGTGCCATGACCTTGTATTTAGCCCCTTGGGCCAGTGAAAAGGAATACCAGTTAAAGGAGCGGGCACAAGCCGATGCCGGCCTTTCTGCCTTGCGTGCCGGGCGCTTTCAGGAAACAGGGAATGAAAAAGCCGTGGTCTTTATTCATGATATGGACGATGGCGGACGCGTTTTAAATAAGGTGTTTGTGGCGCAGTTGCCTCGTGGTGAAGGCCAGCAACAGTCTCAGGTCGTGTATGCCGAGCAAGGGCAGGTGATCGAACGTGATAACGGCGAACAACAGTTGATCCTGCGTCAGGGGCAGCGCTACGAAACTCAGGCCCGCGCACTGAACATGCAACATACCGAGTTTGATAGCTATCAGGTGCAGATCCGCGAGCAAGCCATTGAACACCAGCGTCGTAAGCTGGAAGCCGTGCCCACCGCCAAGTTGTTAGAGCAAGATAGCAATGAAGCTATCTCGCAGTTTCAATGGCGCTTAGCCATTCCACTGTCTATTCCGCTATTAACGCTTATCGCCGTGCCTTTGAGCGTGGTGAACCCGCGCCAAGGTAAATTTGCCAAGCTAGTGCCGGCAATCAGCCTGTATCTAGGGTATTTTATTTTATTGAATGCCGCTAAATTTGCCTTGGAAGATGGCAAAATTCCGCCTTCGATTGGCCTATGGTGGGTGCATCTTAGTGCGCTGTTTATTGGTGCATTTCTTATTATCAAAGGGCGACCGCTCGGCGTGTGGCTGCGCTCCATCCTAACTAAGCGAGAGGCCGCAGTATGAAAACACTCGATTGGTATTTAGGGCGCAGCATTATGCAAACCACGGGGTTCGCCCTATTGGTTCTGGTGGGGATCAGTACCCTCATTAAGTTTATTGAGCAGCTTAAATCAGTGGGGCGTGGCAGCTACGACATTATGGATGCGCTGTTATATACCTTGTATACGGTGCCTGGCGATGTAGTGGTATTTTTCCCTATGGCGGCGTTGATAGGCGGACTCACCGGGCTCGGTGCTTTGGCTTCAAACAGCGAGTTGGTCGTGATGCAGGCAGCGGGTATGTCACGCTTGCAGGTCATTGCCTCGGTGATGAAAACGGCGGTGGTATTAGCCTTATTGATGATGGCCATGGCCGAGTGGGGTGTACCCAAGGCCGAGCAAACCGCCAAACAACTGCGTTCGCATGCTATATACGGCGGCGATGTATACAGCGCCAAGCAAGGCGTGTGGGCCAAAGATGGTGATGTTTTCGTCAACATTGAGGATGTTGACCAACAAGGGCAACTCAACGGCGTGCGTATGTATCACTTTGATAAAGACTTAGAGCTGGAAAAGATCACCTTTGCTGATCGAGCGCTTTATCGCGAAGGTGGCTGGATGCTACGTAAAGTCAAAGAGTTACATGTTGATGCTGCACAAATTAGAGAAAGCTTCGCCGAAGAACAATTTTACGACTCACAGCTCACCGCTGAAAAATTGGGAGTGGTATCGGTGAAGCCCGAAACCTTGTCATTCAAAGGGCTGTGGTCTTACTTGCAGTATTTGCAGCACAACGACCAAGACACCACCGCTTACGAGTTGGCATTGTGGCGCAAGATTATGCAGCCCGTGTCTTTGGCAGTGATGCTGCTTGTTGCGCTGTCATTTATTTTTGGGCCGCTGCGCACCGTAACCATGGGCGCGCGTATCGTGATGGGGGTGGTCACAGGTATTGCTTTCCACCTGACTGACCGTATCTTCGGCCCTATTGTGACGGTGTATCAGATCCCCGCATTTGTGGGGGCGGTGCTACCGAGCATGTTGTTTATTATCTTCTCAAGCTATCTACTGAAGCGGCGCAATTAAACGCCGCTTGCTGTGCTTAATCTAGAGCTTGGTAAATTTTCTTGTTGTCTTCTTTGCTTAAGGTAACCACTTCACAGCCCGATAAGTAGTCCTGCAGGGCGCGTTTGTTCTTTATATCAACCAAGACCAGGATGTTGCCTAAGCCAAGTAACGCGCACAGGCTACGCCATGCGCTTTGCCAAAAGCCTGGAAGGCTGCCATCGAGCCGGCGCACTTGCATACGCCATGCTCGCATACCGATTGTTTGCCCACTCTTACTCCAGAAGTAGCCAAAAAAGCTTAGGCTTACTAAGACTAAAAGCACATCACGGAGCACATAGAGAAGGGTATTTTGTTGAATCAACGCCGCCACATCTTCCGCCTCACCTAAGCTTAACCAACCTAGCGAGATAGCGCCTTGTACAACAAGCAAGTACACCACCGTGGTCAGCATGGCAAATGCGATAACCACAAGGCCATCATAAATTAATGAGGCGATACGTCGGGCAAACCCAGTGCGTGCATAATCAGCAGACATGACAACATTTCCTAAGCGATAAAATCGGCGACAGTGTAGCAAACCCCCTGCACAAAGGCGACGCTCTTCGTGCTCGCTCGACAAGGTGGTCAGACCTGCTATAGTCAGTGACATAACTCCACTGCCGCACTGTGAGAAAAATAAATGAATAACAACAGCCTAGCAGATACACACTCGGTATTTAATCAACCCAAGCCATTAGCGAATTATAATGCCTTTAGCGCCGATGAGGTGTTGCAATACTGGTTAACGCGGTTCGGTGGCAGTTGGGGCGCGCCCATGCTTTGCAACTTTGGTGAAGGCATAGGTGGGTCACTATTAGAGGCCGGCTTCCTTGCTAATAAGCACCTTCCCGAATTTGTTAGTCATAGCCGTTTTGGTGAGCGCATTGATCAAGTCGATTATCACCCCGCTTATCATCAACTGATGCGCCATGCAGTGCAAAGTGGTCACTGTGCGCTACCTTGGTTGGAAAGCAAAGGCGGGGCGCATGTGGTGCGCGGGGCACTGGCTTTTTTACACAGCCACGCCGACCCAGGCTCGGGCTGCCCGTTAACCATGACTTTCGCCAGCGTTCCGGCAATCGCGGTACAACAAGAGGTGGCCGATCGGTGGCTGCCCAAGATTTTGTCGCGTCACTATGATGAAAGCAATAAGCCTTGGTATGAAAAGCAAGGCGTGACCATAGGGATGGCAATGACCGAAAAACAAGGTGGCAGTGATGTGCGAGCAAACACCACCTATGCCACCCCTGTAGCTGCGATCGGGCCGGGGCAATTGTATGAAATAGTGGGTCATAAGTGGTTTTGCTCGGCGCCGATGTGCGATGGCTTTTTGGTGTTAGCCCAGGTAGAGCAACAGCTTTCATGCTTTTTAGTTCCCCGTTGGCGCGAGGATGGCAGCAAGAACCCAATGCATATCCAGCGCCTTAAAAATAAATTAGGGAATCAATCTAACGCCAGCTCCGAGGTGGAATTTCGCGGTGCTCATGGGTGGTTATTGGGTGAGCCCGGGCGCGGCATTGCTACTATCATTCAAATGGTGGCTTTAACGCGCTACGACTGCATGCTGGGCTCTTCGGCACTGATGGCGCAAGCAGCGAAAGAAGCGATTTGGCATACCCATGAACGCCAGGCCTTTGGCAAAGGTCTACACCAGCAACCGCTTATGCGCAACGTATTAGCCGATTTAGCCATTGAGGCCGAGGCTGCTTTGGCTATCTCTATGCGTATCGCCAATGCATTAGATAACCAAGATGATCACCACCATCGAGCGTTAGTACGCAGCGCCACCGCAATCGGCAAGTATTGGATTTGTAAACGCGCCGTACAACATACCTATGAGGCCATGGAGTGTGTCGGTGGGGTGGGGTATGTAAACGACAATGTGCTCAGCCGTTTGTATAAAGAGGCCCCGGTGAACGCCATTTGGGAGGGCTCGGGCAATGTGCAGTGTTTAGACTTATTGCGGGTGCTGAATAAAGAGCCGGATACGCTAAAGGCCTTACTGCGGGAATTAGAGCAGGCAAAGGGCCAGTATGCGCAGTTCGATGAACGGTTAGAACAGTTACAGGCCCAGCTTGGTGATAAAGCGGCGATTGAAATACACGCGCGGCAAATCATGGAGAGCTTGGCCCTACTGTGGCAGGGTGCAACCTTGCTTATTTACGGCGACCCCTTAATTGCCGATGCCTTTGTGCGCTCGCGCTTAGCGCCACAAAGCCACCATCAATATGGCACACTCAATGAAAATATTGATATGCAGGCAATTATTAAACGCTTTATGCCTAAGTGCTGATATTGTTAAACATCGATGCTCATGCTTGGTTGTTTATTCAGCAGTTGACACATTAATAACATAAAACGCTTGCCGCGCTTTTCATTCTTTGTATAATGCACGGCATAGAGATGAAGGCAGATAAACAAAGCCTTTGCTCTGAAGTGGTTTTTCTTTATCTTCTCGTTGAGAAGGTCAAAGAAAAAAGATGCCAGTGTGATGGAATTGGTAGACATGACGGATTCAAAATCCGTTGCCTTCGGGCGTGGCGGTTCAAGTCCGCCCACTGGTACCACTTTTGATAACCCTAGCCGATTGGCTAGGGTTTTTTTATGCCTGAAATTTGAAAATTACGTTGATAACTCCGGTATAGATCTAGCGCACTTCCTCTCTCGCAACTCTCCTTTTAAGATGGGTATTAAAACCTGACCAATGCGTCTACCTTCCCAATTGGTGGTTCACCCTAAATAAAGGGCTTTGTGCGGTAGTTAATTCAGCACGGGCTATGAAAAAACATATCCTCAGCGCCGCAATAAGCACTGCTACACAGTGGTGCACTTAACTCAAATAGGGTGATTAAAGGTGGCAATTCATCCGAACTAAGTTACTCTATTAGCGGGACAAATAATAAAAAAGGAAGCAATAACAATGACTCGGGTGTTTAGCGCGGTGGTATTGGCGACGGTCATTCTCGGTGGCTGTACTAGCGTTCCACAACAGGCGATAACCGCAAATCAGCAAGTCTCGAAAGGCATCGCCGCGATTGGAGACAATGGTTTGGCCATGGTGGATGCGTGGGAGCACTCTGCTTATGCGATGCTTGATGAGCGCTGGCATAAGGTATATACCAAAGCGGAGCAAAGTTATCGTAGCAAACGACAGCTGGCTGATAATGATAATCTTAACTCACAGCAACGTGAAGATGTGGCTGGTTTGGCGGCCCTTATCCGCACGCAAGTGCGAGGCAGCATTCACGATGAAGCCGATAGGATGCGTCGCACTATTCATGGCAATGTGCAAGCAACCCTTGAAGCGAATGAAAGCATCACCGAGTTACTTATTAGCGCTAATTCGGTATTGAGTTTGCAGCAAAGCGCCATAAAGGAGGTGGGTGATTTACTGCCGATCCCGCCAACAATTAGCACCTTTATTGATAAATCATTACAAAGCGCAGGCCTTTAACAACAGGATAGAATAATGAGCCTAAACGATTTAAGAGGCGAGTTCGCCGACGATATCACCCAGATTGCCGCTGATTTAAGCAATTCCTTACCCATGTCGAAGCCACAACTTCGTAGTGCCTTTAGTGATGATGAACTAAAAGAGCTGCACGAGATGATTGCGGCTGTGCATCAGGCGACTTCAGAGCATGATAAGCAGTTGGCATTAGCAGATAATGCTAAAAGTGTGTTGGCGTTGTTAAAAACCCTTGGTGTGGGGGTGTAGCGTCCTATTAGAGCTCTTAGTGGCAAAGCTTGGGGCTACCAAGGCACTTTGCCAATGAGCATATCTTTAAACATGACCCAGTCGCCAATCAAGCTGTAAACTGGATGGCGAAAGGTAGCAGGGCGATTTTTCTCGAAAAAGAAATGACCCACCCATGCAAAGCCGTAACCGGCCACAGGCATCGCCCACAACCAAATGTAGCTGCCGCTGAACACAGCAAAGCCTAATATCGCCAGCACCACTAAACTGCCGATAAAATGTAAACGTCGGCACACAGGGTTTTCGTGCTCTTGTAAGTAATAAGGGTAAAACGTTTTAAAGCTATTAAAGTTCTTTTTATCAATTGCTTGGGGCATATTCTTCTCCAATGCGGCTATGACTTTAGCCTAGCTTTATTTTTGCATTAATGACAACAGTTCTTTCCTTAGTTGTTTTAGTTATATCTGATAACGACCCTAATTTGCCCCCGGGATGGCGTGATAGTGGGCAGATCCGTTACACTTAGTCTATTACAAGTCCGTTGTTCGTAAGTTGGTGGATATGCCCATGCGTCATGAAATCTGGCAGCAGCTCAGAGAAGAAGCAAATCAAGTTGTAACTAAAGAGCCATTATTGGCCTCGCACGTATACTCGTGTGTGCTTAATCATGAATGCCTTGGCTCGGCGCTAAGCTTTATCGTGGCCAACAAACTCGCCGATGCGGTGGTGTCAGCGTTTACCATTCGCGAGCTATTTGACCAAGCGTTTGTGGACTGCGATACCATGCTTACTCATGTAGCAAACGATATTAAAGCCGTTCGCGATCGTGACCCAGCGGTGGATACTTATTTAACGGTGATCTTAAACCTTAAAGGCTTTCACGCCATTCAAGCGCACAGGTTGGCTCATTGCTTGTGGCGTCAAGGGCGCATCGAGCTGGCTCGGTTTATACAAAGCCGTTGCTCAGAGGTGTTTGGTGTTGACATTCATCCCGCGTGCCGTGTTGGTCACGGCATCATGTTTGATCATGCGACAGGCATTGTTATTGGTGAGACAGCGGTGATTGAAGACAATGTGTCTATTTTGCAGTCGGTCACTTTAGGCGGTACAGGTAACGAGTCTGGCGATCGCCACCCTAAAATTCGTGCCGGGGTGCTGATTGGCGCCGGGGCGAAAGTTCTGGGCAATATTGAAGTGGGTGAGGGTGCGCGTATTGGTGCCGGCTCGGTAGTATTGAGCTCAGTGCCGCCGCATATGACCGCCGTTGGCGTTCCCGCTAAATTGGTGGGCAAACCGGATTGTCCTTGTCCAGCGGAAAGCATGAATCAAAACTTTTTAGATGACGAACAAGAGAATCAATCGCATACTAGTGCCATGTTGTAGTGGCACTAGAGTGAAAAGGGATGAATAAACAACTTGTTATAACTGCACTGGGGGCATTCTCGTTGGGCTTCGGAGGCGGTTATATGGTGTTCTTCGAGCCATCACCCGAGCCAGCAACGCAGCCCGCACCATCAAGTGATGCTCAACTTGTAACTCATCCCCCTCAGCTCGCGGCGCTGCCTGAATCACCTCAAACAGCATTAAAAAAACAGCAGCCGCCACCTGCTCCCGATATGCTAGAGGTCGCCCCCGAACAACCCCAGGGTGCCGCTAACAGTGCCAGCGACATTGATACTTTACGCCGTGAATTAGCGGCCGCTAAGCAAACCATTGCTACCTACAAGCATATTCTGGATGCACCCAGTGACATGGAGGCCGAACTGAAGGAGCGATTTACCAATCAAGAGCGAGACGAAGCTTGGGCCTATGAAGTTGAGACCAAAGTGAGTGACTTTGTTTACAGCCAAGGGTTGGCGTACAAGATTAAACTCGATACCGCCCAATGTAAGCAAACGGTGTGTCGCCTGCAGTTCTCAGCCCAAGAAGACGTTGAACTCGACCCGCGTGACGATTGGCACAATATTCAAAATACTCTAATGGAACAGCCGTGGTGGCAGCAGTTTCACCGCACCAATTCGCGCAGCTCTGAAGCGGGTCTTAATCTTTGGGTTGAACGCCTACCACCGTCGTCGTAACCTCACCATCGGCCACGCGCGTATGCAGTGTTTGGCCCGGTTGTACTTGCTGTACTGACTTAATAATTCCCGAGTCGGCGCGCGTAATGCTGTAGCCGCGCCCAAGTACGGCCAAAGGGCTGATGCTATCAAGGCGAGTAGCGAGGTGGCTCAGTTCGCTTTGGGCGCGATAGAGTTGTTCTTTTTGGCTTGCCACGAGACGGCTCGACAGTTGCTGCAATTGATATTTGGCGCTGGCTACCCGTTGTCCTGGGTTGGCGCGTTGCAAACGCATACTAAGCTCGCCAAGGTGCTGTTGCTGGTGGTTAAAACGCTGCTCCATGGCGCGGTGTAGACGCATTTGCAACTCATCTAAACGCTGCTGCTGTTGCATCAACTGATTAGCTGGATGCTGGTGTGATAAACGGCTTTGTAGTTGCTGCAATTGCTGTTGATAGGCCGCTAAGCGGTGTCGCCATGCGCTGTGTAGCTGCTGCTTTTTATGCGCTAAAAACTGCTTAATTTGTTCGCTATCGGGACTCACTAACTCGGCCGCCGCCGAGGGGGTCGCCGCACGTATATCAGCAACAAAGTCGCTGATAGTGGTATCTATTTCATGACCCACGGCACTGATCACAGGTAATTCACTGGCAAAAATAGCGCGAGCCAATTGCTCGTGATTAAAGCACCACAAGTCTTCTAAGCTGCCGCCACCGCGCCCGACAATTAATACATCAACCTCTTTGCGGGCATTGGCTAGAGCAATTTTATCGATGATCCCTTGATGGGCACTATCACCTTGCACTTGGCAAGGGTAAATAACCACTTCAAGCTGCGGTGCGCGGCGCTTTAATACGGTTAAAATATCCTTTATAGCGGCCCCAGTGCTGGACGTGACAACACCGACTTTATTGATGCTGCTAGGCAATGGCTTTTTGTAACTAGAGTTAAAGAGCCCTTCACTAGCCAAGCGCATTTTTAAGGCTTCGAACTGTTGTTTAAGCAGCCCCTCGCCAGCGGCTTCCATGCGCTCGACGATGGCTTGGTAGTCACCGCGCGGTTCATACAATGAGACTCGTGCATGTACTTGCACCTGATCGCCATTCTTTGGGCGAATTTGTGCATAGCGGTTGTTGCCGCGCCACATCGCTGCGCGTACTTGGGATTTATCGTCTTTTAAGGAGAAGTACCAATGTCCAGAAGCGGGGGCAACAAAGTTAGAAATTTCACCATTGAGTACTATACTGGCAAAGCCACGTTCTAACACGGTTCGGATTTCGCGGTTTAGGCGCGATACGGTGTATACGGCAGCTGGCGTATTAGCGTGGGGTTGTGAATACATAGAACGACCCAAGAGAGCGAAAAAGTTGTCGCCACTTTATCATAAATAAACGGCGAATTTTATTTACTCGCCCTATTATCGCTGATAAAATGCCGCCGCAACTCCATCCAATCACCAATTCGTGAGAAGTTGCCAATGCTTAGGATCGCTAAAGAAGCTCTTACCTTTGACGACGTACTTTTAGTACCTGGTCATTCTACTGTTCTACCGCACACAGCGGACCTTACCACTCGCCTTACTCGCGGCATTAAGCTGAACCTCCCGCTTGTTTCTGCATCTATGGATACAGTGACTGAAGCGCGTTTAGCCATTGCTCTAGCGCAAGAAGGTGGACTGGGCTTTATTCACAAAAACATGACCATCGCCGAACAGGCGGCCAATGTACGTAAAGTAAAAACGTACGAGGCAGGGGTTGTGTCGCAACCTGTGACCGTACCAGCGGACCTGACTATCGCTGATGCACAAGCACTGGCGATTGAGAAAGGCTTCTCTGGTTTCCCGGTGACCGACAAAGACAATAACCTTCAGGGTATTGTTACCAGCCGTGATATGCGTTTTGAAACTCAGCTGAGCAAGCCTGTTTCTAGCGTGATGACCAAAAAAGAAGACCTTGTTACGGTAAGCGAAAATGCTGATCGTGACCAGATCCTCGGGCTGATGCACGAGCACCGCATTGAGAAAATCCTAGTTGTTGATGACGCTTTTAAACTGAAAGGCATGATCACAGTGAAGGATTACCAAAAAGCCATGGACAAACCAAACGCCTGTAAAGATGAGCAAGGTCGCTTACGCGTCGGTGCTGCAGTGGGTGTGGGTGCTGGTACTGACGAGCGCATCGCTGCATTGGTTGAAGCCGGTGTTGATGTGCTACTCATCGATACCTCACATGGCCACTCGCAAGGGGTCATTGACCGCGTCAAAGAAACGCGTGCAGCTTACCCAGATTTACAAATCGTTGCTGGTAACGTAGCAACAGCTGAAGGCGCTATTGCCCTTGCTGATGCTGGCGTGGATGCCGTGAAAGTGGGCATCGGCCCAGGCTCTATCTGTACTACGCGTATCGTTACTGGTTGTGGCGTACCCCAAATTACCGCTATTTCAGATGCTGTTGAGGGCCTTAAAGGACGTGATATTCCTGTTATTGCCGATGGGGGTATTCGCTTCTCAGGCGATATTGCTAAAGCGCTGGTTGCCGGTGCATCGTGCGTCATGGTGGGGTCAATGCTTGCCGGTACTGAAGAGTCGCCAGGCGAGGTTGAGCTGTATCAAGGACGCTACTATAAATCTTACCGTGGCATGGGCTCATTAGGTGCGATGGACCAAAAAGAAGGGTCGTCAGATCGCTATTTCCAAACTTCGAAAGAAGCCGAGAAATTGGTACCAGAAGGCATCGAAGGCCGCGTGGCTTACAAAGGCCCGATTGGCAATATCATCCACCAACAAATGGGTGGTCTGCGCAGCTCCATGGGCCTAACTGGCTCGGCCTCCATTGAAGAGATGAACACTAAGCCACAGTTTGTACGCGTTACCTCGGCCGGTATGGGCGAGTCGCACGTACATGATGTGCAAATTACTAAAGAAGCGCCCAACTACCGCCTAGGCTAGGCGCGAAAACGGTGCACTCAGGGCTAGCAACTGCTAGCCCTGCTTAATTTCGGTTAGCGTAAAGGGCCTGGTTGCACTGGGTCCGCCATCATTTAATTTAGATGAGACAGCAATGAGCAAAGACATCCATGATTCCCGTATATTGATCCTCGACTTTGGTTCGCAGTACACCCAGCTGATCGCCCGCCGCGTGCGTGAAATAGGCGTTTACTGTGAATTATGGGCGTGGGATGTAACGGAAGAGCAAATTCGTGAATTTAACCCGCAAGGCATCATTTTATCTGGTGGCCCTGAATCTACAGTCGAAGAGGGCAGCCCGCGTGCGCCTGACTACGTATTTGAAGCGGGTGTTCCGGTTTTGGGTGTGTGTTATGGCATGCAAACCATGGCGGCGCAGCTTGGCGGTAAAGTACACGGCTCTGATAAGAAAGAGTTTGGCTATGCGCAAGTGGAAAAAGTAGGTAATTGTGCCTTGTTTGAAGCCATTGAAGATCACCTTGGCGACAACGGTAACGGTCTGCTTGATGTATGGATGAGCCACGGCGATAAAGTAGAAGAAATTCCCCCTCAGTTTGCTACCACAGCTAGAACAGACACCTGTCCCCATGCAGCGATGTCATGGGAAGAAAAACGTTTTTATGGCGTGCAGTTCCACCCAGAAGTGACTCATACACTTCAAGGTCTGCGTCTGTTAGAGCGCTTTGTGGTTGATATCTGTGGCTGTGAAAAGCTTTGGACACCCGCGCAAATCATCGAAGATGCTGTTGAGCGTATTCGTGAAAAAGTCGGTGACGAAGAAGTGATCTTAGGCCTATCCGGTGGGGTAGACTCGTCTGTCGTGGCGATGCTTATTCATAAAGCCATTGGCGATAAACTAACTTGTGTGTTTGTTGATAACGGCCTGTTACGCTTGAACGAAGGCGAGCAGGTGATGGATATGTTCGGCGATCACTTTGGCCTCAATATCATCAAAATAGATGCCGAAGAGCGCTTTTTGAAAGCCTTAGAAGGGATTGATGAGCCAGAAGCTAAACGTAAAGCCATTGGTTACACCTTTGTTGATGTATTCAATGAAGAAGCGGGCAAACGTGTGAATGCGCAGTGGTTGGCGCAAGGAACTATCTACCCAGATGTAATTGAATCAGCCGCCTCGGCGACCGGTAAAGCCCATGTCATCAAGTCACACCACAATGTTGGTGGTTTGCCAGAAGACATGAAGCTGGGCCTTGTTGAGCCGCTGCGTGAATTGTTCAAAGACGAAGTACGCAAGATAGGCCTTGAGCTGGGTCTTCCTTATGACATGTTGTATCGCCACCCATTCCCAGGCCCAGGCCTAGGTGTACGGGTACTGGGTGAAATTAAGAAAGAGTATTGCGACTTGCTCCGTCGCGCTGATGCTATTTTCATCGAAGAGCTGCACAAGGCGGAGCTTTATCACAAAGTAAGCCAAGCCTTTACGGTGTTCTTGCCAGTGCGCTCGGTCGGGGTGATGGGTGATGCCCGTAAATATGACTGGGTCGTAAGCCTACGTTGTGTTGAAACCATCGACTTTATGACCGCGCGTTGGTCACACTTACCCTATGAATTCCTTGGTAAGGTGTCTAACCGTATTATTAACGAAATCGACGGTATTTCTCGCGTGGTATATGACATCTCAGGTAAGCCGCCAGCGACTATCGAGTGGGAATAGTGGTTTAGCCTCACGGCGAAAGAACAACCATATTAAAGCGGCATGCAAGCAATTGCATGCCGTTTGTTTATTTTAAAAGCAGTTAAACCGGGTAAGCGTGATTTTTTCTTTACCTTTTTAAAAACCTCATTATAATGCGTCGACATTGCAGGGGCGTAGTTCCAATTGGTAGAACAGCGGTCTCCAAAACCGACGGTTGGGAGTTCGAATCTCTCCGCCCCTGCCACTTCTTTCTTTTCTAGCTTTGCGCTACACTGGCTCTCGCCAAAACGACTTAATCATTACTATGCACCCAGATATTGCCGATATACTTGCGATTCAACCTGTGCGTTTACGCAGCAGCGACGCAACAGCGTCCGTTGCACATGTCACTTCGGCCAATGCAGAGCCACTAAACAACGCAGTGGCACAAGATATTTTACGCTGCTTGCCACAAGGCGCTGCCGTTTATATTAGTGATGTACCAAGCCCACAAGTGCAGGGGCTGAGCATCTACTTGCCCGCAGCAACGCTGGCGGTCACTCAAAAGCAGGCGTTGTGGCAGCAGTTATCGAATGTGATTGACGAGTACAGCCATGCAAGTGAGTGAGCTGTCGTTGGATCATATCCAGGCGGTATGCGTTATTGAAAATGCCTGTCACAGCCACCCGTGGAGCGAAAAGCTGATACGCTCATGCCTAGGTGGGCGTTATTTCAACGCCGGGCTCTATGATGAGGCTGAGCTGGTAGGCTTTTATATAGCCGAGCAAGCGGGCCCAGATTGCACGCTGATGGACATTTGTATTGTTCCAAATAAGCAAGGGCAGGGGCTCAGTAAAGCGCTAATGAACCATCTTATAAACCAAGCAACAGCGCGCCAATGCGAGGCCATCTTTTTAGAAGTCCGGGCGAGTAATGATGCTGCCAGCGGCCTTTATCAGCGCAGTGGCTTTGTGATTAATGGTCGACGCAAAAAGTATTACCCAGACGGCGAAGATGCACTGTTAATGATGCGCGAGCTAGATGTAGCGCAGTCTTAAGCGCAGCCCCTTCAAGCATATATCTCTTGTTATTTTAAGCTACCTGCTTTGAATTTAAGCTAGTGCAACCAGATAATTTGTTACAACTTAGATAAGGTGTCGATCTCAACACCTTGATAGTATTAGCTAAAAATGACACTTACCGAACACGATGAGAACGACGTGTCGCTATTGTAGCTGCTGCGCAGGGCGCCTATTTTTTAGCAACGCATTGCCTTCGCTTGTTGGGTTAAGTGATGATGTGTCAAAGGCCGAGGACCACCGTATTTGGATTGCTCCTCATGTGCCGGTGACACTGTCATCAAAGCAGTACTTTAATGCTCATGACCCGGCCATGGCAGCCATTCATGGAATTATTGGCGCGCATAAACACGCGCAGTGATTAGCTCGGCTCGACATCTTGCTCGAGCACATAGCGAATGGCGTGTTCGAGCTTAAGTACGCTGTAGTCATGGCTGTCATGGTGGCCTTGACGTAAAACCTGCTCGAGCTCGCCCGCTGCTTCGGCAATGGCGAAGAAACCAAAACAGCTGGCGCTGCCTTTGATGCTGTGAGCCAGTGACTGCAACTGTTCCCAATCCCCGTCATGGTGGTGGCCAAGCACCTCATCAAGGTACTCTGGCAGCTTTTCTTTATAATTGGCATTAATTTGCAAAAAACGCTCGCTTTGCAAAATATCGTCCCACTGTGAGGCTGCTTCTTGTTGAATGCTCAAGTAGGTGGCTAACGTATGCTCAAGCTCCTGCTTATCAATAGGTTTTCCTAAAGTCTTATCACAGCCAGCACCGAGGTAGCGCTCAATATCATGTTTCATCACGTTGGCAGTTAAGGCGATAATAGGGCCATCATAAGCGGCATGGCGGAGCATTTTGGTGGCCTCTTCTCCGCCCATAACGGGCATTTGCATATCCATAAGAATCAACTGGTAGTCTTTGACCAAGGCCTTTTCCACCGCCTCTGCGCCGTTGTTAGCAAAGTCAGGCTCAATCCCCCAGCGCTCAAGTAGCAGTGATATTAACGCCTGGTTATCTTTGTTGTCTTCCGCCACAAGAATATCGCCATCAAAGCGCTGCTCGCTCAGGGCCGGACGTTCGCTGTAAACTGGCTGCATTTGTGCGTGGTCGTAGTAATAATCCTGTTCGGTATATTGTTGATAGCAAGCAACATGAATAGTGAATTGACTGCCGACCCCTTGTTGGCTTTGTGCCCAAATATCACCGCCGAGTAGCTGCGCCAAGTTTTTAGCAATACAGAGGCCAAGGCCGCTGCCGCCAAAACGTCGTGTAGTGGTAGCATCAGCTTGTTCAAAGGGCTTAAATATACGGTCCAGTTCTTTATCTGAAATACCAATACCCGTGTCGGTAACAACAAACTCCAGCATGCCACTTTGATAGCGAATGCTCATATGCACGCCACCTTGGGTGGTGAACTTCACCGCATTAGTGAGAATGTTTAAAAGGATTTGCTTTAATCGCGTTTGATCGCTGCTTAAATATTTGGGCAGCGGGAAGTGATAGTCGATATCGAATTGCAGTTGTTTTTGCTGCGCTTGAGGCTCGACGATGGACTCAAGATCATGCAGTAATTCATATAGCGACACCGGTTCATGATTCATATCCAATTTCTCAGCTTCGATTTTCGATAAGTCGAGAATGTTATTAATCAGTTCCAGCAGGTGGCGTGAATTGCGCAGTACCGTAGCGAGCTGGGTGTGCACTTTTTCTTCTTTTATCTTGTTGTTATCAAGCAGCTGCTCGGTGAAGCCCATAATTGCCGTTAGCGGAGTGCGGATCTCATGACTCATATTGGCTAGGAAGCGACTTTTAAGTTGGTTGGCTTGCTCGGCTTGTTCAATGGCGAGCTCTAACGCCTTATTGGTTTTTTCCAGCTCCAAGGTGCGCGCTTCTACCTTTTGTTCCAAGGTGTTTTTGTATTCTTCGAGCTCTCCCTGGGTGTGGTAAATTTTATTAACCATGTGATTGAAATCACTAAAGAGTTGGCCTACCTCGTCTTTGCGATCATCGGGTAGGCGTACGGCAAGGTCATTCTCGCCAACGCGGTGACTGGCCGCCCCCAGCTGTTCGATAGGGTTTAACAGCAAGTTACGTACAACAATAAAAATGAGTATTGGCAGAGTGATAACAGAGATCATCACAATTAAGGCGGTGATCAAGCTAATGACTTTGCCAGATTCGTACAGTAATTCCTTCGGAATACTGGTAATGAAATAGTGGCCTCCGGCCATTTGCACCGCATACACCAAGCGTTGTGTGTGATCAATACTGTGTAAGGCGAGCTCGTTGAGGCGACCATTATCGGCCCATAAGCTAATTTTACGCATCTCTTCGCTGGCGATACTCTGGCCTCGCAGGGCGTGGTTAGAGCTAAATAGAACTTTCCCTTGCTCAGTGAGCATCAAGTTGAGGGTATTGTTGTACGGAGACTCTAAAATCGCTGTATTAAGTACTGTTGGCTGCACGCGCATGATTACATAGCCCAATAAAATAGGGCGCTCTAAGTGGTAATCTGGGGTAAATACCTTTTGCACGAAGTACAGTGTGGTTTCGCCGCGTTCATTTTGCACCATAAATTGCTGGCGGCGCAGGGAACTGGCGCTGAGTTTCTCAAAAAATGGGTATGCCTGCGGTGCGGACTCTAATTTCGTTGAAAAGTAAGCGTAACTTTTTTGCTGTGGCGAGACTAAGTTAATACTGAGTATATCTGGGTAAGCTTGGGTGTAGCTGCCAAACACATCCATTAGCGCCGCTAAACGTTCGGTGTAGCGGTCGCTGCTCTGATGTATTTCCGGCACAAAGTCTTGCAGTACGGGTGAGCTTGTTAACAGCTCGGTGGTTGAGTGATAGACATTGAGGGAGTGAAACACCTTATTTTGCTGCTGTTCGACAAAGCGGCTTACAATGAGCTGTGTTTGCTGTTGTGAGCTTGAAGTTACGTTGGTCAAGGTAAAGCCACCTAAAAACAGCAAGGGCAAAATCACCACCGGAGTGATATACCATAGTAATCGTATACTTAACTTACTGGTTTTCATGGTATGGGTGCGGCTCCTTGCAACGTAAAAAACAGCTTACTAACTCAAACGAACGAAAAATTATACAAAATTGCTTAGCAATAATACACATGGCAATGCGTAGAAGTCACTTTTGTCGGTATTAGGCGCTTTTGTGTGCATGCTAAAGTCGGTATAATCACGCGTAATAATCTCTAAATTAATTCCCGGCTTGGTTCGCGTTTAGTGCCGGGTCGACTATTCATAAGTGACCGCATGTCAGAGTTAACACAACAAATTAGTAAACGTCGTACTTTTGCGATTATTTCACACCCCGATGCGGGTAAAACCACCATTACCGAAAAAGTTCTATTATTCGGACAAGCCATTCAAAAAGCGGGCACAGTTAAAGGCCGAGGGTCAAACCAACACGCTAAGTCAGACTGGATGGAAATGGAAAAAGAACGTGGCATCTCGGTGACCACCTCGGTAATGCAGTTCCCTTATAACGAGCGTTTAGTTAACCTGCTAGACACCCCAGGGCACGAAGACTTCTCTGAGGATACCTACCGTACTCTGACCGCCGTGGATTCGTGTTTGATGGTGATTGATGCCGCTAAGGGTGTTGAGGATCGAACTCGTAAGTTAATGGAAGTCACCCGTTTACGTGACACCCCCATCGTCACCTTTATGAACAAACTGGACCGTGATATTCGCGATCCAATGGAGTTATTGGATGAGGTGGAAACTGAGCTCAATATGATGTGTGCCCCCGTAACCTGGCCCATTGGCTGTGGTAAGGAATTCAAAGGGGTTTATCATTTGCACCGTGACGAGACGATTTTGTATCAAAGCGGTCAAGGCCACACCATTCAAGAGTTGCGCATCGTCAAAGGGCTGGATAACAGTGAATTAGATGAAGCGGTGGGTGAGAGCTTAGCGCAACAACTGCGCGAAGAAATTGAGCTGGTGCAAGGAGCGTCCAACGAATTCGATTTAGAGTTATTTTTGAGCGGTGAGTTAACCCCAGTTTACTTCGGTACTGCGTTGGGCAACTTTGGCGTTGATCATATGCTTGATGGCTTGACCGAATGGGCTCCGGCCCCCTTACCGCGCGCCACCGATGATGGCAACAAAGTGGGTGCTGAGCACGAAAAGTTCACAGGCTTTGTGTTTAAAATTCAGGCCAACATGGACCCCAAGCACCGTGACCGTATTGCCTTTATGCGCATTGTCTCGGGTAAGTACAGCCAAGGTATGAAGATGAACCACGTGCGTATAGGCAAGCAAATCAGTATTTCTGATGCGGTGACCTTTATGGCCGGTGACCGCGAGCGTGCTGAGCACGCCTATGCCGGTGATATTATTGGCTTGCACAACCACGGCACTATCCAAATTGGTGATACTTTCACCGACGGAGAAAAGCTTAAGTTCAGCGGTATTCCTAACTTTGCTCCAGAGCTATTCCGCCGTATTCGCCTTAAAGATCCACTTAAGCAAAAGCAGTTGCTTAAAGGCCTAGTACAGCTATCGGAAGAGGGCGCGGTGCAGGTGTTTAGACCGCTTGCCAATAACGACTTAATTGTTGGCGCCGTTGGGGTGCTGCAGTTTGATGTTGTGGTTGCACGCTTAAAAGCCGAATACAAAGTGGATGCCATCTATGAAAGTGTCAACGTTAATACGGCGCGTTGGGTAAGCTGTGATGATGTGAAGAAATTTGAAGAGTTCAAGCGCAAGTGTGAGCAAAACCTAGCCTTAGATGGCGGAGATAACCTGACATACATCGCCCCAAGTCGCGTAAACTTGAACTTATCCATGGAGCGTTACCCAGAGGTAACCTTTAGCGAAACGCGCGAGCACTAAAGCGCCACTGAGCAACTGTATTAATCGTGGTCAGCCCTCGCTGGCCCTTATTGCAAGGTAACTGCAACTATGAACATTAAGCAAATTCTGATTGAAAAAGCCAACGCTGCGATGATCGCTGCGGGACTTGAGCAAGGCACGAATCCAGCGGTGACGCAAAGTACGCGCCCGCAATTTGGTGATTACCAAATTAACGGTGCCATGGGCGCCGCGAAAAAGCTAAAAACTAATCCGCGTGAACTAGCGCAAAAAATTATCGATAACCTGGATGTGAGCGATATCGCCGCCGAGGTCGAAATAGCAGGCCCAGGCTTTATTAACATTCACCTCAAACCGGCGTTTTTAGGCGCCGGTGTCGAAGCTGCAAGCCAAGACGATACACTCGGTGTAGCGCAGCACCCGCAAGCAGATACAGTGGTGGTGGATTACTCATCGCCCAACCTTGCCAAGGAAATGCACGTGGGCCATTTACGTTCCACCATTATCGGTGATGCTGTGGTACGTGCCTTGGAGTTTCGTGGTGATAAAGTAATACGGCAAAACCACATGGGCGATTGGGGTACGCAATTTGGTATGCTTATCGCGCATTTGGAAGACATGCTTAATGAGGGCGTTGATCTAGAGTCCGTAGCGCTTGCTGATTTAGAGACATTCTATCGTGACGCCAAAAAGCGTTTCGACGATGAAGCCGGTTTTGCTGATAAGGCGCGCGAGTATGTTGTACGCCTACAACAAGGCGATGCGCACTGTAATAAGCTGTGGCAACTTTTCATTGATACTTCGGTCAAGCACTCCGAAGAAGTATACAAAAAGCTGAATGTCACCCTGACTCGCGATGATATTAAAGCGGAAAGTGCCTACAACAGTGAGTTGCAGCGCATGATTGAGGTGCTTAAAGAAAAAGGACTGGCGCAGGAAGACCAGGGTGCGCAAGTGGTCTTTTTAGATGAATTAGCCAACAAAGACGGTGAGCCATCGGTGTTCATCGTGCAGAAATCCGGCGGTGGCTTTTTATATTCAACCACAGACCTTGCCGCCTGTGATTATCGCTCTAATGATTTGCAAGCCGATCGTATCTTGATTTTCGTTGATGCTCGTCAAAGCCTGCACTTTAGCCAAGTTGAGCTGACAGCACGCAAGGCCGGCTTTTTACGCGAACAAACCAGCTATGAATTCTGTCCTTTTGGCACCATGATGGGCGAGGATGGTAAACCGTTTAAGACCCGTACTGGCGGTACCGTTAAACTTGCCGATTTACTCGATGAAGCGGTGACTCGCGCCAAAGCAAAGCTCGCCGATAGCGACTCTCCTCATAGTGCGCAAGAGCAAGAAGAAATCGCCCGAAAAGTGGGAATCGGCGCGGTAAAATACGCCGACCTATCGAAAAACCGTACCAGTGACTACATCTTTAACTGGGATACCATGTTGAGCTTTGAGGGAGCCACAGCGCCTTATCTGCAATATGCCTATACGCGAGTGAAAAGTATTTTCCGTAAAGCTGGCATTGATAGCACCACTCATCAGGCTCCGGTTGTGATTGCTGCGCCACAAGAAAAAGCGCTGGCTATCAAGCTGATGCAATTTGAAGAAGTGCTGGACCAAATGATCAGCGATGCCACACCACACGTATTATGTGGGTACTTGTATGAGCTGGCGAGCTTGTATATGAGCTTCTATGAAGCTTGTCCGGTACTTAAAGAGGGCGTCAGCGACGCAGATAAAAATAGCCGCTTGGTGCTGTGTTCATTGGTAGCAAAAACCTTGCACAAAGGGTTAGACCTGCTTGGCATTGAGGTGATGGAGCAAATGTAATCAGCTCAATGTTTGCTGATATCCCTCTAATCGACCGAACCGCGCGCTTTATCCAAAGTCGGCTGGTGGAGAGGTCGATTACACCATCCCCCAATAGGCTTTGCTTTGGAACAAGCTGAGTGGCTGGGTAAGGTGACATAGCTTGATTGATTGTCGGGTATTCTTGGCGCTTAGTGAGAAGGAATGAATATGAAATTGGAAGATATTCGTCGTGAGTATTTGCAAGGTGGATTAGATGAAACCATGCTCGATGCGACGCCAGTAGCACAGTTTGAAAAGTGGTTACAACAAGCCATTGATGCGCAAATCCCCGATCCGACGGCCATGGTCGTTGCCACCGTTGACGAGCAGGGTCAGCCTTCGCAGCGTATTGTGTTGCTTAAGCATGTCGATGAGCAAGGGTTTGTATTCTTCACCAACACCGGCTCACGCAAGGCGCAGGAACTTGCCCAGAATAATAAAATTAGTCTGCACTTCCCGTGGCACATGTTTGAGCGTCAAGTCATTGTTTACGGCGAGGCCAAACCGTTGCCAACATCGCGAGTGGCAAAATATTTCTTATCGCGGCCAAAAGAAAGCCAGTTAGCGGCATGGGCTTCTAGCCAAAGTCGGCCGGTGTCATCACGTCAGGCGCTTATGGAAAAGTTTGCGCAAATGAAAAGTAAGTTTGCTAAAGGTGAAATCCCGTTGCCTGATTTTTGGGGAGGATACTGTGTCGAGCCGACTAAGGTTGAGTTTTGGCAAGGAGGAGCGCATCGCCTTCATGATCGCTTTATGTATCGTCGTCAGCCAGATGGGAGCTGGCGTGTAGAGCGTCTAAACCCTTAAATGCGTTTTATCGATTCTCATTGCCACCTCGATTTTAGCGAGTTTAATGGCCAGCGAGAGGCGATAATAGCGAATGCCCAAGCATTGGGCGTGGAGCAGTTTATTGTGCCTGGCATTAGCTTGGCACAATCCCAGCAGTTGCTCGACTTCAGCCAGCACCATGGGCCCATTCATATCGGTGCTGGTTTACATCCCTACTTTCTATCGCAACACGCGAGTGAACATATAGTCGGCCTAGGCGAACTGGCAACAGCGCATAAGCACCGTTGGTGCGCCATCGGAGAGTGCGGCCTTGATCGCAGTATTGGAGAAATGGACAAGCAAGTGGCGCTCTTTGAAGCGCAGATTGCCTTAGCGAATGAACTGGCGTTGCCACTCATTGTTCATCACCGTCAGAGCCATGACTTAATCGCCGCGAGTTTTAAGCGTTGTCAGCCGCGTTATGGCGGCGTGATCCATGCGTTTTCTGGATCCGAACAAGTGGCTAAATACTATATCAAGTTAGGCTTTAAATTGGGTGTGGGCGGAACCATTACCTATGCTCGATCGGTCAAGACCCAGCAAGCACTGCGTAGTGTCGCAATAGAGCATCTGCTATTGGAAAGTGATGCACCGAGTATGCCGCTTTGCGGATACCAAGGGCAAATCAATACGCCAGAGCGTATTCCTCAAGTGTTTATAGCCCTAGCACGGCTATTGCAATGCCAAGACCTCAGCGCCTTGAGTGAGCAGCTCTATTTTAACTGCTTAGCTTTTTTACGAAAGTAACGCTTTAACTGCCAACGTTTTAATCCTCGTCCAAGCTGCCAAGTGAATACGCAGGTGATCAATAGCATAAGAAGTACTTGGCGACCGACCTCATGAAAATATCGGTGACTGTCATCAATGGCGACTTGGGGCAGGTAATTAACGCGAGCAAAACCGATGGGTTTATTGCTTTGCAATGAGGTGATGGGGATGACAATAGGTTGACTCAATTTACTCACCCCCGGGGTTGCTTGTGTGACCCCAAACTCACGTTGGTAGGGACTAAACGCCTCACTGAGCGCCATCGCAGTGCCGTGAGCATCATAAATGGCTGCACTTTGGATACTCGAGTCTGTACTCAATTGATTGGCCAAATCTCCCAAACGAGGCTTGTTGCTCTGCTCCAAAGGCTCCGCTGCGGTCAAGGCTAACTGCTCGGTGAGGCTTTTGGCATATTGATAGCTTTGCTGGTAGAGCATTTGGTGGCCTTGAAAGCTGGTATTAAAGGCCATCCAAGTCAGTAATACAAAGCAAAAAGCGGCAAACACCAAGCGCAGTAGCCGTTGCCACTGCGATGTTCGAACCGGATTTTTCACTTGTTTATTTTTCATATCATGGGTGTACTTACTGACTTTCATCGCTAAGGGTGATTAAATTAAGCATCCGTTGTCATCAGCTAACGTGTTCACCTATTTGGAGTTTTAATGTCGCACCAAAGCATGCTCTTGTCTACTTTAGCACAGCAAGACGATTTGTCTTTACAGCAAACCCTAAGTTTAAATACTTGGTATTCCTTTGACGATTCGCCTTTAGTGGCAAGTCAGCAGAGCGAACAGCCACTGGCTTATGTCAGTGTATTTGGTTTTCAACTGGGCATGCACGTTGCTCAACTGGCACAGCATCTGCGTGACTGGCAATGTCAGGTGCAGGCGGTGGTCCGGTATCACGCCGATGACGATTTACCTCCAGGGTTTGCGTTCGCGATTGCTAACCCCCAGGCTGAGCTTAACTCTCAGCTCAAGCAATATGCAGCTGAAAACGCAGTGCAGTGCGCGCTGCTGAGCAACCCGCCACGTTTACATGCACCTGGCTTATTAGTGATGGATATGGACTCGACGGCGATCACCATCGAATGTATTGATGAAATTGCGCGCTTAGCAGGGGTGTACGACGAGGTCGCTGCGGTCACCGCACAAGCGATGGGTGGGCAGTTGGAATTTAGTGACAGCCTGCGTCAGCGCGTCGCGAAACTAGCGGGCGTTGAGTTGTCTTTGCTTGCAGAGCTCAAAGAGCAGCTTCCCTTGATGCCAGGGATCGACCACCTATGCGCAACGCTAAAACGCCATAATTGGCATTTGGCCATCGCCTCGGGAGGATTTATTCCATTTGCTGAGCAGGTACAAAAACAACTCAAACTAGATCGTATTCATGCCAATCAATTAGCAGACGATGGCCACGTGCTAACCGGAGTGGTCAATGGGGATATTGTTGATGCGCAAGAAAAAGCACGCTTTTTATTAGCTTACCGCGATGAGTTGGGCGTGGGCGCAGAGCAAACGGTGGCCATCGGTGATGGTGCCAATGACCTGCTGATGATGCACGCAGCTGGGCTAGGTGTTGCTGTTCACGGTAAGCCTAAAGTGGTGGCGCAGGCTCCCACCGCCATCAATGCTGGCAGTTTGGCGCAGATACTGTATCTACTCAGTATTCCCGAGTTCAACTAACCTAAACGCTGTAGCCACAGGTTGCGGCGTTCAAGCATTTTTTGGTAATCCTGAACCTCTATATCACAGAGCTTTGGCACTAACTCATCAATAGCGAGGGCATCAATTACGCCCTCAACACGCCATAGCGCTTGCTCTAACTCCTTGGCTTTATGCAACGCATAGTGACTGATGTATTTTAGCTCACTGATCAGGTATTTCGTGTCTGGGCGGCCAGTTTTCGATAAATGCAGGCGAAACGCAAACAACAAGCCCGATTTAAGCGCCTTGTTCACAAAGGGCAGCAGTGAGCTGTAGTCCTCTTCGGTGCTAATACAGCGGCTGGTGACTGCACTACTGAGGTCGTCTTTTTTAAGGTTTAAGCGAATAAACAGGTCGAAAGTTTTGGGCTTATCTTGGCGGTTTCCATCGCGTAGGGTATCACTGAGCTGTTGGAACTCCTTGATACTCAGTAAGGGTTTTAAGTTTATTTGCGTAGAGAATTCACCAAACTGACGCCAAATATGGTGAATCGCGCTTTGATAACGTCCTTCACCTATTGCACCAAGCTCCAGGTGTGCTTCTTCTTTGGTAATATACAGCGGTGTTTGCGCTAGATTCTTGACCACAATATTGCGCAAGGCTTTGGATAGCCCCGGCACTTTCGGCTCTTCCTCACACACTTGCAGTTTGTCTTTGTTGTTCTCTACTAGTTGCGAGAAAAACTGTACGCCAACATGGGGTTGCTTACTTTTTTGGTAGGCTTTTAAGTTTAAAATGGTGCCGGTCTTACTGACAGCCATCACCTCGTAAGGCAGTTGAGTGAGCTCAAATTTTTTCGTTATTTCTTGCAGTTGCGGTAAGCGCAGATAAATAACATCGCCTTTTTTGGTCTCAGGCGCTGGTTGGCTCAGCTCTATTTGCATTCCTAGTACACTGAAATCACGAGATTGTGCTGACATCGGCGCTGCCAAACCACTTTCAACGGTCACTTCTGTTTGGTACAGATACCGCTTGTGAGCCCGTAAGTTAGCATACTCCAAGGCAACGACTTCAAGCTCTGGCTCTGCCACTTTACGATGGCCAAATACTTTGAGCTGGTTGACTAAGCTTTTATCGAGGCGGTAGCGGCGCTTGTGTGCGGTTAAATTAGCAGAGCTCACCTCCGATAAGGTACACAGGTACTTAAGACCCTTTAAATAGCTTTGCACGCGAGCGCTCGGAGGCTTATTAAGTTTAGCAATCGCCTCGCCGGCACTGTCGGGGAGCGAGAGTGGAATATGGGAGTCTTCGCTTTGCACGGGAACCAATTGCAACTTAAATACCCGCCAAGACGGCTTCCTACTGGCATAGGAAAAAAATAACGAGCGTAACTTAGGGTAGGTGGCCAGTTCGATATCGGTGGCGCTGTAAAAGAAGACCTTGCCATTTTGGGTGTGACTAAAGCTGTAAAGTAGGGTTGATTTGACTTGCCCCTTGCGTGCCAAAATGCTGCTTATGCGCTGCGTATTAAGAATACTCGGCAGCACAGAGCGGCGCTCTTCATCACTGAAATAATAGTGAATGTAGGCATTATTCTCGGTGGTAAGCAGCAGTTTAGGGGTGAGCTTTTTATCGTTTACGCAAATGAAACTGAACAGCGAACTGACCCTTGGCAAGTAATACTGCTCATAACCTTTGGTTAAAACCGCATCGAGGGTGTTATCAAGGTTGACCTTGTAGCGGCGTTTATTACCGTTAATAAAGCGCGCCAGAAACTCATCGAACCCAGGGGTTGTCTCGCTACCAGTGCGCTTCATGCGGGCGTAATAAAAGTCGATGGTGCTCGCAGGATCTATGCCGACAATTTCATATTCTAAGCCGTTTTTGAGGCCCAGTTCGAAATCTTCCTCTAGACCGGTAAAGCGAACCTGCACTTTTTGACCGCGCTCAAGCATGGCATGACTAGGCAATTTAAGCTTACATCCCCCCAAAGAAATATCGCTGCTTTTACCCTCTATGGTTTTGTCATTCACCATAACACTGACTTTGATGGTGTAATTCATGCGCTCTTGCTGACGAAAATCATAGGAGGCGAAGTGGATGACACGGGCACTTTTTTCAGTATTTTCCGGTTGTGGTGTTGCACCTTGGCGTAATTGGCGCTGATTGTTCACCTCTTCCATCACCATTTCATAGACAGCCATGGTGTAGTCGCCGAAGCGAGCGACGCCTTTTTCAAAGGTTGCGATGGCTTGAGCATCCATAAAATGCTGCTGACTCTTGTATGAGTAGCTTTGCACTTCACCGGAAGCCGTGCCGCGTAAATCAATGGTGCGACTGCACGGCTGACGAAGACGATTAAACTCCATCTTTATAATAAATTGGTCGCCCTTAGGTAGTTGTGCCGTTTTAGCGGCAAAATCGCGGCTAAAGCTCGCCTGCCCGAGGCTTTGCTTGAGTTCGTCAACTAAGGGTTGGTGTTTTAAAAGGGTGTCTTCAGCCATGCATTAAACCATTACCCAGTCGGCAAAAACCGTTATACTGGGTGTCAAATTATTGTTTATTCGTTATTTAAACGATTTATCCAGCAAAAATTATGCCCGTAATATGGTAAAAAAGAAAACAGCTTTTGTATGTAATGAGTGTGGTGCTGAGTTTGCGCGTTGGCAAGGCCAATGTAGCGAGTGCAAAGCATGGAACACAGTAACCGAATTTCGCGTGCCCTCGGTTAAATCGGCGCCACGCAATAGTGCTGCGAGCGGCTATGCCGGCATGGTTGAGGCCAAAATTCAAACTCTGGATGAGGTTAATCTTGAAAGCTTGCCGCGCTTCTCCACCGGGTTTGTTGAGTTTGACCGCGTGTTAGGGGGCGGTGTGGTGCCGGGGAGTGCCATTCTTATCGGTGGTGAGCCCGGAGCCGGTAAAAGTACTATTTTGCTGCAAACCATGTGTGGTCTCGCAGAAAATATGAAAACCCTGTATGTCACCGGGGAGGAGTCTTTGCAGCAAGTGGCTATGCGGGCAAAGCGTTTGGGGTTGCCCACCAATAAGCTACAAACCTTAGCTGAAACCAATGTCGAAACCATTTGTCAGCTGGCGCTAAGAGAAAAGCCCGGGATCATGGTTATTGATTCCATTCAAGTCATGCATATGGCCGATGTGCAATCGGCACCAGGTAGTGTTTCCCAGGTAAGAGAAAGTGCGGCGTACCTCACCCGTTTTGCTAAACAAAATCAAATAGCCATGATCATGGTGGGCCATGTGACCAAAGACGGCTCCTTAGCCGGCCCCAAAGTATTAGAACACTGCATTGATTGTTCTATTTTACTTGAAGGTAGCAGTGATAGTCGGTTTCGCACTTTGCGAGGTCACAAAAACCGCTTTGGCGCGGTAAACGAGCTTGGGGTGTTCGCCATGACTGGGCAAGGGTTGCGCGAGGTAAAAAACCCCTCGGCTATTTTCTTGAACCGCTCACAAGAGCAAACACCGGGCTCATTAGTGATGGTGGTATGGGAAGGTACCAGACCGCTGCTGGTGGAAGTGCAGGCGCTAGTCGATTATTCGCAGCTTGCAAACCCTCGTCGCGTCACGGTGGGCTTGGAACAAAATCGCCTCGCGATGTTATTGGCGGTGTTACACCGCCATGGCGGTTTACAAGTGGCCGATCAGGATGTGTTTGTTAACGTCGTCGGTGGTGTCAAGGTCACGGAAACCAGTGCTGATTTGGCTTTGATTGTGGCTTTGGTGTCCAGTTTTAAGAATTATAGCTTGGCCCGTGAGCTCGTGGTATTTGGTGAAGTTGGCCTGGGTGGGGAGATTCGTCCAGTGCCCAGTGGTCAAGAACGACTGCGTGAAGCCGCGAAACATGGCTTTAAACGTGCTATTGTACCCATTGACAATAAACCGAAAGAGGCAATCGAGGGCATGGAAGTCACAGCAGTCGCAAGCTTAAGCGATGCACTCGATGCGTTATTTTAAAGTAATGTCCAAACTAGGAGGGAGCTGGACACTCCCAAGGAAGTCAACATGAAAAAACTACTCATTGTCGGTGCCGTGGGTGCCATCGCCATTGGCGGTTACAGCTATGCCAATTATTATGTGTCGAAAGAAGCGCGCAAGGGCATTGATCAGCAGCTAATGCAAATTCAAACGCAAACAGGCCTTGATATCCGCTACGACGAGATTTCTGCCAATGTATTGGACAATGCGTTGGCGTTGGCCGACATTTCTGTCAATGACCACCTCGGCGAGCAAATTGCTCAGATTGAGCGTGTTGAAATGACCGGCTATGAGCCGAATAAGGTTTCTGAATATGCTCGTGTCGAAATCAAAGACTTAACTTTCTCAGGCGCCGCAGTGCAAGGCATGGATGAGCTTAAAGGCGAGAATATCAATGTCTTGAGTGAGTTTACTTATGATGAAAAAAGTGGTGATGCGGATATTTTTACCAAGCTCAATGCAGGTAAATTGGCCGATGTTGAGTTTAGCTTTGCCATGACCAATTCACAGGCGTTAATGGCAGTGTCGCAGCAACTTAATGAGATGCAACAGCAATCACAACAAGAGCAGGGGAACTTACAGCAACAGCTGGCGCTACAAAGCCAGATGATGAGTGCTGTGACCGAGTTGGTGCCAAAGAAAGTGAGCTTTAAATTAGCCAACAACGGTAAGCTCAAGGCTCTTCTTGAGCGCCTAATTGGCGAGCAAGGTATGACCTATGAGCAATTCCAACAAAATGCCCAGCAACAATTGAGCATGTCACCGGCGCCGGTGGTATTGCGAGAAGCGGCACTGAATTTTATCGAGGGCACGGAGCAGTTTGAAGTCTCTATGCAGGTTCCCGAAAATACCTCGGTGGCAGAGATTAATCAGCAAATGATGACACTAATGGGTAAGCCGGAAGAGTTGGCTAACTACTTTAGCTTGCATGCTGTAGGTAAATAATGATGACCCATAGCGCGCACGGATGTGGGCGGTAAAATTCAAAAAGGCACCTGAAGGTGCCTTTTTTGCTCTTGTAATTATATTATCCACCCTCGGGTCTATACTCAAAACGTTTTTACATCATCAGGAGCGACAATGAGTAAATCGACCTACACTCCACCAAAAGTTTGGCAGTTCGATAGCGAAAGTGGCGGCAAATGGGCAAGCCTAAATAAACCCACAGCAGGGGCCACGTTCGAGCAGCATTTGCCAAGCGGGCAGCATCCCTTTCAGCTGTACTCTATGGCTACTCCTAATGGCCAAAAGGCCACGATTATGTTTGAAGAGTTGCTGGAGCAGGGAATTAAAGACGCCGAATACGATGCTTTTTTAATCGATATTGGCGAAGGCGACCAGTTTGGTTCTGACTTTGTTGCCATTAACCCGAACTCAAAAATCCCGGCGTTACTGGACACTTCAAGCACCCCCGCCACACCGGTTTTTGAATCGGGAGCAATACTGCTTTATTTAGCACAGAAATTTGCCACGCTTATCCCTTCAGAGCCTTATGCAAAGGCGCAGTGTATGAATTGGCTATTTTGGCAGATGGGCAGCGCGCCTTATCTAGGTGGCGGTTTTGGTCACTTTTATGCTTATGCGCCAGAGCCGATGGAATATCCCATCAATCGCTTTACCATGGAAACTAAGCGCCAGTTGGATGTGTTAGATAAGCACTTGGCGCAAAACGAGTATATGGCCGGTGAGCAATACTCTATTGCGGATATTGCTATTTGGCCTTGGTATGGGGCCTTGGTGTTAGGGCGGTTATACGATGCCGCTGAGTTTCTCAGTGTACACGAGTATAAGCATGTGTTGGCGTGGGCCAAGAGAATTGACGCTCGGCCTGCAGTAAAGCGGGGCCAACGAGTTAATCGCGTATGGGGTGAGCCGAGCGAGCAACTCAAAGAGCGCCATGCCAGTAGCGACTTTGATACCTAAACCAACAGCCGCTTGGATTGGCAAGAGTCTGGGTATTACGCTAGAAGCTCGCCTACTTTAATGCCCAAGGCAAAAATACCCACGGCCACTAAAAAGGCAATGAGGGTGATATGGCCGCGACGTTCTTTCGCTTTGTCTTTGTTATTATTGTTAGAGTCCATAAGGTGATCCCTATTGGTTGTTGTTGATCAAAAAAGCACAGCCGAAGCTGTGCTTTTCAGTCTACCTATACAAACCATTTAGTGCAAAATTCGCGCACGTATGGTGCCGTCCACGGCGCTGAGCTCTTTCAATGCCACTTCGGAGTGGTCGCTATCCACATCAATAACGACATAACCTATGTTGTCATCAGTTTGAAGGTACTGCGCGGCAATATTAATACCATGCTGTGCAAACGCTTGGTTAATTTGTGTCAGCACACCAGGGCGGTTTTGGTGAATGTGCAACAGGCGACTGCGATTTGCTAGTTCTGGCAGGGCGACTTCAGGGAAATTGACGGCTGTCATTGTTGAGCCGTTGTCCGAGTATTTAGCGAGCTTACCGGCCACTTCCACACCAATACTTTCTTGCGCCTCTTGCGTGGAGCCGCCAACATGGGGGGTTAAAATAACGTTGTCGAATTGGCGCAGTGGCGAGACAAATTCTTCATCGTTTGATTTCGGTTCAACAGGGAACACATCAATGGCCGCGCCGGATAGGCTGCGCTCTTCAAGTGCCTCGGCAAGGGCATCAATATCGACAACGGTGCCGCGTGAGGCGTTAATCAAGATGCTGCCTTTTTTCATGACCGCCAACTCAGCGGTGCCGATGAGGTTCTTTGTTTGTGGGGTTTCCGGCACGTGTAAACTGACTACATCCGACTGCTGCAGTAGTTTAGTGAGATTTTCTACTTGCTGGGCATTGCCTAAGGATAACTTATCTTCGATATCGTAATAACGCACTTGCATGCCAATGTTCTCAGCCATAATGCCCAACTGAGTACCGATGTGGCCATAGCCTATGATACCTAATGTTTTGCCTCGAGCCTCAAAAGAGCCTTCTGCTGATTTCAGCCACTGGCCTCGGTGAGCCATCGCATTGCGTTTAGGAATACCGCGCAGTAACAATAAAATCTCACCCAGCACCAATTCGGCGACCGAGCGAGTATTGGAAAATGGTGCGTTGAAGACCGCAATCCCCCGGCGCTTCGCGGCGTCGAGGTCAACTTGGTTAGTACCAATACAGAAGCAACCGACAGCGACCAGCTTTTGCGCCGCATCTAAGACCTTTTCTGTGAGTTGCGTACGTGAGCGCAAGCCAACGAAGTGCACGTCGCTAATGCGCTCTACAAGTTCACTTTCAGGTAGCGAGGTTTTAACGTAATCGATATTGCTGTAACCGTTGCGTTTTAGCGTTTCCACCGCACTTTGGTGTACGCCCTCTAGCAAGAGAATCTTAATTTTGTCTTTTGCTAACGATACCTTACTCATGTTCCTCATTCCTCTAACGTGTAGTAGGCCCCTGCGCAGTACCAACGACAACAGCATCGGCACCACGATGGGCAAATAGGCCGTTGGTTACAACACCGACGACTTGGTTTAATGTCTGCTCAAGCGACTTGGCATCAACAATATGTAAATTATGCACGTCCAAAATGACATTGCCGTTATCGGTGGTGACACCTTGGCGATAAACCGGGTCGCCCCCGAGTTTAACAATTTCACGGGCGACATAGCTGCGCGCCATCGGGATCACTTCCACTGGCAGTGGGAACTCACCCAAGGTATCGACGATTTTGCTCTCATCAACGATACACACAAAGCGCTTGGCCACCGCCGCGACAATCTTCTCACGAGTCAATGCCGCACCGCCGCCTTTGATCATTTCATTGTTGGCGTTGATCTCATCGGCGCCATCAACATAAATATCGAGGCTACTGACATCATTGAGCTCAAATACCTCTATTCCCAACGCTTTTAACCGTTGTGTTGAGGCTTCAGAGCTGGAAACGGCGCCACGAATCGTGTCTTTTATCGACGCCAGTGCATCAATAAAGTGATTCACAGTAGAACCGGTGCCAACACCAACAATCGTGTCGCTTTTTACATAGTCTAGCGCTGCCCAAGCAGCCGCTTTTTTCATTTCATCTTGAGTCATGGTGTGCTCATTAAAGAGTTAATTGCAAAGGGTTTCGGTTAGTGTATCACTGTGCACCGGGGCGATAAATTGTCTTCGGTGTCACAATATAATCAAGTGGCACAT
This sequence comes from Pseudoalteromonas sp. CNAT2-18.1, assembly GCF_022347865.1. Lineage (NCBI taxonomy): Bacteria > Pseudomonadati > Pseudomonadota > Gammaproteobacteria > Alteromonadales > Pseudoalteromonadaceae > Pseudoalteromonas > Pseudoalteromonas sp. CNAT2-18.1. The sequence goes on along the minus strand of NZ_JAKRFR010000003.1, from coordinate 102,698 downwards.
CCCAACTCGCGATCGGTAGTTGCGCCACTTTTTGGCATTGATGGGCAATGCCTATGAGCAGAGGGCGCTGACTTCGATCGGCGGGGATTTGTGCTAATGTGCGGTCATAATATCCGCCACCCATACCCAACCGATTGCCTTGACTATCAAATGCAACCAGTGGCGTGAGAATATAATCTAACTGCGCAACCGGACACACATGACTGCAATTCAACTTGGGTTCCAAGATACCATAGCGGTTTGTGCTCATGGGTGAATTTTCTTCATACCTCTGGAAGAGCAAATGAGTCTTTGAAAAGGGGTGAATAATGGGCAGATTTGGCACTGCTTGTTTAGCCCATAAGTCTTCAAATATGGGAGATAGGCTGGGTTCTCCATCGTTCGCCAAGTACCCGCCTACTTGGGTCCCTTGAGTCACTTTTGCTACTTGAAAAAAATTAATAATGAGGTCATCGGCGGCACGTTTTTGTTCAGAAGTGGATAAGCTTTTTCTCATTTCCCGCATCTTCTTGCGGATGTCAATACGTTGCTGATTAAACTGATTCGCACTCATAGCTTAAAAAGTTAGTAATTCGGGGTAGATGAAAGCCAACGCGAGCACACCAAGCAGAAGCACAATCAGCGCGATTAAGGTAAATAAAGGCCAACGTTTGCGACTTGGCTGAGGCGCCAGCTCGAGCTCCTCGTCGAGGCTGAGATCAACGGCAAAATCATCATTCACTTCATTGCTAGAATTTTGCTGCAGCTGATCATTGAGGCGGTTATCCATATCATCAAGGCGTTCCTCAAGGCGAATAAGGCTACTGGTAATATAATCAAGCGCCGCCAAAATTTGCTCGTCTCTAGCCGCGGCCGATGCCGTATTCGCGGTCTCATTGGCCGTACTTTGCATGCTTTGCAATCGTGTACGAATGCCTAGCGAAGCTAACACCTTAGCTTGTTTTAATGCTTTGGCTTTATCACTGGGAGCAAAGATACTACGCCCAGTAAAAAACGCTTGCGCCTGCTTGGGTGACAGTTTGAGTTTCTGCTGCAACGCATGTGCGACTTCGGTTTGCTCAAGGCCCTCATCGAGGCTGGCGAATACTAACCTATATTGTTCACTCATAGATATCCTGCTGTGCTGATACAGCTACAACGATTGTGTAGTTGTGAGTATAAATCCTTTTTTTTAAAAAGAAAAAGCCCACCATTGGGTGGGCTTTAATCGATACAGTGAGTACTCGGCTTAATATTTAGCCGCTGCTCCTTGTTCTGGCAGAGCGTTCAAAATAAACTCGCGCAAATCGTTGTTTGAGCTTTCTAGATCAGCTCGACGTAAATACATCATATGGCCACTGCGGTAACCTTTAAAGCTCAAGCGCTCTTTCATTTTACCGCTTGGGTCTAGCTGCCACATCGTGTACTTGGCATCAAAATAGTTGGTCGCACCATCGTAGTAGCCTGATTGGATTAGCACATTGAGGTAGGGGTTTTGTGCCATCGCCAAGCGTAGGTTTTCACCAGTGTTGTTATTGCTACGATCCCAAGGGTGCACCGAGCCAAACATGTTGTATTTCACATCGGTTTTGTAATTTAGCTCTTCACTAAGGTAGTAGTTGATAGCCGGTGTGAACGAGTGCAACCAAGAAGTCAGTTCCGCCCAGTAATCTGGACGCTCGCCAGTATCACGCTTATCAATACCTAAATAACGAGAGTCCAAACGTCCTACTGTTTGCCCGCGCTCACGCAATAGCTCTTTCCAAAAAGACATGGTGGGCACATCGAGGTTGTTGCGCTCAATATAGGTTTCAGAGACGCCTGCATAGCGGGCCATTTGTGCAACGATGCGACGTTTTTCATCGTCAGAGATAAAGCCCCCTTTGGCCAGCGCTGGGATCAGCTCATTGACAGTGAAAGTTTCTACTTCGCTTAAAAACGGCTCGAGGTCCATGTTTTGGTACTGCTCATCTAGCGCCTTATGATACCACGCTGTGGCAGCGAAGTAGGGCAGGCGATTAGCGGCTTCCACCGGGCCTTCGCGTTTGATACCGATCTCAGTGGGCGATACCAGCACCACACCGTTGAGGTACATCCATTGACTGTTTTGTAACTCTAACGCCAAACCGGACACCCGGGTGGTGCCATAGCTTTCACCAATTAGGAATTTGGGCGAGCGCCAGCGATTATGACGGTGTACAAAGGTATTGAGCCACTCAGCTAAATATTGAATATCGGCGTTAACGCCAAAGAACATGTCCTTTTGCTTGTCGCGGCTAGGCATTTTGCCATCAGCGTCCGGCAATACACGAGAGTACCCGGTATTGACTGGGTTCACATAGACAATATCCGCTACATCTAGCACCGAGTAGGGGTTTTCTTTAACACCGTAGGGTTGGACTGGGTAACCCTCGTCATCAATTTTTAATACCTTGGGACCGGTATAAGCTAGGTGCATCCAAACCGACGCCGAGCCAGGCCCACCATTGAATGAAATAAGCAGCGGACGCTGGGTGTCATCATCAACACCATCACGCTTATAGTATGTGTAGTGCAGTGTGGCCACAGCATGGCCTTGGTCGTCCCACACCGGCTGTGTGCCCGTCTCGGCGGTGTACGATAAGCGATCGCCATTGATGCGCGCTTTGTGCTCGGTAATAACTTTACTATCGATATCAATTTGGCGGCTGTGCTGCGAGGCGTCGTGCTGATCGACCTCGGCAACAGCCAGTGGCGAAAGTGCCACTGCAAGAGTTAGGCTCAATGCCTTTAATTGTGTTGCGAACATGATTCACCCTTAGTTCCTGTAGTTTTCTCCATTAAAGGAGTTCAAAGTGACAAGTACAAGTTAATGCGACAAGTGGGGAGCAATCACTGTGGCGATACGAGCACGAAAATCACTATCAATGGCCAGCCCCATCGGCGCCAGTCGAGTATCACGCAATTGACAATCCTTGGGCCGTGGTGCAGCGCTGCTATCCACACTGGCAGCACTGAGACTGTTGGGGTCAATATGTAATAGCGGTGCCATGGCTCGGGCTATTGCCAGCTTAGTGAGCTTTTCGCTGGCACTGATATGGAATATACCGCTTAGATCGTTGTTCATCATATGCAGCGCATTACTGAGCACATCAGCAATATCGTTAACATCCGTTGGCAAGCGCTGCGCCTCATCATCAAACTGCCGTTGTCCGGCTTTTAGTTGTGCCGCAATGGTGGTCACAGCCGATTCTTTTAAGTGAGAAACTTCACCGTAAAGTACCGGGATACGAACGATGGCTGCATCGGGGGAGTTTGCTTGTAATAGTGTTTCACTGCGCGCTTTGGATTCACCATAGAGGTTCAGTGGGTTGACGGCAGCGCCTTCTTCATAGGGCGGGTGCTGACCATCAAATACGTAATCAGTACTAATAAAGATGAGTCGGCATTGGTACTCGGTGCATAACTGGGCGATATGTTCGGTAACCTCGCAGTTCAGTTGTATGCTGCGTTGCGGGTCGGTATCAAATTGGTCTGGGTTGCGCTCAGCGGCTGCATGAATAAACAGCTCGGGGCGATGCTTTGAAAAAAGCGCGGACAATGCCTCGGCATCGGTCAAGTCGACTTTAACAAGTGGTGGCTGAGCACGGGAAAAACCTAACCCAATCACTTGGTGATGTGGCGCAAGACGCTGATAAAGCGCACGGCCGAGTAACCCGGTTGCGCCGGATAGCATGATAGTAGACATAATAAAAACGCAGGTCATCTATTGGTGGAACTCACCCTAGCGACACAAGTTTATAAAGTCAAAGATGTCCTTTAATGCCAAAGTGTGGTTAAATTTGGTCCGCTTAATGAAAGATATTCACCTTGGAGTTGGCGATGGCCCGAGTATTGATTGTTGAAGATAGTAAAGTTGTGCAGCAAGTATTGCGCCATTTGCTAACGCAAAAATTTGCCCGTGAATTTATTAAGCACGTTGATTTTGCTTGGAATTATGAGCAAGCCCAAGAGCTACTTGAGCAGCACACATATGATTTGGCATTGGTTGACATGACCTTGCCAGACTGTGCCAGTGGCGATGCTGCACGCCTTACGATTGAACATAATGTCGCTTCAGTCATTCTAACCTCGAGTATGGATGAGTCTCAGCGCCAACAGATGCTGGAACTCGGCGTGGTTGATTATGTTATTAAAGATAACCGTGACTCCTACCTTTATGCCGTGCGTCTATTAACGCAGCTACTGCGTAATAAAGGTCTACCAGTGCTGGTGGCTGATGATTCGCAATTGAGTCGACAAGTACTTAAGCAGTTACTACAACGCCAGCTTTATCATGTTATTGAGGCTGAAGACGGTGAACAAGCGCTGGCGATATTGCGTGAGGACACCAGTATCAAGCTGCTGCTATGTGATTATGCTATGCCGAAAATGGACGGCTTCGAATTAGTACGAGCGGTACGTAACCACCGAGGCCGTGATGACTTGGCCATTATTGGTATTTCTGGGGCGGGCAACAATGGTTTATCGGCTAAGTTTATCAAATACGGCGCCAATGACTTTTTGACCAAGCCGTTCATGAATGAAGAATTTCATTGTCGCGTGCTGCAAACGGTAGAGCAGCTGCATTTAATCGAACAAATTAAAGCCACGGCAGAGCGTGATTACCTCACCGGCATGTTTAATCGTCGCTATTTACAAGAGCATGGTCGGCGCTTATTTGCAAAAGATAAACACGCTGTCACGGTGGCGCTTATCGACGCCGATAACTTCAAACAGATCAACGACCAGTATGGTCATCAAGCCGGAGACAGCGCGCTTCGACAGCTTGCCCAGCGACTACAGCAGCACCTTGATGAGCACATTGTTGCGCGTTTTGGTGGCGAAGAGTTCGCCGTGTTGGCACATTGTCACGACAGTGCACAATTGCAGCAGCAGCTGGAAAATGTAAATGATTCGCTGCGCGATGAGCCAATTGAACTAGCCGATAGCACGCATACACTGAGTGTCAGTATTGGCTTAGCAGCGATGAATCATCATGACTTTGATGCCTGCTTAAGTGCTGCTGATAAAGCCCTTTATCGCGCCAAGGCGCAAGGTAAATGTCAGCTGGTGTGTGAATAACATCATCGCTGTGATGAGTTAACGCACAACTTTGGCCAGAGCGACTGATAAACGCACCACAATGGTGCGTTTTTTTATGCTCTGATAAGTTAATGCGCTGTTAAATAAAGGGAATTTAAACTGGCATAAAGGTTGGATTGGTCCTTAGACAATAATAATGAATATTGCCTAAGGGGGCCGTATGAAAATGATCAGCGCCATCATCAAGCCGTTCAAACTTGATGAAGTACGCGAAGCCTTGGCGGAGCTGGGTATAGAGGGGATGACTGTGGTTGATGTTAAAGGCTTTGGCCGGCAACGCGGACACACCGAACTCTATCGCGGAGCCGAATACCAGGTGGACTTTATTCCCAAAATTAAAATCGAAATCGCAACCTTAAGCGACAACGTCGACAGAGTGGTTGAACTCATCACCCAGGTGGCCTCCACTGGCAAAATTGGCGACGGTAAGATTTTCGTTTATGACCTTGACCAAATTGTGCGCATCCGTACGGGTGAGCTCGACGAAGAAGCGATTTAAGGGGAGCCATCATGGAAAATACGGTCGTAGAATTACAGTTTTCACTCAATACCTTTTACTTTTTAATCTCCGGGGTGCTGGTGATGTGGATGGCAGCAGGCTTTGCTATGCTCGAAGCAGGGCTCGTGCGCTCTAAAAACACCACCGAGATTTTAACGAAAAACATCGCTTTGTATGCTATCGCTTGCACCATGTACTTGCTGATTGGGTATAACATCATGTACGTGGATAACGCTGAGGGCGGCTTTATACCTAGCTTTGGAGCCTTGATAGGCACCCAAGCCAGTGATGCCGATCATGCGCTAGAGTCTGACTTTTTCTTCCAAGTTGTCTTTGTTGCCACCGCCATGTCGATTGTCTCTGGCGCAGTTGCAGAGCGTATGAAGCTGTGGGCGTTCTTAATCTTCTGTGTTGCTCTCACTGGCGTGCTATACCCACTTGAAGGCTACTGGACATGGGGTGGAGGCTTTTTATCGGAAATGGGCTTTATTGATTTTGCCGGCTCAGGCATTGTGCACGGCGCGGGTGCATCAGCAGCGTTGGCCGGTGTGTTACTGCTCGGTGCGCGCCGAGGCAAGTACGGTAAAAACGGTGAAATTTACCCCATTCCTGGTTCTAACTTGCCACTGGCAACACTGGGCACCTTTATTTTGTGGATGGGCTGGTTTGGTTTCAATGGCGGTTCCCAGTTATTTATTAGCGATGCTGAGAATGCCACCGCAGTGGGTAAAATCATGCTCAACACCAACGCAGCCGCAGCAGCCGGTGCCGTGGCTTCCTTACTTGTGTGCAAAACTTATTGGGGTAAAGCCGATTTAACGATGGTGTTAAATGGTGCTCTTGCTGGGCTAGTGGTGATCACCGCCGAGCCGGCGTCCCCTTCACCCTTGTTGGCTATTTTGCTTGGCGCGATAGGGGGCATTGCCGTTGTCTTTAGCATTGTCGCTTTGGATAAGGCGCGTATTGATGACCCGGTGGGTGCTATCTCGGTGCATGGGGTGTGCGGTGCTATTGGCTTAATGTTAGTTCCCTTGTCTAATGCTGACGCCAGCTATGCTACGCAGTTAATTGGTTTATTGTGTATCTTTGGCTTCATGTTCGTAGCGTCGTTTATTGTTTGGGCGATTTTGAAGAAAACCATCGGCATCCGTGTCGGCGAGGAAGAAGAGCTCAACGGTATGGACCAGCACGATTGCGGTATTGATGCTTATCCGGAGTTCGTGTCTGTACGTTCCAGTTAAGCTCACCCATTCCCATAGAACGCCAGCCCCTAGCTGGCGTTTTTTATGCTTATTTGCTGCTGCATAAGTCAGTCACAGTTAAGTTTTACCACGCTAGAGTTCACTCGCACCCTGCTTGGCATGCTCGTGGGCGGTTAATTTCAATCACGAGTATGCTAAGCTTCTCAACAATTTCACCCTAGCTAGCATTTGCACATACATGGCGTCGAAAAAATCCCCCAGCAAAAAGAAGTCCAATTCCAAAAAAGCAGCCTCTAAGCAGCCATCATCAACCTTTAAGCGGGTTATGAAGCGGTTATTTTCCATTGCCTGGAAGCTGGCTTTAGTCACATTTATTAGTGTGGCTTTGTACATGATTTATCTCGATGCCAAGGTAACCAGGCAGTTTGAGGGCAATAAGTGGCAGTTACCTGCGCAGGTGTACGCGCGGGCAATGAACTTTTATCCTGGGCAATACCTATCTCTTGAGGAAGTAGAGTGGGAGCTGCAACGCCTAAACTACACGCAAGTGACTAAGCTTGCTCATACTGGGCAATATGAACAAAGTCGAACTCGATTACGCATTTATCGTCGTGCTTTTGAGTTTGCCGATGGCGCAGAGCAAGCACATATTATTGAGCTGCGTTTCAAAGGTGACCGCTTAGCCAGCGTACAAAATAATATTGGCCAACGCTTAGAGCGTGCGCGACTGGAGCCGGTGCAAATTGCTCGTATCGGCAATGACAAAACCCAAGACCGTGAATTTTTGCCCCTAGATAAGTTCCCACCATTATTAAAAGAGACCTTGCTGGTGGTGGAGGATCAGGACTTTTATCAGCATCACGGTGTCTCGCTTTGGTCAATTATGCGCGCTTTGTATGCCAATATTCGAGCTGGGCGCACGGTACAAGGCGGCAGTACGTTAACACAGCAGCTTGCGAAGAACTTTTATTTATCGCGAGAGCGCACTTTAGTCCGCAAGATCAACGAGGCGTTAATCGCGCTGATCTTGGATTATCGCTATTCCAAAGATGCCATACTAGAGGCCTACCTTAATGAGGTTTACCTAGGTCAGTCATACACTAAAGGCGTGCATGGTATGGGGCTGGCATCGGAGTTTTACTTTTCCAAGCCCGTTGATGAGCTGGAGTTTGACCAAATTGCGCTACTGGTCGCTTTGGTGAAGGGGCCGTCGTACTATAATCCGCGACGTTATGAAGAGCGCGCCATGGAGCGACGCGACTTAGTACTGCGGTTAATGGCCGAAAATGGTTTGCTAACAACCAACGAATATCGTCGGGCCCTAAAACGGCCTCTGGATATCGTGGCGATGCGCCGTGATATCAATAAAACCTACCCAGGCTATTTAGAGCTGGTTAATCGTGAGCTCAAAGAGTTACTTCCCAATAAAGCCACATTGGATGCTGGAGTGCGGGTATTTACGTACCTTGATTTACAAAAGCAAGAAGCGATGGAAGCGTCAATTGAAAAGTCGCTCCCCTATTTAGAACGACGTCCGAAAACACAGCAGCTGGAAGCGGCGATGCTGTCAGTTAATCGTGAAGTAGGGGGCGTATCTGCCTTGGTTGCTGGACGCGATGTCCGTTATTCCGGTTTTAACCGGGTACTGGATACTAAGCGGAATATCGGCTCTTTGGTGAAACCTGCGGTGTATTTAACAGCCTTGCAGTTACCACAATATAACTTAGGGACTTTGTTGGATGACAGACCACTGGAGGTGACTGACGAGCAGGGTGAGGTTTGGCAACCTGACAACTTCGATCATCAACACCGAGGGATGTTGCCTTTATACCGTGCCTTTAGCCAAAGTATTAATATTCCAGCGGTCAATTTGGGGCTAGACGTGGGTGTCGACAAGGTTGCCAATACTTTACAGGGGTTGGGTGTGCAGTCGCGTATCAATCAATATCCATCGCTGCTGTTGGGGGCATTGGAGCTGTCGAGCTTTGAAGTGGCGCAAATGTACACCACATTGGCGAATGATGGCGCTTATGGCCAGCTAAGTAGTATTTCGGCATTGACTGATAACAGTGGCCGGGTGCTGTATCGCCATCAGTTTGCCCCGCAGCAACGTTTTGCTAAAGATGCGATGTACATGACCAAATATGGTATGAAACGGGTGACTAAAGATGGCACGGGTAAGCGTTTAAATAAACACTTCCCAACGATTCAATTGGCTGGCAAAACAGGCACCAGTAACAACTTACGTGATAGCTGGTACGCTGGGTTTGACCAAAGTACCGTCACTGTTGCTTGGGTGGGCCGAGATGACAACCAAAGTACCGGATTAACCGGTTCGGTGGGGGCATTGGAACTCTATATTCGTTATCTGCGTCAGCTCAACCCTCAATCTATCGCTGATACTCGTCCTGAAGGTATTCGTTGGGCTTTCGTTAACGAGGCCACCGGTGAGCAAGCGCCTCCTGGTTGTGGCAAGGTTATCCAGCTCCCGGTGCGCGAGCGCGAGTTTAATCCACGCCCTCCGTGTCGCCAGTAACGGCCGTTAATAGATATGCATTAAAAAGCCGCCTCAAGGGCGGCTTTTTGTCAGCTAATGAGCCATGGGTTTATGGCTTCACCGCCTTATAGCTTTGCAAATGCACGCTCAGCGGCGGCAATCGTTGCTGCTATTTGCTCATCGCCATGAGCGGCGCATACAAACCCAGCCTCAAACGCTGATGGAGCGAGGTACACCCCCTCTTCTAGCATTAGGTGGAAAAAGCGCTTAAAACGTTCAAGGTCACATTCGGTAGCTTGCTGGTAGCTGCTTACCTGCTCGGCGTCGGTAAAGAAAAAGCCAAACATACCGCCTGCATAGTTAGTTGTTAGGGCGATCCCTGCTTTGTCAGCGGCCGCTTGGAAACCGCTACACAGCGCTTTACTCTTCGCTTCCAGCTGCTCATGTAAACCTGGCTCGCTGAGCAGCTGCAAGGCTTTTAAGCCAGCTGCCATGGCGATGGGGTTCCCAGAGAGAGTACCGGCTTGATAAACAGGCCCAACTGGCGCGATATAGTCCATGATTGCTTGTTTACCGCCAAAAGCGCCCACCGGCATGCCGCCGCCGATCACTTTACCTAAACAGGTCAGGTCAGGGGTAATGTTGTAATAAGCTTGAGCACCGCCTAGTGCAACGCGAAAGCCGGTCATTACTTCATCGAAGATCAGCACACTGCCGTGTTCATCGCAAATTTCACGCAGGCCCTCTAAAAAGCCAGGTTGTGGTGGAATGCAATTCATATTGCCAGCCACCGGCTCGATAATAATACAGGCGATGTCTTGTGGATACTCGGCAAAAATAGCCTTCACTTCGTCAAGGTTATTGAACGACACAGTGAGGGTGTGTTTGGCAAAATCTTCTGGGATCCCTGGCGAGTTTGGCACACCCATGGTTAATGCCCCAGAGCCTGCTTTAACCAGCAGAGAGTCGGCGTGGCCGTGATAGCAGCCTTCAAACTTTAGAATTTTATCGCGACCGGTGTAACCACGCGCCAAACGAATCGCGCTCATGGTGGCTTCTGTACCAGAGTTAACCATGCGCACCGAATCAATGGAAGGCACTAATTCTTTTACCTTCTCAGCCATATCAATTTCGGCTTCGGTAGGTGCGCCATAGCTCAAGCCGCGCTCTACCGCTTGATGTACTGCTTGTTTAATTTCAGGGTGGTTGTGGCCTAAAATCATCGGTCCCCAAGAGCCCACGTAGTCGATGTATTTTTTGCCATCGGCATCATAGGTGTATGCACCTTCGGCATGAGTGATAAACAATGGCGTACCACCTACACCATTGAAAGCACGTACGGGAGAATTAACGCCACCGGGAATAGAGGCTTGGGCGCGGGAATATAAGTCTTGGCTTTTGCTCATAATGCTTCCTATAAATTCGGGTCAGTTGACCTTTTAAGTGTGTAGCAGCTCACTTGGCATATTTACGAATCTGAGCCTGTGTAAGTTTAACTGCGTATCCAGGCGGGGCAGGGCCCCTTAGCGATATGCATACACGTCGGTTTTAGTCTTCACGTTTACGGCTGAACCACGGTACTGTGGTTTCATACTTTTCTACTTGGTTCTCGACCCCAAGGGTTAATGCAAATAACGCCATACGAATTAACACACCATTTTGAACTTGGCGGAAAATCGCTAAATTATCATTGGCATTTAAATCATTATCTAATTCATTGGCATCGCTGCGACTATCACGTGGCAACGGGTGCATCAGCACTGAACTGGGCTTGCAATGGGCGTTGTAGATGGACTGGGAAATACGAAAACCACCACGGTATTTATTGGCTTCTTCTTGGCTTGGAAAGCGCTCTTCTTGAATGCGAGTTTGGTAGACGATATCAGCGGCCAGATTACCTTCCATTTTATCGGCGAGGACAATGTGGTGGCCGGCATCGCTGACGCTGTCTAGAATGGTTTGTGGCATTTGCAAGCCATCCGGGGCAACCATGGTAAAGCGCACGTCTTTATAATGACATAGCAACTTGGATAACGAATGCACGGTACGACCATATTTTAGGTCGCCGACTAGAGCGATATGCATGCCATCAATTTTTTGGCCAAAGCGGTTTAACTCGCGGTCGATGGTTAACAAGTCGAGTAGTGCTTGAGTGGGATGCTCGTTGGGGCCATCACCGCCATTAAGTACAGGGACACTACAGCCGGTGGCAAACTCGGCCACGGAGCCGGCATCGGGGTGGCGCATAGCGACAGCATCGGCATAAGCAGAAATGACGCGTGCGGTATCGTAGAGGGATTCCCCTTTGGCTAAAGCGGAGCTTTGCATGCCTGTTGTCTCGCGCACTAATCCGCCTAGCAAGTTAAAGGCGGTGCCAAAGCTGACCCGTGTACGGGTGCTAGGCTCAAAAAATAGATTCGCAAGAATCGCCCCTTCGAGCACTTTTGTGCGTTTTTGTTTTTTGGCATAAGGTTCCATCCGTTTAGCCACTGCAAATATATGCTCGATACTTTCTCTATCAAGTTGATTTACAGACAGAATGTTTTCACCTAAGAAGCGTAGCATGGAGGTCTTCCCAAACAATAAAGTGAGACAGTATGAGGGTACGTTGGGGCTAACACCGCCATCGAGTGTAAGCCGCAAGTACGCCACCGCGTTTGGAGGCGCACTATAGCAGATTTTTTCTAATTTTTAGAGTGCCGGCTTTAATACTGCCAAAAAGATAATTGCCAGCAGTACTAACACGGGAAGTTCATTGAAAATTCGATAAAAACGGTCACTACGGGTGTTTTTGTCGTGTTTAAAATCACTTAATAGCTTGAAACAGTAGCCATGATAGGCGTACAAAATAAGCACTAAAGTGAGTTTGTAGTGCAGCCACATGCTAGCGCGAAACCACTCGCGGCCATACTCGACGATCATCAGTACCCCAAACACCGCAGTTAAAATCGCAAACGGGGTAACGAACAGGAGTAACCGGCGCTCCATAACTTTTAGCATAGAGCTGCATGATTTCTCTTCGTTGAGCGCGTGATAAACAAACAAGCGTGGTAAATAAAAAATACCAGCGAACCAGGCAACCATGAAAAATAGGTGTAGAGCTTTATATACCAAAATCAGTGACATTGTACTTCCCAGTTAGAGTAAGGCATTACGAATAGTGAGAATGTGGCGGATTTGATCCCAGCGCATAATTCCCAGAATTTCTTTGTGATCGTGCATATCATACACATACACGGCGCCGCTGCGCTTGTCTTTGAGCACATCGAAGGCATCCGATAGGGTGGCCTGTGAGCTCACCCCTTCGAGCGTAACGTAGCGGATATTGATATTTTCCTCAGACATTAAATTAAGATCATATTCCGCGAGCCGGTAACCATTTTCTTCATCATAAACAATCAGCGGCGTTTGTCCGTCGAGATTATCCAAAGACTCTTTGATTTGCTCTTTGTCCTCGGCGTATAGCAGCTTAAAGTCCTCATTCATCTCTGCCATGATACCGACTTTTTGTAGTGCCTCCGTGGCTGGAGATACTTGGTAGGTCAGCCCCTGAAAGTCGAGTTGCTGTAGGAAAATAGAGCGGTTGCCAAACACTTGTAAGGCGGTGACGTAAGCGGTCACAATCACTAACATTGCTGGAACAATAATTTGCGGACTGGAAGTGAGCTCCATCACCGCTGTCAGCGACGCCAGTGGCGCATGCAGAGTCGCGGCAAGTAATCCGGCCATGCCTAATACGCCATAAGTGCCAGCAACGTCGGTGCCCGGGGCAACAAGGTGGGCGAAAAATGACATTAAGGTGCCCATAATAACTCCCAAACCAATAACCGGGCCAATCAGGCCGCCTGGTATACCTAAGCCGATGGCAAACAATGTCGCCAGTAGTTTAGCGATTAATATGGTCAGCAGCAGTTGTACATTATCCGGTGAATGAGTAGCGATAGTAATGGCGCTCATTCCCGAGCCCATTGCTTGCGGCACCAGGTAACCGATGCCACCGGCAATAATGCCAGCAATAATCAATCGTGGCAGCATTGATAAGGGTTTAAAGGTGCGAATAATGAGCATCAGGTTTTTGTTAAAGGCATAGGCGATGGCGCCTAAGGTCATGCCGCAAATGACTAAGTAGGGATAATGCCAAAAGCTCAGTGGAGTAACGCTGATGAGCGCTAACTCTATGTCATCACCAAAAACAAACTGAGTGGCTAAAGCCCCGGTAACCGCAGCGAGCATAATAGGAACAAAGATATGCACTTTGTATTCACGTAGCACCACTTCCATAACGAAAATTACCGCTGCCAAAGGGGTGTTAAAGGAGGCTGCAATCCCTGCGGCTACGCCACAACCGCTGAGTGTCCGCATGGCGTTATAGGGCAGGTGGAGCTGGTTAGCAAGCATGCTTGCGCCTGTTGCGCCCATATGAACGGAGGGGCCTTCACGACCTACCGAAAAACCACTAATCAATGCTAGAGCACCGCCAAAGAACTGGTTAACTGTGTTATAAAAAGGCATTTGTCCGTAGTGCATTTTCATACGGTGAATAACAAAGGGAATACCAAGGCGGTAGTGCTTAAAGCCAGTAAGGTAGGCAAACAGTGCGATAATACAGGCTGCGCCAACAGGCAGTAAAAACCGTTCTAATGCCGATAAAGTGGTAAAGTCATCAAAATTCTCTAGAAAGATGTTTTGTACTAACACAATAGTCAAACGAAATAGAATAATTAATCCCGCTGCAATCAAACCTGCGGCAATACCGAGAAGGCAAAGCTGGATTGAGGTTTTAGGGCGAGCAAGGCGTCGTCTTAGCGCCTCTAGTTGCATACCTATTCCTTTGTTCTTAATGACTATGGAGTGCGCTTAAGTCTACCAAAGGTTTATATATAAATCCTTGTTTAACGTCACACTTTGTCAGAGCAATAATTGCAGGCTGCACTGGTGTCGCACTTAAGTCATGTTATGATGCTTTCGCGCGGCAATACTTGATTAACTTAGTCGGGTATTAGATAATTCGCAGTAAATGAGCAGTGAGAGAAATAGTATGTCCGAGCAATTACCAATTAAATTCAGTGATGCCGCTGCTGCGCGTGTAAAGCAGCTTATTGAAGAGGAAGAGAATCCTTCATTGATGCTGCGCGTTTATGTCACTGGTGGCGGCTGTTCAGGCTTTCAGTATGGCTTCACGTTTGCGGAGCAAGCCAATCCAGGCGACATGCAGATAGAAAAAAATGGTGTCACCTTAGTGGTCGACCCAATGAGTATTCAGTACCTAGTTGACGGTGAAGTCGATTATACCGAAGGGCTTGAGGGGTCACGCTTTTTTGTGAATAACCCGAATGCCACTACAACCTGTGGCTGTGGTGCTAGTTTTAGCGTGTAAGTATTAGGTTGAATCAGAAATTGAAAAAAATGCCGCATTCGCGGCATTTTTTGTGGTTGAACGTTATTCTAGTGGAGTATTGGTAACAAATAGCATCAAGGTGAAGAAACCTAAAACTAAGGTGGAGAAAGCAACAATATACACAAACCCTTTACGACCTTGTTTTAGCGGTATTCGGTTGTAATGGAGAAAAAGCCACCACAATAAACACAAAAGAATTGGCAAGATAAAGAGCAATCTGAGCATTTTTTCCCCTAAATTCCATATTTTCCTTCATATTAGCTTATAAGTACCTAACGCAAAAGGTAAAAATAAACTATCGATTTTATGAGTGAAATTAATTAATATCTTGTTAAACTCTAGTGCGTGATTCATTGCGAAAATTGCAGTGAAAATTCTCGCGCCGGAATTAGGTAAATTTTTGTATATAAACTATACCTAAAATAGGACATGTGGTTTAATACCGCGTGAATGAGACGGGCAAATTTCATTCAATCCTATTTATCAACCGTGATATGTATAGCAATTCATCTAGTAGGAGATGTAATTATGATGGGTAAAACCGTTTCTTCCGAAGAAAACGGAAGACTGACAAAGTGGCTGAAAGACAAACGCCATGAAAAAGGCCACACTATGCGCAGCTTGGCTCAAGTTTTGGGCACGCCGCACTCTTTTATCGGTAAAATAGAAAACCAAGAACGTCGTTTAGATGTTATTGAGTTCATGCGTTATTGCGACGCCCTTGAAGTTGACCCTTATGAAGGTCTATCACTACTTCAAGAACAAGCGTAATACCGATAAACCAGAGCCCAGGAAGGGCTCTAGGTTCTTCTTCCTATACCCTACCAATTATTCTTTAACCTTCGCTGAACGTGCATGATACTGTTGTTCAAGCTGGTATAACCGTTTTCTGATTAGATATAAAAATAGTAGTGATGGCAGCACCATAAGTGCAGTCAGTATAAAGAACGTGGACCAGTCGCCGTGAAGCCAATCATCAACCACCACACCACTGTATCCAGAGAGCAAAGTGCGCCCCAGGTTGCCCAATGAAGCCAGCAGCGCGTAGTGCGTAGCGCTGAAAGCGCGATCGCACAGCATGGAAATAAACGCAACCATAGCAACCAGTGACCAAGCTTGAGTAAAACCGTCTAAAATGATGGCTAACGCATATAAATGCAGCTTAGGGCCAGCAACGGCTATCCAAGAAAACATTAAATTCGATGCGGCCATTGCCACGCCACTGATAAATAGCCCTTTTACAATACCAAAGCGGGCATTGAATAAACTCCCTAGGAACGCGAAAATAATCGTTAGTACCGCCGTACCGAGTTTCGAAAAGGTGGCAATATCGGAATTGCTAAAGCCCACTTCTTTGTAGAAAACGATGGACATTCGCGCTAAAAATGCCTCACCAATTTTGAATAAGAAAATAAACGCTAGCAGAGCAATAGCGGTTTTCACGCCATTTTTAGCAAAAAAGCTGCGTAGCGGCTCGATGATGGTGACTCCTAACCAAGCCAAGGTTTTTTTCAATACTAACGGAAGAGCGTTAGAATGTTGTTGTAACTTTTGCTGATACTGATGTTCCAACTGTTCATGAATATGCTCACGGTTTGACAGTGGTTCGTTAGCAACAAACACATAGGTAATGAGAGCGGCAACTATCAGCGCCAATGCGAGGTAGACATCTGGCCAATCAATGCCGGGGATATCAGCGGCGAAAAAAGGCATGGCACCGAGTAGAGCATAACCTGTCCACCAACCACAGGTTGCCATTGCCGCCGCTGCCGACATCTTTTCACTTTCATTTTCATCCAAAATATCAATACGATAAGCATCAATTGCAATATCTTGAGTGGCAGAAGCAGTGGCAATTACCAGGGCAAGCAGCGCCACTAGATACAGCTGTGCGCCTATATCAACAAAAGCCATAGCCAGCGTGCCCAGCAATATCACGCACTGACAGCAAAGCAACCAGCTTCGGCGTTGCCCAAGCCAGGCAGTCACATAAGGAATTTTGACCCGATCAACCAAAGGTGACCACAGGAAGTTAATAGAGTAGGCACCAAACACCATGCCAAATAAGCCAATCATACTGCGGCTTAAGCCCTCATCTTTAAGCCACGCACTCATCACCGAGCCGATCAACACCCAAGGAAAGCCGCTGCTGATGCCAAAAATAAAAATAGTGAGTAAGCGGCGATCACGAAAGTAATTGAAAAAAGTCTGAAGTGATACGGGGTTATGGCTCATGATGACGGCTTACTTGAGATTTTGGGAGGATACGGGCGGTGACAACCGCCCACAGCTGAAAACTAATAAGGTTGCGCTTCGAGTACTTTAATATTGAAAATGATAACCGGTTGTTTAGGAACGTAGGAATAGCCTATTTTCTCTTGGTAGTCGGTCTCGACACGCATGATTTTATCTAAAGTTTCAAACCCCTCTACGACGGAGCCAAACACCGCAAAACCCCAATCACTGCCTGGATTTAGGTGGTCATTATTATCCATGTTGAAGAAAAACTGACGCGTTGCAGAATGCGGCTTGCGGTCTTGGTAAGCCATGGCAATGGTATACATATCGTTTTCCAGGCCGCTGCCGCTTTCATTAAAAATAGGGTCATTCTCATGCAGACCGTCATAATTCTTGTCGTAGCCACCCCCTTGGATGACAAAGTCGCGGTCGTTTTCTTCATCGCGTTCAACCCGATGAAACACCGATCCTTTATAACTGCCGTCTTGTACGTATGTCAGGAAATTATTAACCGTAATTGGTGCTCGTGAGCGGTCCAGCTCAACAACAATCTTTCCTTCACTGGTGGCGAATTCTACTCGTGGGAAGAGGTTGTCCTTTTGCACAAATTGACCTTGTACAGCCGCGAGTGTGGGCAGGCTGATAAAGAAAGTAAGGAATACGGCGGTAAGTGTGCCAAGAAAACGAGTGTTCATGGTGCTCCCTTTTGCATGTAATTGTTCAGTTCAGGGTCGTTCATTATACGAATTACCAGTTGCTCAATCTGCTTATTAAGCTGCGCTTCTACTTTGGCTTGATCATAACCAAATGGGCCGCTGAACTGGCTTTGGCCATTATACATTTTATTGAATTGACTACCATTACGCTGCACGAACACTTGTAGGGCAATCTTCGCAGTACTGTTATGATCGACGGTGTTTTGTTCAACATGAGCGTGTAAATCATGAATAGCAATACGGATATGGGTGGCTCCCATGGCGCTGACCTGAGCCCCATTGCGTTGTAAACCTTGTTCAAACACCCGTGTGAGTTTGCTATCAAGCCCTTGAGTGAGCTGCTGTTGTGAATGCTCGCCATCGCTCACTATCACAGTGGCTTTATTGGCGCGCTGGTCATTCACTTGCAGTGATACTGTTTGATTAAATTGATGATATTGACCGCCTTGGTATTGTGGGTCAAGAATAGCCTCGGCTGCGCGGTTAGCGCACCCGCTCACAGTAACCAGTGCAGCGCTCAAGAGAAAAAGACGAATAACTGTGTTGCTCATGATCCTACCTATTTTTTTGCACTTAACACGACGAACTTTTTATTCGAACCCAGCAGCTTATGACCACCGAATAAACGGTTAAGTTTCTCATGGTATTGTAAATGTCGGTTGCCTACGATACGAAGCTCGCCGCCGGGGCGCAATACTTTTTTCGCGTCATTAAACATTTGCCAAGCAATGTGGTCGGTAATCGCGTTTTGTTGATGAAACGGCGGGTTACATAAGATCAGGTCTTGGCTGGCAGCGGCAAACCCTGTTAAACAATCTGACTGCACAAATTGGCAACGGTGCAAATCATGTTCGTGGTTTTGTTCAACATTAAGTCGTGCTGAGGCCACTGCCATGCATGATTCATCAACGAAAGTGAGGTGTGCTTGTGGGCATTGAGCCAAAGTAAGCAGACCAATGACGCCATTGCCACAACCCAAATCTACAATGCGCAGTGCTTTTTTGGACTGCGGTAGGTAGTTGCTGAAAAAGCGAGCGCCAATATCCAATGAATCGCGAGAAAATACATTAGCGTGATTATGCAGGGTGTAAGGAGTGCCTTCGAACGACCAACTCTTAGGAAAAGGGCTTTGTTGCGCTTTATTGTGCATAGAGGCGGTGATAAGCCGCGCTTTTTTCACCGCCAAGGTGGTGCTTGCTGGGCCTATGTAGCGCGATACGAGATTGATTGTTGAGGTATGAACAGCTTTAGTTTTGCCCCCTAAGATCACCGGCGTGTTTGGGCTTAATGTCTGTGATAACTGGGCCAGTTGATGTTGCAGGTAGCCACTGTTTTTAGGAATTCTGCCGATGACTAAATCATAGTCGTCCAGTTTATCCATGCTGCTAAGTGCAGTGAAATTACTTTCATCTAAGGCATTTTGCGCCAGGTTATAATGCCAAGCTTGGTGGGCCACGTACGAGTCACTGAGCGCACTAATATCAAATTGATGCAAAGCGCAGGCGAGGGCACCAAAGTCGTCATTTAATATAAGCAGCTTTTTTGCACTGGGATAATGCTCTTTGACATAATCAATTAAGTACTCGTCGGCGGCATCCCACGCCTGTAGGCTACGGTTTTTTTGCTCCAGAGGAAAGCGGTGTAGGGTGTAGTGGGTGCCACCGAGTAGGGCGGATGTTATCATAACGGTCAATGTGTAACGGATAGTAGCGCTAGTTTACCACGATGGATGGGAATTCGAAGGTGTTTAACACTGATACCGGCAACCTGTTGCCCGATGAGCTACCAGCAGACATGTTTCACTATCAGCTGCAGGCGCTGAGTGCTGATAAGGCCACCCAGCTCTATCATTATTTGCGTGATAATTTGGCTTGGCAACAGCCAAGCATACACGTTTTCGGTAAATGGCACCCTATACCTCGTTTACAGGCCTATATCGGCGATCCAGACAGCGCGTATGAATACTCAAAGCAAGTGTTTTCGCCTATGCCCTGGCCTGAGCCATTGGCGCGCATGCGGGAGCGCCTTAATAATCAGCTAGGGTGCAAATTTAATGCGGTACTGGTTAATTATTATCGCAACGGTCTCGATAGTATGGGGTGGCATGCTGACGATGAACCTGAGCTTGGAGCGCAGCCGACCATTGCATCGTTATCCTTAGGAGCGCTGCGTAAGTTCAAATTACGCCATAAGCACTCGCGGGTGGTGACAGATGTGCCTTTGCGTCACGGTAGTTTGCTGATCATGAAAGGCCAAAGCCAGCAACACTTCGAGCACAGTCTACCGAAGCAGCGTAAAGTGACCCAAGGGCGCATTAACTTAACGTTTCGCCACATTGACGCTTCTTTGTTATAGTAATGCTCCAGTTTACGCTGACGAGTCAGTAATTTATGTCTATGCAAACTCAGATAGAGCAAAAACTCGCTGCTGCCATTGCGTGCAAGCATTTACATGTGGAAAACGAAAGCCATATGCACGCCCGAGGTGAAGATTCTCATTTCAAAGTCACTGTGGTCAGTGAGCAATTCAGCGGCCAACGCTTATTACAGCGCCACCGCGCGATTAATGAGGTGTTGGCCGATGAGTTGCGCGAACACATTCATGCCCTTGCGATTCATGCTTACACACCTGAAGAGTTCAGTGAGCGACAGGGGCAAGCTCCGCAGTCTCCTAATTGTTTAGGTGGCTCCAAATTCGATTAAGTAAAGTCATCAGACCTGTGTAATGGGCTTTAGTCGTTACACTAGCGCTAAATTTTTCGGCAACGATATGGAATTTTATCATGGTCATTAAGCCTAAAATTCGTGGTTTTATCTGCACTAACGCTCATCCTGCGGGCTGTGCAGCGCACGTACAACAACAAATAGATTACGTAAAACGCCAAGGTGATTTAGGGCAGGGCCCTAAAAACGTCCTGGTCATTGGCTCGTCAACCGGCTATGGCTTGGCTTCACGTATTGTTTCAGCCTTTGGTCATGGCGCCAAAACATTGGGCGTGTTTTTCGAAAAGCCAGGTACAGAAAAGAAAACAGGTTCTGCGGGATGGTACAACACCGCTGCTTTTCAAAATGCAGCCGATGAAGCGGGCTTGTGGGCAAAAAATATCAATGGTGATGCCTTTTCTGATGAAATCAAAGAAAAGACGATTGATGTTATTAAAAATGAATTAGGCAAAATTGATTTAGTTATCTATTCCCTTGCTTCGCCGCGTCGTACCGATCCAAAAACCGGTGAAACCTTCTCTTCCACACTCAAGCCTATCGGTGAAGGCGTGACCACCAAGAACCTCAATACTTCAAAGCGTATTATTGATGAGGTGAGCGTTGAGGCTGCCAGTGATGAAGAAATTGCCAATACCGTGAAAGTCATGGGTGGTGAAGATTGGCAGCTGTGGATTGATGCTTTAAATGAAGCGGACGTGCTTGCCGATAACTTTAAAACCACCGCTTACACCTACATTGGTAAAGAGCTGACCTGGCCGATTTACGGTCACGCCACAATAGGCAAAGCCAAAGAAGACTTGGACCGTGCCGTTCAGGAAATTAAAGCATCTACCGCTGATATCTCCGGTGAGGCTTATGTGAGCTCTCTTAATGCAGTGGTCACGCAAGCCAGCTCGGCAATACCGATTATGCCTTTGTATATCTCTGCGCTGTTCAAAGTGATGAAAGAAGATGGCACCTATGAGGGGACTATCGAGCAAATTACCGCGTTGTTTAAAGAGAACTTGTACGGCAAAACGCCGCGCTTTGACGAAGGCGGTCATTTATTCCAGAACTACAAAGAGCTTGAAGACGATGTGCAGCAACGAGTGCAGCATATTTGGGATCAGGTGGATACCGACAGTATTGACGAGCTAACCGATTATGTTGGTTATCATCGTGAGTTTTTACACCTGTTCGGTTTTGATTTAGACGGTGTTGACTACGAAAGTGATGTTAACCCTGAGGTTGAAATCAACAATCTCGTTTAAGTATCGCTGTTTTACATAGAAAGCCAGTCAATAGACTGGCTTTTTTGTGTTTTTACAATCTCAGGCTGTGAAATTAAGACTTTGGTCTATATTGAAGTTTATTCACTAATTTTAGCTCGGATTGCTTAGATAATTTTTACTTTTTAACTCGCATAGTCGCCGTGATTGATGTTAAAATTCGGCAGATATGTGACAAGTTCACTGCGTTGCTTTGCTCACTAACCGAAATGGGTGCTCTTTTATACCGTTTGTATTAATCGTGTGGACGACTTTTGCTTGCACAAGTGCGTAAGTGCGCACCGAGCAATAAGCGAACCGCCTTTTACGCGGCCATCACTCAACTCGGCCAACTTAGCAGCGTGGTTGGTAAGATTTTAAGTTTCTTTCCGTTAATGTAATGCAAGTGCGTATGATCAACATAAAAAAAGGTCTGGATCTACCGATAGAGGGCGCACCTCAGCAAGTTATTCACGACGGTCAACCCGTCAAACGAGTAGCCGTGCTAGGTGAAGAATATATCGGCATGCGTCCTACCATGCGAGTTCGTGTGGATGACCAAGTGAAAAAAGGCCAAGTTCTTTTTGAGGACAAAAAGAATCCTGGCGTTATCTACACTGCACCGGCCGCCGGGGTAGTTAAAGAAATCAATCGTGGTGCAAAACGTGTGCTGCAATCTGTTGTGATCGAAATCGATGGCAACGAGCAGGAAACCTTTGCAAAGTTCGACCAGGGTGAGCTCGCTAACCTTGACCGCCAAAAGGTGGTTGACCAGTTAGTTAACTCAGGTCAATGGACTGCGCTTCGCACCCGCCCATTCAGCAAAGTACCCGCTGTTGATGCCAAACCTAGCTCTATCTTTGTAACAGCGATGGACACTAATCCGCTTGCAGCTGATCCAGCTGTAATTATTGCTGAGAATGCGGAAGCATTTGAAGCTGGTTTAGCGGTTGTCTCTCGTCTTACAGAAGGCAAAGTGTTTGTGTGTAAACAAGCCGGTGCTCAAGTGCCTAGCTCTTCTGTGGCTTCTGTAGAAGTTCATGAGTTTGGTGGTAAGCACCCTGCAGGTCTTGTTGGTACTCACATTCATCACCTAGATGCAGTGTCTGCATCGAAGCAGGTATGGCACTTGGGCTACCAAGATGTGATCGCTTACGGTCATCTTTTCCTAAGTGGTGAAATTTACACTCCGCGTGTGATTTCTTTAGCCGGCCCACGTGTTAAGAACCCACGTTTGGTGAAAACACAGATCGGTGCTGCTTTGGATGAGTTAGTGTCTGGTGAACTGGAAGACGGTGACAACCGTATCATTTCAGGCTCAGTACTTTCTGGTACCAATGCAACGGGTCCACATGCGTTCCTTGGCCGTTATCACACGCAAGTGTCGGTGCTGCTAGAGGGTCGTGAGAAAGAGTTGTTCGGCTGGATCGCTCCAGGCAGCAACAAGTTCTCTGTAACGCGTACCTTCTTAGGCCACTTAGCGCCAAGCCGTTTGTTCAACATGACCACGTCAACCGGTGGTTCAAAACGTGCGATGGTACCAATCGGTAACTATGAGCGCGTGATGCCGCTTGATATTTTGCCTACCTTATTACTGCGCGATTTAATCTCGCGTGACCTAGATGGGGCAATTTCACTCGGCGCGTTGGAGCTAGACGAAGAAGATTTAGCGTTGTGTACCTTCGTTTGTCCAGGTAAATACGAATACGGTTCTATCCTTCGTGACTGCCTGACAACAATCGAGAAGGAAGGCTAAAATGGGCTTGAAGAAATTTTTAGAAGATATCGAACCGCATTTTGAAGCGGGTGGTAAGCATGAAAAGTGGTACGCACTGTATGAAGCAGTTGCGACTATTTTTTATACCCCTGGCTATGTCAACAAAGGCGGTACTCACGTTCGCGATAACATCGACCTAAAACGTATTATGATTTTAGTGTGGATGGCAACGTTCCCTGCCATGTTCTTTGGCATGTTTAACATTGGCCACCAAGCGGCAGAAGCGTTAGCAAACGGTTTTGCATTGGGTGATTCTTGGCAAGTAGGATTGTTCCAACTGTTAGGCGGTGAGCTCACTGCTGATTCAGGCTGGGGCGCGAAAATGTTCTACGGTGCCTGTTTCTTCCTGCCAATTTATGCCGTTACCTTCGGTGTCGGTGGCTTCTGGGAAGTGCTATTCGCGTCAATACGTAAGCACGAAGTAAACGAAGGTTTCTTCGTTACCTCTGTGTTATTTGCATTGATTCTGCCTGCAACCATTCCCCTTTGGCAAGTTGCCCTAGGTATTACCTTCGGTGTGGTTATCGCCAAAGAGGTATTCGGTGGTACAGGTCGTAACTTCTTGAACCCTGCGCTTGCTGGCCGTGCGTTCCTGTTCTTCGCCTATCCGGCGCAGATTTCAGGTGACACAGTGTGGACAGCCGTTGATGGTTTCTCTGGCGCGACTTACCTAGGCCAAGCGGCAACAGGTGCGCTTGATTATGCCAACATGGAGCTATGGTGGAATGCGTTTTACGGTTTCATTCAAGGTTCTATGGGTGAAACATCAACCCTAGCAATCTTATTAGGTGGTTTGTTCCTAATCTATGTGCGTATTGCTTCTTGGCGAATCGTGCTAGGTACCTTCTTGGGTATGGTAGTCACTGCAACGCTGCTGAACTTTATCGGTTCAGACACCAACACCGCGTTTGCAATGCCTTGGCACTGGCACTTAGTCCTTGGTGGCTTTGCGTTTGGTATGTTCTTTATGGCAACCGACCCGGTATCAGCGTCATTTACCGATAGAGGTAAGTGGGCCTATGGTGCACTGATTGGTTTTATGGTGGTGATGATCCGCGTGGTTAACCCGGCATACCCTGAAGGCATGATGCTCGCTATCTTGTTTGCAAACCTATTTGCACCGCTATTCGACCACTTCGTAGCGCAGTCAAACATCAAGAGGAGATTGGCACGTGTCCAGTAATAACGAATCAATCGGTAAAACGCTCGGTGTAGTTGTTTCGCTATGTTTGGTGTGTGCGGTTATCGTATCGTTCGCATCGGTGCAATTGCGCCCGCTGCAGCAAGAAAATAAATTAAAGGATATTCAAAGCAATATTCTTTCAGCCGCTGGATTTAATGATGTCAAAGACGTGCAAGCTACGTATGACGAAAACATTGAAACCATCGTTGTTGATGTTAATAACGGCCAACAAGTTGAGTTTGACTCTGAGCAAGCTCGCAGCGAGTGGATCAAATCTTACGACTTCGAAAAGAGTAAGTTTGACGCCGATATGAGCATTAAGTTGCCAAAAGAGCAAGACAAAGCGGGCATTCAACGTCGTACTACGGAAGCACCGGTTTACATTAACCGTGCCGATGACGGCTCAGTGAAGTCAATCATTCTACCAATCCAAGGTTATGGCCTTTGGGGTGTTATGTATGGCTTCTTAGCTCTTGAAAGTGATGGCGAAACTGTTAAAAACATCATCTTCTACAAGCACAACGAAACCCCAGGTCTAGGTGGTGAAATCCAAAACCCAGCTTGGACGGCTCAGTGGCAAGGCAAAGAGCTGCCGGTAGACTTAGTGAAAAGCGGTGCTGACAACGAGCACGAAGTAGACGGTCTCTCTGGCGCAACCCTGACCTCAAACGGTGTTGATAACACGGTTGATTATTGGACAGGTGAAAACGGCTTTGGTCCTTTCCTTGCGAAAGTACGTGAAGGAGCGTTGAAATAATGGCTGATACTAAAGAAATGAAGTCGGTTCTATTTGGACCAGTCTTCGCAAATAACCCTATCGCTCTGCAAGTACTCGGTATTTGTTCGGCGCTAGCAGTAACATCAAGCTTGAAAAATGCATTGATCATGTCAATTGCATTGACCCTAGTAACGGGCTTCTCAAGTTTGTTTATCTCTATGATTCGTAACCAGATCCCATCAAGTGTGCGGATCATCGTACAGATGACCATCATTGCCTCATTGGTAATCGTGGTGGACCAGGTACTGCAAGCCTTCTCGTATGCAACAGCGAAAGAACTGTCGGTATTCGTTGGTTTGATTATCACCAACTGTATCGTAATGGGTCGTGCTGAAGCGTACGCGATGAAGTCACCGCCGTTTATGTCTTTCCTAGACGGTATTGGTAATGGCTTAGGCTACTCAGTAGTACTACTGACTGTTGGTTTCATTCGTGAGCTATTCGGTAAAGGGTCGCTGTTCGACGTAGAAATCATCCCATTAGTACAAGACGGTGGCTGGTATCAGCCTATGGGTCTATTGATCCTGCCGCCTAGTGCATTCTTCATCATCGGTCTATTCATTTGGGTGCTACGCACTTATAAGAAAGACCAAGTAGAAGCGAAATAAGGGGCGAGTCGTGGAACAATATCTTAACTTATTTGTTAAAGCGGTTTTCATTGAAAACCTGGCGCTTGCCTTCTTCTTGGGGATGTGTACTTTCCTTGCGGTATCAAAGAAAGTAAAAACCTCAATTGGTCTAGGTGTAGCGGTTATCTTCGTACTGGGTATTGCCGTACCGGTGAATAACTTGGTTTATCACGCGGTATTAGCGCCGGGCGCACTGGAGTGGTTGGGTTTCCCTGACGCCGATTTAAGCTTCTTGCGCTTTTTGACGTTCATCGGTGTTATTGCTGCCCTAGTACAAATCCTAGAAATGGCATTGGATAAGTTCTTCCCACCGCTTTATAACGCGTTGGGCATCTTCCTACCATTGATCACGGTAAACTGTGCGATTTTCGGTGCGGTATCGTTCATGGTAGAGCGTAATTACAACTTCGGTGAGTCAGTGGTCTTCGGCCTGGGTTCTGGTGTAGGTTGGGCGCTGGCAATCACGTTGCTAGCGGGTATTCGCGAGAAGATGAAGTACTCAGACGTTCCTGATGGTTTACGTGGTTTAGGTATCACCTTTATCACAGTAGGCCTGATGGGTCTGGGCTTTATGTCATTCTCTGGTATTTCACTATAAGGTAGCGAGGAGAAATCATGCTTGAGGTATATTTAGGCGTAGGTGTATTCGTCGCTATCGTGGTTATGCTGGTTTTGGTCATCATTGCGGCCAAGTCAAAGCTAGTACCCACAGGTGACGTCACCATCGGGATCAATGGTGATCCTGACAAAGCAATTACAACATCACCAGGTAGCAAGCTACTGGGTGCCCTAGCAGATGCAGGTATTTTCGTATCGTCTGCATGTGGTGGCGGTGGCTCATGTGGCCAGTGTCGTGTTGATGTTAAAGAGGGCGGTGGTGATATCCTGCCGACCGAACTTGACCACATCTCTAAAGGTGAGGCACGTCAGGGCTGTCGTCTTGCGTGTCAGGTTGCTGTTAAAAGCGACATGGAGATTGAGCTAGAAGAGTCTATCTTCGGGATCAAGAAGTGGGATTGTGAAGTTATCTCTAACGATAACAAAGCAACCTTCATCAAAGAGCTTAAGCTTAAGATCCCAGACGGTGAGGTTGTACCTTTCCGCGCCGGTGGTTACATTCAAATTGAAGCACCTGCTCACCACGTTAAATACAAGGACTTTGATATTCCTGAAGAGTATCGTCCTGATTGGGAGCGTTTCGGCTTCTTTGACCTAGAGTCAAAAGTAGACGAAGAAACTATTCGTGCTTACTCAATGGCGAACTACCCAGAAGAGTTTGGCATCATCATGTTGAACGTGCGTATTGCTACGCCGCCGCCAAACAACCTAAGCCTACCTTGCGGTAAGATGTCATCGTACATCTGGTCGCTTAAAGAAGGCGATAAGGTGACAATTTCTGGTCCATTTGGTGAATTCTTCGCTAAAGAAACTGACGCAGAGATGGTCTTTGTCGGTGGTGGTGCAGGTATGGCACCGATGCGTTCACACATCTTCGACCAGCTGAAGCGTTTGAACTCAGATCGTAAGATGAGCTTCTGGTACGGTGCACGCTCTAAGCGTGAGATGTTCTACGTTGAAGACTTTGACGGTCTAGCTGCAGAAAACGATAACTTCGTGTGGCACGTAGCGCTTTCTGATCCTCAGCCAGAGGACAACTGGGAAGGCTATACTGGCTTTATCCACAACGTATTGTACGATAACTATCTTAAGGACCATGAAGCGCCTGAAGACTGTGAGTACTACATGTGTGGGCCACCGATGATGAACGCAGCCGTAATCAACATGCTAAAAGACTTAGGTGTTGAAGACGAAAATATCCTATTGGATGACTTCGGCGGCTAAACGAATGTCACGCATTCGTCATTGATTTATAAAAGGCTTCCTAACCCAGTTAGGAAGCCTTTTTTCGTTTACTGTTCACCAACTTGAGGCTAGCAATGTTACGCAGCGTAAAAGCCGTATTTGGCTTGTTATTCATCCTTTCTTTATTTGCCTTATCGGGGTGTGATAACGCCCCAGAATCTGATCAACAAGAGGTGTTGTTGCAAGGGAAAACCATGGGTACCACTTTTAATATTAAGGTGTTTGTGCCACAGCAACAGTTACCTCAACTTAATTTATACGCTGATGTTACTGAGGAGCTTAAAAAAGTGAATCAGTCGATGTCGACGTACATTGAAGACTCCGAGATTAATCAATTTAATCGCTTGCCTGCAGGTGACGTGATGCCCATCAGCAGCGATTTTCGCGCTGTGGTGAGCGAATCTATTCGCCTTGGTCAATCAACCAAGGCGCTAGATGTAACCATGGGGCCGCTTATTGATCTCTGGGGGTTCGGCCCCGATAAGCGACCCACACAGCGTCCAGAGCAAGCTGAGCTCGATGCCATGCTGGCGAATATTGGCGTTGATAAACTGGTCTTGAGCGAGCAAGGCTTGGCTAAAACCGTGGATGGTTTAGAGCTGAGCTTTTCCGCTACCGCAAAAGGCTATGGTATTGATAAAGTTGCTGAATTATTGCAAAGCCATGGACTCACCAATTACATGGTAGAGATTGGCGGTGAAATGCGTATCTCAGGGCATAAGCCCGATAACAAGCCGTGGCGCATTGCTATTGAGCAGCCCGATGCACCGCCGGGGCAGCGCAAAATTCACCGTGTAGTTGAGCCAAGTAGTATGGGCGTTGCCACTTCAGGAGATTATCGTATTTTCTATGAAATGGATGGCGAAACCTATACCCATTTAATTGACCCGCAAACGGGCATGCCAATTAAACATGATTTGGTTTCGGTAACGGTATTGCACCCTAGCGCCATGACTGCTGATGGCCTAGCAACGGCACTGACCGTTATGGGCACAGAGCAGGCCAAAGCCTATGCTGAGCAGCATAATTTACCGGTGTACCTGATCAGCAAGACTGACAGTGGTTTGCAAACCCATGCAAGCACAGCTTTTAAGCCATATTTGTAGTTAGTTTTTGCTCGGCGTATAATAGCGGGTAAGGCGTTTTGCGCCTTAACTTGTCAACTTAAAGGGGCACAGACAATGCAACTATTTCTTCTTACATTTGGCCTACTCGTCTTAGTCGTCGCGGCGATGGCCGTTGGCGTTATTGTACAACGTAAAGCCATGGCCAGTAGTTGCGGAGGTCTTGGCTCTGTCGGCATCGACAAAGCCTGTGACTGTGACGACCCGTGTGACAAACGTAAAAAACGTATGGCCAAAGAGCAAGCCTGGAAAGAGAACCAAATTATCTAAACGAGTGTTCTTTTATAATGGCCAAAAAGCGAGCTTATTAGCTCGCTTTTTTGTTGCTCTAGCAGCCTCAAGTGTCGTGGCTCACCTCAAAACTCATAACTCATAGACAGTGTGATTGTGCGGCCAAAAATGGGTCTGGCGTAAAATAGCGCTTCTTGATGGCTTAAATCATCGCGGGGATTGCCCTCGGTAAGGCCTAGCGTGTTGGTTAGGTTTTTAATCTCTAATTGCACCTTTAGGTGCTCATTCAGAGCGACTTCTGAAAACAGATCCCAAGTATGATAAGCAGGCAGAGCAAAACGGTTGGCGACATCAGAATAGCGCTCGCCGATGTACGAAAAGGTCAGTGAAGTGGTGATAGGCCCTTGACTATACTGAGGGGTTAGTCGCAGTTGTAACTCTGGCGTTCGGGTAATTTGATTGCCGTTAAATTGGCTTTGCGGCAAAGATGTAGGAATGCCGTAAAAGCCTGCATCCTGCCACACCCCAATCGCTTTTAACTGCCAGCTCCCGCTGTAGCGGTATTCATATTCAAATTCGACCCCGGTTGTTTGCGTATTGATTAAAATAGCGTGCTGCGGGTTCGTTGCACCGCGATACACGGTGAATGGCAGTGGATCAAAATGAGTAGTAAATAACGCGCCACTGAAGAGTGAGTGGGCTGTTTGGTATCGCAAACCTACCTCACTGAGCGTTAGACGAATAGGTTCGCCGTAATCAACTTCGCCGCGCTGATGAGCATTGCCAGCCCACCCTAGGGCATTGCCGAAATTAATCAGCCGAGGCATTTCAAATGCATTAGCATAACGGGCAAACACAGCCATATGCTCCGCAGCCTGATAGTTCACCCCCACACTGATGGCATTGTCACTAAAGTGCTGACGCAAAGAGGTGCTGGGTGCGTAATGCGAGTAAAAAAGTTGGCCGTTATCAGCTTGAGAGCGCTGGCCTTGGGCGCTGGTGCTGTCAAGTGTTAGGTGTTCGTGGCGTATCGCCGCATCAAGGCGTAGCTGCTCGGTGATGCGCCAGTCGATATTGGTGTATAAGGAGTGTGATTGTGACACTCCATGACCTTTTAAATAAACCGGCCCCGCATGCGATAAAAAGCCACTGTCGGTGAATTTATCTACAACCTGGTTATGCTCATCAATAAGCACTATATCTAGGCGCTGAGGCTGGTGTTGCACATCAGTTAGCAGCTCTCCAAGCCACTGATCTAAGGGTAGGGCGCCATAATCGCTATGGGCATAGAGATGACCCAGCGTCACAGCCCAGTCCGTGTCTTGGTAACTAAGGCTGAGGTGATTGATTAATTGCGTTTGTTGGTAGCGTGAGTACAGTGGAAAGGTTGCAGTAACAAGGCCATTGTTATTAAGCGTTGAAGGGTCGGCGATTAGGCTGCCATCGCTGACCCGTTGATAGGCCAAGCTTAAGGTGTCATCTGCGGCGTTGTCCTTGAACTGACTGACATCGGCCAAGGTTAAACGCTGCTCGGCATTATTAATCGTTTGGTTGCCTAAATTCATTAAGGTGTACAGGCTATTATTGAGCTTCGCATAGCGAGTGCGGTTGTCGATGGCTAGGTGTGTTGATAGCGGTGCATTAAACAGCACAGTGTAGCTGTTCATACGCGTTTGCTGGGCATCCTCTAAATCATGGGTTGTTGTCCCTTCGGGGGTATAAAAGTTCAGTAATTGCATATCCTTACTGAGTAGGGTGCCGTAGTCATGAGGCAGGCTCGATAAGGCCTCAATCCCTTGGTGATTTTGCATCACCAAGGGAGCGTAAAAACTGGTATTGTCTTGCAAGTGTTTGTAAATAACATCGAGCTCAAAGGCATCGGTCCGCAAACTCAGGCGGGCACTTAACTGCCCGCCTAAGTCACTGATAAACCCCGGTTCGCGAATGCCATCAGAGAAGCGGTAAAAGCCGCCCACAGTATAAAATAGTTGCTCGTTGATGGGGCCACTGGCAACCCCATCCAGACGCGAGTAGTCATAATTTAGACCCTGGCTGAGTTTGAGCAGTTGCAACGGCGTGTGTGAGCCGCGTCGGCCAATATAGTTAACCATTGCCGCCGGCCCATTCAGGGTGAAGATCCCACTACTGCCACCGCGCACCGCCTCGATTCGTTGATGGGTTAAGTCTGGACGTAAAAAAAAGTCACTCCATATGCCGTCGTAGGTCATGGGCAGACCATCTTCCATCAAGCTAATAAAGCGGAACCCTTCGCCGCCCCTGAGCCCTCGTGGCGAAACATTGTTATTGGTTTCGCCGCCTGAGTCCTCGACCCAAAATCCGGTGACGTTTTTGAGCACTTCAGCACTGGAGTAGGGCGTGCGTTGCCTCAGTTCTAAATTAGATAACTGGGTAATGGCGATGGATGAATTGAGTATATTGCGGCGCTGACCGCTGACGCCGGTGACAATAATGCGCTCAAAATCGCCCTCGGGTGTTGCTTCACTTGCCGCAGTAATAACAATACGGCGCTCGCTCACATCCAAGGCATAGTCATAGTGCGTGTCACGGAGACTGAGGTTTAAAACATGCTCTAGGCTGTATCGTCCATTAAGGGCCGCTAGGGGGGGCGATTGCTCAATTGCTGCAGCATTAAGCTGCCAGTTGCTCTGCGCAGCAATATCGAGCAAGCGCTGCTGTAGTGTCGCTTCAGGCAGCGCAAACGGATGTTCGCTTTGGGCATAAGTACAGCTACTAAATAATATTAACCATGGCAGAGCGATGGTTAATAACCTTAATAACATGGCGGGTTCAGCTTTATTTTTATTGTTTGAATTTTGTACCACACTTTGGCTGTGGTCACTATGCCACTTTTAGCTAATTCGCCACCAAGGTCACTTTATCACCGCTGCGCAATACCTTAATGGGGTAAAGCTGTTGCAGGCTCGTTAGCCACGCTTCGATTTCAGTCGTTAAAAAAGTGCCTGTATACACTAAGTGCTTTAACTTTTCGTCGCTGATTGTGATGTCCATTTGGCTATAGCGGGCGACATCATGGAGTACATCACCTAAGCGAGCATTATGATAAATTAAGTGACCTTGTTGCCAAGCCATTTGGGTGCCTTTTCCCTGTGCCTGGCTGCGAGTAATATTACCATCAGTGGCCACTTCTGCGGCTTGCCCTGCCGTTAATTCAATGGCGTTTTGTTGCGCCACGGCAACTCGCCCTTCTAATACATCAACACGCACTGAGTCAGGGTTGGCGCGGACGTTAAAAATAGTGCCTAACGCCTCTACCTGGCTTTGCTGATAGCGTACGATAAATGGTCGCGTCGGGTCCTTGCTGACATTGAAAAGCGCTTCCCCTTGATATAGCAATAACTCTCTCGTGCTATCGCTATAACGCACGGCGAGCTGGGTGTTGGCACCTAAGGTGACCTGCGAATTATCATCCAAGGTCACGGTTTTATGCTCGCTCACCGGGGTGTGGAAAAATTCGCTGTATACCTTACTACTGGGTATGGCGGGACTGTTAACGAGTTGTCGTGGCGCCGATGAGCTGGGCGGCCACAGCATCAGGGTGCTCACAAGCAAAAAGGACGCCGCTAAGGCTGCGTACCAAAGCGTCGCTGGCTTTTTTGGCTTGCGCTTGGTTGCGGGCTCGGTGTCAAGGTGAGCAAGCTGACTGTCAACAAACGCCGGATCGAGTTGTGCCGACAATGCCCACAGTTTACTTACCTTAGTAAAGGTTTCACGGTGGCGGGCACTTTGGGCAAGCCATAGGGTAAGCGCCTCAGGGTATTGGCTGTCGTTGTCATGATCCAGTTGCTGCTCATGGAGCGTCAGTAGCCACTGGGTGGCTTGTTGCTCGATGACAGTTTCATCATCACCGGGAAGGGTCATATCAATATCCTTTCTGCTCATGCTTAAAGCTCATGCTCAAGTTGTTGGTAGCAATGACGAACTGCACGTAGAACGTATTTTCTCACCATACTGGTCGATATTTGCAGGGTCAACGCGATCTCCTCATAGCTTTGCCCGCGCATTTTATATAACAAAAAGGCCAAGCGGCACTTGTCTGGAAGGCTCGCGAGGGCTTTTTCCATTTCTTTGAGTAATTCGTGATTATGATGGTTTTGCTCCGGCCCCGTTGGCGCACACAGCTTAGGTAATTCATCACTGTCACTAACATAGTGATCAAAGGGGCTGCGAGCCTTACGCCTTAGCTTATCAATGGCCAAGTTAGTGGCTATTTTATATAGGTAAGCGGCTATATAGCTGCTTACCTTCTCTTGCTCTAGGCCCAGCAGCTTAACAAAAGCTTCTTGGGCAATGTCTTCGGCTTCACGCTTATCCAGCCCCTTGGCCATAATGTGGCGAATGAGTTTGCGTTGCTGCTTTAAAAACAGCTGCTCTACTTGCTGGCGTCTATCTGATTCATAATTGCTTTCGCTGTTCGCCGCTTTGCGCTTAAACGATAATAAAGATGGCATGGGTACGCATCCTGCTATTCCTTTTATTTAGCGTACGGCGAGCCTTAAGTGCAGGCCCGCCGTCTTGATTTACTCAGACAACGTGGCCACTCGACTCACTCGTCCAGAGTCACTTACAGTGCGTAATTGTACTGACGCCGAGGTGGTAAGTGGAACTGGCTGTTGGTAGTGATGCCAGGTCGCACCTTGATCTAAGGAGTACTCGGTATTCATCCCTGCAAAGCGAGTATTAACCACCAGCTGACCGTTTTCGATGGCGCCACCGGGTAAGGGGATGCGGTAGTTTACGCCAGGCTGATGGGGTATTTGACCATGAATGTCGACCACTTGGTAATAGTCTAATAGTGGTAGAGCGTGCTGCCCCAAGGTGTTCGCAAAAGTGTCCCAGGCCTGCTCTGTTGCTAAGCCTTCAGCGGGCATGGTTTGTACCCAAGCGCGCTCGGCGGCTCCGAGTAACTTCGGAAAGGTCATGTAATCAAGGATCTCAGGGGATTTTTGATTTTCACCAAAAAGTTGCGCCTGAATGCCATCAATGTTTTGCTTACCCGTGGCGCTCAATGGCAGCCAATTTTCTCCCCAGGGGACCGGGTTGCCGAGCTTATCAGACTCGGCATTGGCATAGATATTAAAAGGGCGATAAGTAAAGGTTTTTTTGGTATCCGTATAGCCCGCCCAATGATAACCCACCTCGTCCGGGTGCTTATTGTAGGCTAAATCGAGATACATATTCGTGGCATGCGCGAGCACCACTTTATAACCTTGATTGGCAAATTTATAGGCTTGATGCTCATTGCCCCAGCCCCAAACGTTATTCCAGAACACCGGGTATATGTCGCCATAATCGACGTTGCCGGTGCCGTTATGAGAAAGCACATCGCCCCAGGTAGCCATATCAAAGCCATGGCTATTAATGATGTCTTTCCAGCGCGTGAAAAAGTAGTCAAATAGTTCGGCGTCGGTTTTCCCTGCTGTTGCTGGGTTCGCCTGCACGGCCGGGGATTTGGCCCACCATTCATTTGCGCCTAAATGCGGCAGCTCATCGCCACCGCCGTGTAAGCGCGTGCGCTTGGCATCGGGCACCGCATCGTACATAGCGCGAGTCTCTCTGACTACATGGTTGAGAAAAGTAAAGGTGCCCTCTAGCGCTGGGTTGACAAAATTGTCGGTGTAAAACTGCGGAGTGTAGTACTGAGACTCATCGAGTGGGTCAATCAATCGGTATTGATTGGCGGCAACCGGGTCGGTGTCTTTGTATTTGTTATATCTGTATTCCATGGCTTTGATGGCGGCGCGGGCATGGGCGGGGAAGTCATACTCAATAATGACATCAATATGGCGGTCTGCCGCGTATTGTAGAATCTCTTGAAACTCTGCAACGCTATAATAACCCCAGCCTTTACCAAGGAAGTTTTGCTGAGCGATTTCAAACCCTTGGAACTGTGGCTCGGTGCCTAAGTTAGCCGCGACTTTATCGGCTGGTTTGTTGTCGATGCCGTCACCGGGCGCAAATTCATTGGCTGCGCCCATAAAGGTATGCAACATCGTGGTTTCTTCAAGGTCGTGTCCGCGTTTGGCACCAAACTCAGTGAGCTCGGGCAGCCCAGGTATTTCTAAGCGCCATCCCTCGTCATTAGCAACATTAATCTCAAACTTATTGAGTTTATAAAACGCCATTAAATCCAATAGTTTAAAAACAGTTTCAAGTGATTGAAAGTTACGCGAGACATCGAGCATCATGCCTCGATAAGCAAAGCGAGGGGCATCTAAAATGGTGCTTGCTGGCAGCACTGCATTATCAGCCAAGGTATTTGAATTAACAGCGTTTTTATATACGGATGTAGGAATTAATTGGCGCAAAGTTTGGATAGCGTAAAACACCCCTTGAGCATCGCGACCGGTGATAGTAATACCGGAAAATGCATCTATCTCAAGGCGATAACCGCCGGCATCCGGTTGGCCATCGTTGTTGGTATCGAGCTGAGCATCTAGTTGCAAAGTGATGTGGTTCGGGCCATTTTGCGCAGCGCCATTAATGGCAAAAGAACCACTGAGAATGTCGCCGAGCGCCGTTTGTAAATAGGCCGCTTCCGTGGCCAAAGAGGAGGGCGCCGAGATACCGGTTAATTGGCTCATTAGGGTGAGAAACTCATCGTTTTTATGCTCGACGGAATAAGGCTGTGGCACTAATTGATGCTGCAAGGCTAAGGGAGTGAGCGCTGTGGTGTTCTCTGTAAATCGCAGTGCCGTGGTTTGCACTGGCATAGTGTCATTGCTGGCTTGAGTGGTTTGTTTCGGATCGCTGGGATCCATGGTGACATCCACCAGCACAGCCTGAGGCGTTTGTCCGTCATAACTGATATGAAAGCCAGAAGGCGAGTCGTTTTTAAGCATTTGCCAGTACTGAGCGATTATCTCTATCTCTCGCGACTGCCCTGGTTGTATGGGCTCAAAGCCAGGTTGCGGCTTTAACACAAAGTAATCGCCGCTTTTAGCGACATCGGCATTATCCAAACTGAGGTTTTGCGCTGCTATATGCTGACGCGCATAATCGCCATTAGCATCACCGCTTGGTAACACACTGGCTGGGGGGCGCACTGAGCTGAAATATAGTGCCCATCCAGACTCTAAAAGTGGCGCCGTGCCGTTATTAGTGATGGTTAAACTGCCAAGAAAGATATTCTCGCCAATACCGTGATCGACCACTTGCCAGTGTAAATCGAGGTTATCAGGATGGGGCTGAGCAACGGCTAACTGGCTCGCGCTCAATAAGCTCAAGCCTGCCAATGCGAGTGTGAATGTAGATAGTTTTGCAACCATGAGGGCTCCTAAGACGTTGTTATTGTGTAGTGAGAGCGAGTACCGCAAGTGGCTCTAGTGCTATAAACGTCTTAGCGTTAAGGTTTGGGAATAAAAAATAGCAATAAGCCCTAAATACGTATTTAGTACTAGGGCTTAAAAGGTTAATACACCGCTATTTCATCAATGTATAAAGGCAATTTGGGGATTTGTATATCCTGAGATTGCTTACTATTGATGGCACTCACTTTGAGGTAGCGTACACGCGTGGCCGCAAAAGAGAGAATCGACATGGGCCCGGGAGGTTGCTGAATGTGGGCCAGCGGTTGCCAGTTTTTGTTATCGTTAGAACCCCATATCTTGATGCTTGTTGGCGGATGCAGTTGTCGATGACGACCGCTGTTATAGCCTATTTCTACGCGCTCGACTAAGGTTGAGCTGTCTAAATCGATGACCGCTTCAAGGTCGCTATCATAAAAAATGGCGTAGTCATTGACGCTGTAAAATTGATCATAGGCAAACTGACCATCTTGCAGCTTAGTGGCAGAGCCTTCTGCTGGCGGATAGCTAAAGCTTATTTCTTTCCCCAGTGCGAGGTGCGGCGCTAAGGTAAGCTGTGCGTCTCCTACTAGTTGCCCGAGCGGCTTTGCAAAACTGCGCGCGCGCACGCGCGTGCGCTCGCTGATAATAATAGGTTGCTGATAACGTAACGAGGTGAGTGTCGGCTCGCTGCCATCGAGGGTGTAGTAAATCTCAGTGCCTTCGATATCAGTGCGCATGGATACCTGTAGTTGCTCGCCTTTTATAGTGCTGCTGATGGTGGGTTTGTAGGCGCTGGTGGCGGCATTTATATGCATTTTTTGGTAGCGCTGCATTAGTTTGGGTAAGCGCTGTTGGCTATATTCAGACCACGATTTATGTGCTTTTGCAGACCATAAGGTTTCGGCCAACGCACTTAAGCGCGGAAAAACCATATACTCGGCGTGGCGCGGCGTTTTTATATACTCCGTCCATAAAGCACCTTGCGCACCAATGATGAGCTCTTGCTGCTCGGGGCTCAGTTGGCTGGGCTGGGGCTCATATTGATAAACGTTTTTGAGTGTGGAAAGGCCATGAATGGCCTTGGGCTCATCGAGGTTACGCGATTGATAAGCGTCAAAGTATATATACTGATAGGGGCTCATTACCACTTGATGACCCAGTTTTGCTGCGGCTATCCCTCCTTGCGTCCCGCGCCAAGACATCACCACAGCCCCCTCTGCGACACCCCCTTCTAAAATTTCGTCCCAGCCAATCACTGTTTTGCCCTGCGCTTGAACAATATTCGCGACGCGCTTTATAAAGTAGCTTTGTACTTGCTCAGGCGTGCTGAGCTGGTGTTCACGCATGAGCTGCTTTACAAAGGGGCTGGCGAGCCATTGCTTTTTAATGACTTCATCGCCGCCAATGTGAATATATTGGCTAGGGAAAAGCTCGGCCACCTCTTTATACACTGTTCTTAAAAATGCAAATACATCCTCTCGAGGGCACAGTACGTCCTCAAAAATACCAAATTGGGGTTGTACTTTGACCGGCTGTTGATGGCAAGAAAGCTCCGGGTAAGCGGCCAGCAAGGCACTGGTGTGCCCGGGAATATCAATCTCTGGTATTACCTCAATATGGCGGGCCTGTGCATAGGCTATCACTTCTTTTATCTGAGCTTGGGTGTAAAAGCCAGAAACGGGTTGCTGATCAAACAGTGGTTGATAGTCGTAGGTATGACCCACCACAGTATGAGGGCGGGTGGCGCCAATTTCAGTTAATTTCGGATAGGCATCAATGGCTATGCGCCAGCCTTGGTCATCGGTTAAATGCCATTGAAAGACATTAAATTTATGCATAGCTAACCAATCGATGTAGCGCTTTACAAATTCGACATCGAAGAAATGGCGGCTTACATCTAAGTGCATACCACGGTATTTAAAGCGCGGCTTATCGTTAATGGTCACTTGGGGGACTGCCCAACTGGCTTGGTTTATAGGCATGCGCGATTCTATCTCTGCAGGGAGTAATTGCCGCAATGATTGCACCGCCCAAAATAGTCCCGTTGGCGTTCGCGCACTTATTTTTATGCTTTGTGCACTCACTGCTAGCTGGTATTGCTCCTCGGCAAGCGCACTATCCACAAGATGCAGCGTGATGACGTTTCCTTTGCTACGCGTTTGCTTGGTTACAGGAAGTAAATAGCCTGTGGGCGGGCGTAAAAACTCTGCCAAATACTCAGCGACTGGCTTAGCATCGGGGTGATTAAAGCTTATTTCGGTCTCCTGAGTGAGCTCAAACTGGCCTTGTGCATAGGCAATATGATGGGGTTTTGGGGTGATCTCGGCATACGCCTGTTGGCAGCTAAAAAACAACGCGAATGCCACCAAGGTGCTGGATAAGTAGTAAGAAAGGGTACTGTCATTCATAGTCAATTCCTGAGAAAAGCCCGCAATAGCGGGCTTGGGTGTACTAATTGGCACTGGGCAAAGCGCTAATTAGTAGGGGAACATTAAAAGTTAAGCGTTAATGAGGCACTCACTGTGCGCCCCAGAATAGGCCTGGCGTAGTAATAGTCATAGCCCGCTTGAACATCGTTTACGGCACGTGGATTGCCCTCGGTTAGACCTAGCTCGTCGGTGAGGTTTGTGGCTTTAACATGCAACGCAGCGGTGTCGTTAAAGCGGTAGTTAACGCCTATATCCACGGTGGTATAGTCGGGAAGAACAAACTTATTTTCGCCATCGGAATAACGCTCACCTAAGTGGTGGATGGTTAAGTACACGTCGCCATCGTCAAAATAATAGGTTGGGGTGAGTCGTAGTTGCACCTTCGGAGTGCGCTTAACCTGTTTACCCTGCCAATGTGCAAAGGCGCCCGTGAAGCCCTCCATTTTTGGATCTTGTACCACCCCGGTTAAGGTCAGCTGTACATCATCCAAGGCTTGCCATACGGCCTCGAATTCGACGCCATCGGTAATAGTGTCAATTACTTGATTAGCGACTTGGCCATCACTGCCGGTAAAGTTACGTTCAACTAAGTCATTAAACTTGGTGCGGAATAAGGTAACAGAAGCGCCCAAGTCCGCACCCGAGTAGCGGGCCCCAAGCTCGCCAAAAGTCAGGTTTACACTGTCGTTAAAGTCTGCCTCGCTTTGGGCATGAATATTCTGACCAAAGCTCATTAAGCGTGGCATTTCAAAGGCATCTGCATAACGACCAAAGGTCGATACACTCTCAGAGAGGCGGTAATTAAAGCCCAGGGTCCAGGCTGTCTCGGTTTCACTGCGGGTTTTCGAGAAGAATTGCTG
Source organism: Pseudoalteromonas sp. CNAT2-18.1 (assembly GCF_022347865.1). Taxonomy (NCBI): domain Bacteria; kingdom Pseudomonadati; phylum Pseudomonadota; class Gammaproteobacteria; order Alteromonadales; family Pseudoalteromonadaceae; genus Pseudoalteromonas; species Pseudoalteromonas sp. CNAT2-18.1. The sequence continues at coordinate 62,873 of NZ_JAKRFR010000003.1, read as the reverse complement.
CGAAGGTGTATCAACGTAGTTATTAGCTAGGTTGTTGTCGGTATCGTTGCCATTGTCGTCAAATGCACCGTCTACCGGCTTTGCAAACTCGGTGCCCGACGCAGTACTATCAAGCTCTAGCCACTCGAGGCGAAGGCCGCCGTCTATACGCAGATTATCCGTTACCTGAAACTGCTCATTGATAAAGAAAGAATGCGAGGTACTGGTGCCAAAAGCGGTCGCTTGACCCCATCCGGGTGCATACCCTGTAGAGCCTCTATCGGTGAGTTGACCTATCACCTGCTGGTTATTGTCTACGGCAACGATATCGAGCAACCGGGCGTTGTCTTTTACCTCTGTAAGGAACTGTGATTGCCACTGATCAACCGGCAGTGCATCGGCATCAACATAAGCAAATAGCCAACCCATAGTCACTGTATGTTGGTCGCCTTCATAGGTAAAGCTCAGTTTATTTACGAACTGCTCGGCTTGGTATTGTGAGTACAAAGGGTAGCTTGTGGTGACCAAACCATTACCATTGAGGTTACTGACATCTGTCAGTAGCTCACCGTTATCCACGTAACGATATCGCGCTGCAACAGCGCCCTCATCGGCGAATTGTGTCAACATTGCGGTGACATCTTGCTGGTCTAGGCGCTCGTTGGCATTGATAAGCGTTGAGTTATCAAAGTTCAGCAGGATATACATGTCATTCTCAAAGCGAGAGTAACGCCCGGCGGTGTCGAGTAGCCAGCGATCGTTGAGCTCCCAATCCAGGTTATATCCTAAAGTAGAAAACTTAGTATGTTGTCCATCTTTGAGGTCTCGGGTTTGATAGCTGCCATCTTGTTGCAAGTACTGTAACAGCCGCTGGCCATTACCTATTAAGGTGCCATGTTGCGGGTCGACACCGGGGATGCCCTCGGGATCATCTTGGTTTTGCAGGGGGATCGGCACGAAGAAAGTGGTGTGATCGTTTAAATGCTTGGCAGATAAAGTTAACTGACCTTTATCAAACTCTCGAACTAAACTCATGCGCAGCTGGCCGCCATGGTCTGCCGTAAATTCGGTATCTCTGACTCCGTTTGAGCGTCGATAAAAACCGCCCAACGACATTTTCCAATCATCGCTAATAGGGGTGCCGTAAAAGAACTCACTGCGGTACATGCCATAGTCGGCGGTGGTTAAGCGAATGGTGGCTTCTTCAACGCTATCGGGTTTGCGGGTAATAAAGTTCACCAAGGCAGCCGGACCATTGGTGGTTAGCAAGCCCGAGGTGCCACCGCGAACCGCTTCCATATGCTCGATTGTAATGTCTTGGCGCTGATAAAAATCGACCCAGACGCCGTCGTAGACCACCGGTAGCCCATCTTCTTCCACGCCTATATAGCGAAATCCTTCGCCGCCGCGAAGACCCCGTGGAGCGACGTTATTGTTGGTTTCACCACCAGAGTCTTCAACCCAAAACCCGGGAACGGTTTCCAGTAAGTCAGCCGTGCCGAGCGGCGCTTCGCGGGCGAGATCTTCGGCGCTCAAGGTGGTGATAGACACCGATGACTCAAGCTTGGTTTGCCCACGCCCGCCACTCCCTGTGACCACTATGCGCTCAAGGTCGAGCAACTGCTTTTTATCGGATTGTTGTTGTGATTCTGTAGCGGCGAACGCTTGGCTACTGAAAAGTACACTGCTTATAGCAAGCGCAATAAGGTGTTTTTTATACTGAAGTATATGCTGGTTCATTTTGGCCCCTTCGTTTTTATTATGAGCAAAACCAATGGTTTTTGGCTTTGTAAATCTATTAACGAACGAGGGCGGCGTTTTAGGAATGCGATTTACGCAGTTATCTCGATTAGTACGTGAAAGCGAAGGTCGGCTATGCTGATAAATGAGTCATTCGCTGCGCTTTAAATCGTCTGGAGAGGAGCTAAAAAACAGAGTAACGAATTGCTTGAAAGTCTATGTGGCGCTTACTAATGACTGAGCAATAGGGCTATTCGATGCTGGTGAATAGCCCTATTATTTTCACTTATTGCTGACAATCAAAATAGCCAATATATGTGTCTGGCAATGCAGCTTTAAGTGATTCCATGTCTGAGCATGATATATCATTAAAATATAAATCAAGGTTATCTAGGTGCACTAGACCCATTAAAGGTTCAACTGTGCTGAGGTTAGTTCTGCTAACATCTAAGGATTCTACATTTTCCTTTATATGCTTAAGTGCATTGAAATCGGCAATACTTGAATTACCAATATCTATTCCAACAACAGAGTTTGGCAGTGCGTTAAATACCTGAACCAAAGGCAGTGCGTTATTTGAATCTGAAAAGTCAACATGTGTTAGCTGGGTAAGTTTGGTAAGCTTGTCTAAACCGCTTAAAGAGCGGGCGAAAGTACTTGCATTAAGATGTCTTAGATTTTCAAACTGCTCTAAACCATCTAAGCTTTGCACTTCATAGTTACCATGACAATTTAAGCCAATAAATTTATTGCTATCAAGCAAATTCGGGTAATTCTGTTTGTGGTTGGCAATACATTGATATAACCCGGGATCTGAAAAAGCATCCATGTTTACTTCTTTTTCAAGACATGAGCTAGAGCGCTCTATACTGTTTATATTGTATTGCTGTTCTAAGATTTCTAATTCAGAGCACTTGAGGTTTTCACTCTCGCTTAAGTTTAGTTTTTCTAATGCACTTAATTCACTTACAGCATCAAGAAAATAAACTAACTGTGGAAGTCGAGTAAGGTGCAGTGTTTTCAACTTGGTAAGAGAAGTTAAAAATGATACGTCGTTTATATACTTGCTATTATAAATAACTAAGTTTTCTAGGTTTACCAAGCCGTCGAGTGCAGTAACATCTGCTAGCTCATAGTTATCTTGAACTGTGAAGCTCTGCAATTGCTCTAAATTATAAAGTGGAGGTATAACCTCAAGGCCTGTTCTACTTAGTTGTAAGCTTTGCAAGCTAACTAATTGGTTCAAAGCACCTGTATTTTCTAAATCAATATCAGATAAACTGAGCTCTTCAAGGTTGCTTAATTCCTTTAGAATTACTAAGTCAAATGACATTGACGAATTCCCACTTATATTGAGCTTACGCAAGTGTGTTAGTGACTCAATATAGTCGAAGTAACTTAGGCTGTATAAATTACGCAGTGTAAGCGTGGTTAAGTTCAAGCCCTCAATAGCACTAATATCATTAAGGTCACCGTTACTATCCAACGTCAGCGTCTTTAGGTTCGAGAACTCACGAATAAAGCCAATCGAGGATGTGTTTGTTTTAATCAGGGCAAGCTCTTCCAACGCGGTTAGCTGCTTGAACGAGCGTGCGCCATCAAAGCGATAGCCGCTAATCGTTAATGATGTAAGGTTATTTAGTGCAGCGATTGTTTCGATATCATCTGAGGCTAGTTGCTGCCCGTAGTTGCTTTCAATATGTAATGACTGTAACTCGGTTAGGTGAGAGAGAGCGCTAAAGCTATCTATAGCCTTACCTTCTAGCCTTAGAGTAGTTAACTTGGGCGTATGGAACAACGCCGATACATCGGTAATATAATGGTTGTTCAGTTTCAGAGTTTTAAGCTCAGGCATGTGCTGAAGGAAGCTTAGGCTTGTTAAGCCGTAAGTATCATAACTTAGGGCACCTAAAGACAGCACCTCAAGAGATGTAAAATACTTAAGCTCACTCAAGTTGGCTACCCTTATTCCAGACACATCAAGCGCTATCATGGATTCTTTGTTGAGTTGACTTAAGTCTAGCGAAGCATTGTAGCACCCTGATGTGCACCCTAAAGTGAGGCTTTTTACAGCTGAAAGGTTAACTGAGCTTAGTGACGGCTCTATTGCTGCTAAGGAGTCGAGTGATAATGAGGTAAGTTGGTTTAAAGGTACAAGATTCGCGATATTGCTAATAGGGTTGCCATTGAAGTTCACCTTTTCTAGCGCTGTCAGCGCTTGCAAATCTGGGATAGTTGTTAAGCCAGCATTAGTCAGCGTTAATGCGCTAAGCTCAGAGAGCTGCTCTAGACCAGCGATATTATTAATTGTATAGCCATCACATGAGACTGAGGTAAAAGCGGTATCAACGTTGTTATCTTCTAAGCACTGCATTAAAGCATTATCAGCGATCATTTCTGTCTGTAATGGCGCATATGCTTGTGCATTTACATCCACTTGTTGAGTGGTTGTGCTTCCTTCATCATCGGTAACGGTGATACTAAATGTGTAGGTTTGCGTCTGTGCAATATTAGGAATTTGGACACTAAGGGTTGCTGTATTGGTGGTCTCTAATTGCAGCGTATTGCCCGCAATTTGTTGCCATTCAATGTTGGCAATTTCACCATCGTCTGAGAGCGTCGCCTCAATTTCCAACATATCACGTTCTTTTACATCCACTTTTGTGACAAGGTCGATGATAGGGGCCTGGTTTTGGGGAGCCGGTGGTGTGGGAGTGTCAGGCTGTTTATCGTCGCTGCCGCCGCAGCCAAATAGGGTAAGCGCTGCAGCCGCAGCAAAAATTCCCTTTCGAGAGTACATAAGATATGTCCTTTATTAATCTGGTATTCATAAAATCGGCACCGATTGTACCGACATATGAAATAAAGTGAAGAGTAATTACCCTAAAATAGTATGAGGGACGAACCGAGAAGTATCTTTGGTGATGGGGCCGTCATCTTCGCGAATGGTGAGGCCGCAACTTTGGTGTCCGACGACCCAAGAGCCGATCAAGGTGTGATTACCGGCAAACATGGGTAAGGGTGCTAACGCTTGAGTAATAAAGCCTTCGCTACCGTAACTACCGCTTTGGTGCACACGGCCCTTGTCTGGATGCACCCAAGTGATGTTCTCGCCTTCGCGGCTAAACAGGGGTTTATTCACAAAGCCTTGCTCCAGCCCATCGCCTTCTTCACCGCTAAAGTAGGCGGCTAGGAGATTCGGGTGGCCGGGAAACATTTGCCACAGCAGCGGTAATATGGCTTTATTCGATAACACAGCCTTCCAAGGCGGCTCGACAAACAGGGTGTCGGTGCTGAGCACATGGGGAGCAAAGTCGTCATGCAGCAACTCTTCCCATGGGTAAAGTTTAAAGAGTTGCGCGATAGGAGCATGTTCTAGGTCAGTGAGCTGGCCGTGCTCATCAACGCCAATATCTTCAATAGCCATGCGCGCCGTGGGTATGCCTGCTTGATAGGCACAGTCCTGTAAATAACTGACGGTGCCTTTATCTTCAATGGAGTCGCGACTGTGGACAAAGTGCAGCAATTCGCGGTTAGAGAAGAAGTTAAAACGCTCAATGAGCGCCTCTTGAATACTATTGAATTGATCACTTTGCCGTGGCAATTTGCCTCTATCTACTTGCTGTTCCAGCCACAGCCATTGGAAAAAACCCGCTTCATAGATGGAGGTGGGGGTATCGGCGTTGTACTCCAGTAATTTGGCAGGGCCGTTGCCGTGGTAACTAAAGTCCATACGGCCATATAGGCTAGGCTCTTTGTTGTGCCAACTGGTGGCGATAAAGTCCCAATACTGCTCGGGCAAAGCGAACTTGCGCAGCCAATACTCGTCATGTACAACTTTGTCGACCAATTCCAAGCACATTTGCTCCAGTTCATTGGTCGGTTTCTCTAAGTCGTTCTCAATTTGCTCTAGAGTGAATTGGTAATAAGCGCTTTCATCCCAGTACTTTTCACCATCAATGCGGCAAAAATCAAAGCCGAAATAATCGGCCTGAGCGGCTAAATCCGGCCGCTCAGCAATAGGGTGGCGAAACATCTACCCACCAAAGCTACGTGATGAAGCACGGCGGCCAAAGCCTCCTCGGCTGCGAGTAACGCGCTTGGGCTTAGAAGCGTATTTAACTTTAGACTTTTTCACCATAGTGGTGCCACGATTGTTGACTGAGCCAATGTAATCATTGTTGGCATTGCGGAAGCTGAAAAAGTCATCGCGTGAGCGATAAAGGGGCTTCGCACCTGAGTAGTAATTTCCCCCTAAAAACGCGTATTTTTTGCGTTTTTTCTTCTTCTTCATAAGGTCTAAACCTTCATCCACCGCCTCAGCCACGGCGGCGATCATAAAGCCTGCCATAATGGGTCGCCAAATACTACCTTCTTGCTCACAGCGCTCAAACCCGAAGTCATTTTCACAGAGGTTTTCATTGGCGTACTTTGGCGCTTCAATATCGTGATTAGCCAAGGCCTGTTGGTATTGTGCTTGGCATACATCGCGTTCGACGCCAAAGTCGGTGCAATCATCTACATCGGTAAATAATAGTGCTGGTTCTTCAGGGTCGGTGCAGCCACTGAGTCCGGCACTGGCACCGAGCATAAGTGTCAGTTTAAGTTTGTTAGTACGTTTCATTGCCGCCTCCTTAGTAGGTAATACAGGCAGCGTTGAGAATACCGGTGGCCAGTGAAGCAACCCCTAAAAATGCCCCTGCGCTCATATGGCCCTCGGCAATTTTTTCAGACAACTTCGGCATGTATAAGCGCACTAAGAAGAAGGTCACTAATTGCATGATGCCAGCGATAACGCCCCAGATGGCAAAGTCTAGCAGCGAGACCGAATTCACCGCTGCACTGGCAACCGGAAGGGTAAAGCCAATGAACGCGCCACTAAACGCGGTGGCAGCGGCGGCATTGTTTTCCTTCATCAAGGTCCATTCGCAATGCGGGGTGATAAGGGTGTAGATGAATAGAAAGGCTAGGATAAGTAGGTAGCCTAAGCCAAAGTACATGATAAAAGGGACAAAGCCCTGGATGGATTCCATGATCATTATTGTGCTCTCACTGCAATCGTTATTATTGTTCGGGCGCAGCAAGCTGCGCTAACTCCCTGTGCAGTAGCTTATCATCACCCACGTTAAGTTCAATAAGGCGTTTTAAATGAGTGGCACTGTCAATATCCATTTTTACACAATGTAAGCCAATGTGTTGCGGCTCAATGTGAGCCACTTCAGCAAGCATATCAATATCAACATCACTGCCAGATAGGTGGAAAATAAGCTCTACGCTTTGACCTAACTGTGGGTTGAAGTCATCAGGATGGCTTACCAAAGCGCCATTTAAGGAAAGATCAAGTAAATGACAGCCATGATGCTGGTTATTAAATACCACTAGGGCGGGGCGTTGAAAAATAACACGAGTGAAGTTTCTGCGATTTTCCATAACAGTTCCTGTATTGGCGCGTCTCCCTCCAGTGTAGTAGCCAGCCTTGAGGTTGTCCTTGGCTGTGAGTGACTTTTTTCGCTATTTCAATAAGCTAAAAATATCACGATGGTCATCAAGTAGTGGCGCGTTAGCACAATCACAGTGCCATACATAGATGGATGCCAAGGGCACAAAAAAGCCCCATCGAGATGGGGGCTTTTTATGTGGTTAATTAACCAATCTTTTTATACTTAATGCGCTTCGGTTGTGCAGCCTCGGCACCTAAGGTTTTCTTCAGCCACTGTTCGTATTCGGTGTAGTTACCATCGAAGAAGTTAATTTGGCCTTCGTCGCGATAATCAAGAATATGAGTGGCGATACGGTCTAAGAACCAGCGGTCGTGCGAGATCACCATGACACAGCCAGGGAACTCGAGAATTGCATTCTCTAACGCCCGCAAAGTTTCAACGTCTAAGTCGTTGGTTGGCTCATCGAGAAGTAATACGTTGCCGCCTGCTTTTAGTAGTTTGGCTAAGTGCAAACGGTTGCGCTCACCGCCGGAAAGGTCTTTGACGTATTTTTGCTGATCATTACCTTTAAAGTTAAAGCGTCCCACATAGGCACGGCTTGGGAACTCAAAGTTGCCCACTTTCAACACATCTTGACCGTCTGCGATTTCATCAAATACGGTTTTACTCTCGTCCATGTTGCCACGGAATTGGTCAACGGTGGCGAGTTCAACGGTTTCACCTAGGGTGATTTCACCACTATCAGGCTTTTCCTCGCCGCTGAGCATTTTGAATAAGGTCGATTTACCAGCACCGTTGGCACCAATAATGCCGACAATCGCTCCCTTAGGAACGCTAAAATCAAGGTTATCAATAAGCACACGGTCGCCAAAGCTTTTGTTTAAGCCCTGTACATCAATGACCTGATCACCTAAGCGCGGGCCAGGAGGAATAAACAGCTCATTGGTTTCGTTACGCTTTTGATAATCGCCTTGTTGTAGTTCAGCAAATTGCGCCATACGCGCTTTTGATTTTGCTTGGCGACCTTTCGGGTTTGAACGTACCCACTCAAGCTCCTGAGCGATGGATTTTTGTCTTGCTTTCTCTGCTTTTTGCTCTTGTTGCAGACGTGCGTCTTTTTGCTCAAGCCAAGAAGAGTAGTTGCCTTCCCACGGAATACCTTCGCCACGGTCCAATTCGAGGATCCAGCCGGCCACGTTATCAAGGAAATAACGATCGTGGGTTACCGCCACTACAGTGCCTTCATAATCATGTAGGAAGCGCTCTAACCAAGCGACAGATTCGGCATCTAAGTGGTTGGTAGGCTCATCGAGAATAAGCATATCCGGCTTTTCAAGCAATAAACGGCAGATTGCTACACGGCGACGCTCACCCCCTGATAAATGCTCAATCTTGGCATCCCAAGCTGGCAGTCGTAATGCATCTGCCGCGCGCTCTAGGGCGTTATCAAGGTTGTGGCCATCGTGGGCTTGAATAATGGCTTCAAGTTCACCTTGCTCTTTGGCAAGCGCATCGAAATCGGCATCTTCCATGGCGTACTCAGCGTATACTTGGTCAAGGCGATCAAGGGCATTTTTAACTTCACTGACCGCTTCTTCTACGACTTCACGCACCGTTTTGCTTTCATCAAGCTCAGGCTCCTGAGGAAGGTAACCAATTTTAATGCCAGGTTGAGGGTGTGCCTCACCCTCAAAATCTTTATCCACGCCGGCCATAATGCGTAGTAAGGTCGATTTACCTGCGCCATTTAGGCCAAGTACACCAATTTTTGCGCCAGGGAAAAAGTGCAGAGAGATGTCTTTTAAGATGGTGCGTTTAGGTGGCACCACCTTTGACACGCGACTCATCGAGAAAATAAACTTATCAGGTAAAACCATGAAAGGAGCCTTTACAATGTGACTAATTTAAACTGCCGTTATTGTAGAGTCTCTATGGTGAAAGCGTCAACGAATGGCCCGTTAATTTGCCAATAATATGGCCACTCCAGCCAGCGCCAATAAACCGCCCACTATCATACGCCAAGTCACCGGCTCGCGTTTAAAAAAGCCAATCGTCATGACCATCAGCGGGGCAGTGGCAAAAATAGTTTGTGCAATAGCCGGGTCGGTATGCTGCACCGCCGCCAATTGCAGCCACAAGCCAACGAAGGTGCCGAAAAAAACAGCCACCAGCAGCCAGCGTTTGTTATCAATACCGTGCAGTCGAATGGCTTGGTATAGGTCGCTGCGTTTTATAATCATTACCAGTAAAGCCACGCTCAATGTGCCGGCAAGGAGGCGAATAAGGGCGGCCCATAGGCTACTCATCGACTCAGTATTCATAGCCCCTTTTGACATCACCATGCCACTGGCTTGGCACAAAGCCGCAAGTAATGCGAAAGCCACGCCTTGAAAGTAAAACTTCTTATCAACTGGGGGCAAGTGGCGTTGGGGTAATACCGCGAGGATCACCCCCACCGAAGTGATGGCGATGCCCAACCAGGCCAGTAGCGGTAAGTACACACCCAACAGCACAATATTAAGTATGCCAGTTAAGGCTGGCGCGAGAGACTCGATTATTAAGGTTCGTGCTGGGCCAATACTGCGCAGGGCGCCAAAGTAGGCGCTATCGCCAATGGCAATACCGATAACCCCACCGGCGATAAGCCAGCCCCATGAGGTGAGCTGCACAGGCATGGCGCCATCGCCAAGTAGCGCCATGGCAATTACCATCATTAAAGAAGCGAGTAAGCCTTTACTTACATTTAGTTGCAGCGGTGAAAGGTGATGACTGAAGCCTTTGTACAATAAGGTAGAAAAGGCCCAAACCACGGCTGCACTGATTGCTGCAATTTCACCTATACCCATCATCGACTCTTTGTTAGTTAATCGCGGGCATTATTGCAGTTAACTCATTCACTGCAACTTTATTTTGGACGTCTAAACATCTAGAGGTTGAAATTTCCAGTGTGGCGTTCATAATAGCCTCTTATCTTTTAATTCGGAGTACCGCCATGCCCATTACGGTTCAAGACGCTTTGCCAGCCATTATGGAACTGCGCCAAGAAAATGTATTCGTGATGCCGAAAAGTCGCGCTCGGACTCAAGAAATCCGGCCCATGCGCTTGGCTATTTTGAACCTGATGCCGAATAAGGTGGAAACCGAAGTGCAATTTATTCGTTTGCTGGCGAATACGCCATTGCAGGTCAATGTTGACTTACTGCGTTTAGATACGCATCGCTCTAGCGCCAACTCAGAGCAGCATCTGGATATGTTTTATCAGTATTTCTCAGATGTTAAAGACAATAATTACGATGCTTTGATTGTTACCGGCGCGCCCTTGGCTCACTTAGAATATGATGAAGTAGGGTATTGGTCGGAGCTACAAGCGTTCTTTGATTGGGCGGAGCACCATGTGACCTCGACGCTATTTAGTTGTTGGGCGGCGCACGCTGGGCTTTTCCATCATCATGGACTTAAGCGTCAATTGCAGAAAAATAAGTTGTGTGGGGTGTTTGAGCATCAGTGTTATTTTGACCATGCGGCGTTAACCCGGGGCTTTGACGATCGCTTCTTAGTCCCGCATTCGCGTTATGGCCATATTGATATTGCTGCGATAAACGCCTGTAAAGAATTAGTCGTGGTAGCAGGCTCGCCGAAGGTAGGTGCTTACTTACTTAAAAACCAGAGTGGTTCTCAGGTGTATATCACAGGACACCCTGAGTATGATGCCGATACCCTGAAAAAAGAGTATTTACGTGATTGCGATAAAGGCGCTGACGCACCGATGCCAGAAAACTACTTCCCTCATGGCGACCCAGCGCAAGAGCCCTCGAAAACCTGGCAAAGTCATGCCTTTTTGTTATTTTCGAATTGGCTTAATTACTACGTTTACCAAACCACTCCCTATGATATTAATCTGGTTAGCCAGGATGTAAGGACTAACAACTATGCCGAATAAACGTGATGCATTAACACTGGCCCTCAACGAGCGCATTTTAATTTTAGATGGCGCCATGGGTACGATGATCCAACAGCATAAGCTCGAAGAGCATGATTATCGTGGTGAGCGGTTTCAAGATTGGCATGTGTTGGTCAAGGGCAACAACGATTTATTGAGCCTCACTCAACCTCATCTAATAGCACAAATTCACCGTGAATATTTGGCAGCGGGCGCCGATATTATTGAGACCAATACCTTTAACGCCACGACCATTTCCATGGAAGATTATGACATGGCGAGCCTAAGCCGTGAGATTAACCTCGAATCGGCCCGGCTGGCACGCGCGGTGGCCGATGAGTTTACCGCTCGCGAGCCACACAAACCGCGCTACGTGGCCGGCGTACTGGGGCCAACATCAAAAACCTGCTCGATTTCGCCGGATGTCAATGATCCGGGCTATCGCAATATCACCTTCGATAAGCTGGTGGCCGCGTATATCGAATCGACCCTGGCGCTGATAGAAGGTGGTGCCGATCTGATTTTAATTGAAACCATTTTCGATACCCTCAATGCCAAAGCCGCTTCCTTTGCGGTAGAAGAAGCGTTCGAACAGGCTGGAGTGACTCTGCCGGTAATGATCTCCGGCACCATCACCGATGCTTCGGGTCGAACCTTGTCAGGGCAAACCACCGAGGCGTTTTATAATTCCATTCGCCATATTAAACCGCTCTCCATTGGCTTGAACTGTGCGCTAGGGCCAGACTTGTTGCGTCAGTATGTGGAAGAGTTGGCCAGTATTTGTGAAACCTACACCTCGGTGCACCCCAATGCAGGGCTGCCGAATGAATTTGGCGAATATGATTTAGAAGCCGAGGAAATGGCACAAGAAATCATCGACTGGGGGGAGCAAGGGTTTATCAATATTGTCGGTGGCTGTTGTGGCACCACGCCCGAGCACATTAAAGCCTTTAGTGATGGGCTAAAAAACACCGCTCCACGTACTTTGCCTGAGCTGCCTGTGCGCATGCGATTAAGTGGCCTTGAAGCCTGTAATCTCAATTAAGGGGCCAATAACATGAATAATACTGCAACTTTTACCAATGTCGGCGAGCGCACCAATGTGACCGGCTCGGCGCGCTTTAAACGGCTGATCCTCGAGGAAGATTACGAAACCGCGTTAGAGGTGGCGCGTGAGCAAGTTGAAAATGGCGCGCAGATTATCGATATCAACATGGATGAAGCCATGTTGGACTCTAAAGCGGCCATGGTCATCTTTTTGAACCTTATCGCTTCAGAGCCCGATATTTCGAAAGTGCCCATTATGGTGGACTCGTCGAAATGGGAAGTGATCGAGGCGGGACTAAAATGCATTCAAGGCAAGGCGATAGTGAACTCTATTTCCCTCAAGGAGGGGGAGCAGCCGTTTCGTCACCAAGCCAAGGTATTAAAGCGCTTCGGCGCCGCCGTGGTGGTGATGGCCTTTGATGAAACCGGCCAAGCAGAAACCGCTGAGCGGAAGTTTGCTATTTGCGCGCGCTCTTATCGCATCCTGGTCGATGAGTTGGGCTTCCCACCAGAAGATATTATTTTTGACCCCAATATCTTTGCCGTGGCCACCGGCATAGAAGAGCATGACAACTATGCCGTGGAGTTTATCGAAGGAACTCGCCGCATCAAGGAGAACCTTCCCCACTGCAAGGTATCCGGTGGTGTGTCTAATGTCTCTTTCTCGTTTCGAGGCAACAATCCGGTGCGCGAGGCTATTCACTCTGTGTTCTTGTATCACGCCATTCAAGCCGGAATGGATATGGGCATCGTCAATGCTGGTCAACTAGCGGTGTATGACGATATTCCCACTGAGCTGAGAGACGCCGTTGAGGATGTGATTTTAAATAAAGATGCCGGCGCCGGAGAGCGGTTGGTGGAATTAGCACCTAAGTATTCGGGCATGGCGCAAGCGGAGAAGGTTGAGGATTTACAGTGGCGCAGTTGGCCGGTGGCAAAGCGCTTGGAACATGCCCTGGTTAAAGGCATTACAGATTATATTGATGAGGACACCGAGCAGTGCCGACAACAGTTTGCTAAACCCATCGAGGTCATTGAAGGGCCGTTAATGGACGGCATGAATGTGGTGGGTGATCTGTTTGGGGCCGGGAAAATGTTTTTGCCGCAGGTGGTGAAATCGGCGCGGGTAATGAAGCGCGCGGTGGCCTATTTAGACCCTTATATTGAAGCCGAGAAACAAGAGGGTGAAACCAACGGTAAAATTGTCATGGCCACGGTAAAAGGGGATGTTCATGATATTGGTAAGAATATTGTTGGCGTGGTTTTACAGTGTAATAACTACGAGGTGATCGATTTAGGGGTGATGGTGCCCGCTGAAAAAATCTTACAAACCGCGATAGACGAAAATGCCGATATTATAGGCCTGTCCGGGCTTATCACTCCCTCGTTAGATGAAATGGTGCATGTCGCCAAAGAAATGAAACGCCGCGATTTTATCATTCCGTTGCTGATTGGTGGCGCGACGACGTCAAAGGCGCATACCGCCGTAAAAATTGAGCCCCAATATGATAACGGTGTGGTTTATGTTAATAACGCCAGCCGTGCGGTGGGCGTGGCGTCTAGTTTGCTAAGTAAAACCGCGAAAAGTGAGTTTTTGAGTAAAACTAAAGCAGAGTACGAGCGTGTGCGAGAGCAACAAGCACGCAAGAAACCCCGCTCTAAGCCCATAGGTTTGCAACAAGCTCGCGCCAATCATGCCCAGCTGGATTGGCAAAACTACACTCCGCCTGTACCTAAACAACTAGGAGTCCAAGAATTTCACTCGGTGTCAGTGAGCACCTTACGGCAATATATCGATTGGACGCCATTTTTTATGACCTGGTCTTTGGCCGGCAAATACCCGCGTATCATGAATGACGAGGTGGTGGGAGAGCAAGCGCGCTCATTGTTTGCCGACGCTAATGCAATGTTGGATGAGTTTGCGCGCCAAGGCAGCATTCAACCAAAAGGGGTGATTGGCTTATTCCCAGCAAACCGCGTGGGCGATGACATAGAAATATACCGCGACGAGCAGCGTGACGAAGTGATTTTACGTTCGTGTCAGTTACGCCAGCAAACGCACAAAAAGGGCTTTGCTAACTATTGTTTAGCCGACTATATCGCGCCTAAAGGTGTTGCCGACTACTTTGGCGCCTTTGCCGTGACTGGCGGGTTAGAAGAAGATGGCTTAGCCCAGGCCTTTGATGATCAAGGTGATGATTATAATAAAATCATGGTCAAAGCGGTGGCTGACCGCCTTGCAGAGGCCTTCGCTGAATACCTGCATGAGCAAGTGCGTAAAGTGTACTGGGGCTATGCCGCAGACGAGGCGTTAAACAATGATCAGCTCATTCGTGAGAACTATCAGGGTATTCGCCCTGCGCCGGGCTATCCAGCGTGCCCAGAACACACTGAAAAGGCTAAGATTTGGCAATTACTGAGCGTTGAAGAGCGCATCGGCATGAAACTAACGAGCTCCTATGCGATGTGGCCAGGTGCCGCCGTCTCGGGTTGGTATTTCTCACACCCTGATTCGAAATACTTTGCCGTGGCAGGGATTCAGCAAGACCAAGTTGAGGACTATGCCAACCGCCAAGGAATGACGCTAGAGGAAGCCGAAAAGTGGCTAGGCCCGAATTTGGGGTATGAAAATTAACCACAGGTTTTACTTTTTTGCGCCAAGTGGAACATGAGCTGGCTGCTCAATTACTTTGTATGATGCTGAGCAGCCAAAAGCGTTGCCAACTTCTGCTTTACTTGTTGCGCGTTGGTATCGGATGGTTGCTGAGATAGCCAGTCAACGAGTTCGTTGCGTACGGGGAAACCTTCTTTTATACAATGACTCTCATTTGCCACCCAGACATCGGCTGAGCCAATCGTGCCCCGGCCGTAGGCGCTGCATAGGGTGTAACCCTGAGCACTAATATGTTGTTCAATGAGATAGGTGTAGATTGGCGTGGCAATTAACATCAATACCAAGGTCACGCCGCACAGCTTAAACCAACCGCTGAGTAACCTATCACTTACTTGGGTATGAGTTGCTCGTAACCACAGTAAGTAGGTTAATACGGCAAAAACGGGGGTGGCCAATACCAAAGAAGGAGAAAAACTGCGCTCCCGAAAAGCCAGAACATGCTCCCCTAGGGCTGTACTTACTTGGCTCACTTCACTGAACGTTGCATAAGGGAGCAGTAAAGTAAGTACACA
The DNA here is from genome assembly GCF_022347865.1 of Pseudoalteromonas sp. CNAT2-18.1. Lineage (NCBI taxonomy): Bacteria > Pseudomonadati > Pseudomonadota > Gammaproteobacteria > Alteromonadales > Pseudoalteromonadaceae > Pseudoalteromonas > Pseudoalteromonas sp. CNAT2-18.1. The sequence goes on along the minus strand of NZ_JAKRFR010000003.1, from coordinate 47,540 downwards.
GAATAAAGCAAAAAAGCAGAATAGCTTTACTCTGTCCATCGTTGTACTTTGCACGTCTTCCATTGTGCTATCTATATCCGCCAGAGTAAGGAAGCCCAAATAAACGGTGCATAAACCCGATGGGGTCTTGTTCGTACCACCGCTGCGCCCGGTCTATTTCTCTCCGTGCTTGCTGAAAGCTTTGTTTTAAATCGTTTTCAACCGCTCTTAGACTAGCCGCTATTTTTTCTGCTATTGCATCAGTATCAATGAATGTATAGGCCAAACCAGCCAGAGCTGCGCCAACCACAACAACGGCAATCATAGGGCCAACGGCGACGGTTGCAGCCGTTCCCACAACGGCAGTTACCGCTCCCCAGGCAATGCCTGATGATGCTGCTGCGATGGCAACATCAACAGATAAACCACCAATAAAATCGTGCCATGTTTTGCTATCATCAATCAGTTGCTCCAAGGCATGAAACCCTGCAGAGATAAGAATCGTCAACACAAACCCTTGCTTAATAGAGCTTTGCGCTCCCAGCTTACCGATGCCGAAAGATACTAGCTTAGGATTGTTGGCTAAGTATCGGGTTCCCGTCAGGTGTCTTCTCAGGCCTGAGTAGCCTTTGAAAATAATGTAGTTTTTCCCAGAATATGACTTCACTTTGAATTTATCAAAGACTGAACCGCTACGCTGCATCTCTAGCGCAATCGCTGTCAAGGCGGCCACATCCAGCCCTAACGGGACGAGCCCTGAACCATTTTTAACCCAATCGCGATGCGCTCGCCAAAGCTCAGGTACAATATTGGCGCGTTCCATAATTGATTCGAACCAGGCGGCGATTCGCTCATTAGAATGACCTTGGGTGCGTTTTACGTTCACAGCGTAATCAAAAAATTCCCTGTCATTAAGATGGATAAAGTTATGCTGGTTGGACTTTAATAGATGAGCGAGTTGCTGATCTCGCTGCTTGTTTCTTAATTCTTCTCTTGCATTGATGAGCATTGAGGCCTCCATGCTATGTTCCTTTTATCGCTATTCTCATACAAGGCTGCGGAACAGTCAATCGCCAAGCTCATGTCTTATATGAAATTTTATTGAATTGTCAGCTTGTTGCAAAGCCCTCATTAGCTGAGCACAGTGTAATGCGCTGTAATGACACACCAAGAGGGGATTTGCTAACAATAGTGAATGTTTCCCTTTGAGCCTGACTTATGACCCTCAAGCAGTTACAACAGCTAGTCGCAACCATTATTGCAGCGCCAGTGGACGCTGGTGTTGTTAAGCAACCTATTCATGCTTTGGTTAACGCGTTAGAGCAAGAAAGTGGTGTTTCGTCGCAAGCAGATATGAATACATCGCACGGAACATATACCGAGCATGGGGTGGCGATTTCTCCGGTACAAGCTGCACGCTGCTCCTTGGAGCCACTGCGCACCCAAGTGTTTATGCAAGGGGTTGCGGCGGCTATTAACGATAAAGTCCACGGTGATAAAGTAGTCCACATCCTCTATGCGGGCACCGGCCCTTTTGCCACCTTATTATTGCCCTACCTCGCATGCCACCCCGAATTACCGGTGCGGGTAACATTGTTGGATATTCACCAGGAGAATATTGAGGCGGTCAAAAAATTGGTTGCACGCTGGCATATTGGGCATTTAATCAACGAATATGTGGTTGCTGATGCGACCTGCTGGCAACCTGGCGCGCAAAGTCGATTCGATATCGTTATTTCTGAAACGATGACAGCACTGCTTCGTCGTGAGCCCCAGGTATGGATATTTAAAAACCTCGTGCGTTATCTGCAAGCACAGGGAGTGTTAATTCCTCAAGTGGTTTCTTTGCGAGCTTGGCTAGAGCGCGCTAAAGAGCGGGTTTTGATTGATGAGTACTTTCGCCTCGATAAAGCGGCAGCACAGCGCTTAGCGCGTGATGATATTACCGATATACGTGGTGAGCTTGTTATTCCAGCGCAGCATCAAAGTGACGACCATTTTACGCTGACCACGGATATCCAAGTTTATAATCACTGCGTTTTAAGCGAAGGGCAATCGAGCTTAACCGTGCCATTTTCAGTACCGCCGCAGGCAACTTGCCTTTTTGCGGGCGCACACGTTCCTTTTCACTATGCCAACCCCAGGCAGGCCGATTTCATATTCGATTTTCCACACGATAAACGCCTAGCCGCACACACCTTACCCAGCATTAATGACTGTGCAGATCTCGGACTCATTTATATAAAGCGCGCGTTTGCGCAGTGTTTATGGGCAAAGCAAAACCAACAACCTAGATCACTTTCACCGTGTGATTGGCAAGGTGAGCTGTTTTTAACGCAGGCGTTAGGTATCCCCTTAGATATATGGTTTGCACACTTATTTAATGCCCCTGATCTGGCTAGTTTTGAATCTCGGCTACTACAGTGCTGCCCCGCATTACTATGCCCACAGCAAGTTATGGAAATGAACCGACAGTTGCTTGCTAAGCTGCACAGGCAAAATGAATAACGTACAATAGCGGCAAAGAGTATGAATACCTTGGGATTATGGCCTTACCAATAGAGCAAAGTTACCCGCAACTTGTTGAGCAATTACATCGTGTGCCTATGTGCCTACTGCAAGCACCACCTGGAGCAGGGAAGTCAACGTGGTTGCCCTTGCAGTTGCTTCGTGAAGGCCATTTTCGCCGCATTATCATGCTTGAGCCCCGGCGCTTAGCTGCGCGCAACATAGCGCGCTTTTTGGCTGCGCAGCAACAAGAAGCGGTAGGACAAAGCGTGGGCTTAAGATTGCGCCAAGAGACCAAGGTAAGCGCTGAGACGCGCCTAGAAATTGTCACTGAAGGGGTATTAACGCGCATGTTGCAGCAAGACCCCGAGCTCAGTGGTGTCGACTTAGTTATTTTTGATGAATTTCATGAACGCTCCATGGCGGCTGATACGGCATTAGCTTTTGCGTTAGAAAGCCAGATGTTGCGTGATGATTTAAAGATCTTATTGATGTCCGCCACCCTCGATGGCGAGCGCTACCAACGCTTTTTTGATTGCCCACTCATTAGTTCAGCAGGTCGCAGCTACCCAATAGAGGAAATCTACCGCCCCTTAGCGCAGCCAACGCAGTGGCTTGAAGCTATTGCGCCCACCGTAATCACAGCGCTGCAAGAGCAAAGCGGTAGCGCCTTGGTGTTTTTGCCAGGACAAAAAGAAATAAACTATGTCGCCGCGCAGCTCAGCGGGTTGCCCAGCGATATTGAAGTCCACACCTTATACGGCGAGCAAGACAAAGCCGCCCAGCAACGAGCGATAGCACCCGCGGCGCAAGGTCAGCGCAAGGTGGTATTAACCACCAATGTGGCCGAGACCAGCCTGACTATTGAGGGCATTCGCATTGTTATCGACAGCGGTAAACGTCGCGCCGCGCAGTTCAATCTAAAAACCGGTGTGAGTGAGCTGAAAACCGTGAATATCTCACGCTCCTCGGCGCTGCAACGGGCTGGGCGAGCGGGGCGTATAGAACCTGGAGTGGTCTATCGTTTAGGCAGTAAAGAGCAATTAGAGCGACGGGCGCAACATGATGCACCGGAAATATTAACCAGTGATATTAGTCCTTTAATGCTAGAGGCGAAGCTGTGGGGGGCCGATATCGAGCAATTACAGCTGCTTGACCCGCCTTCTGCGGCGCAGCAGCACCAAGCCTGCGAACTGTTACAGATGTTAGAGCTGATTGCTGATGGCAAACTCACCGCAAAGGCAAGAGAAATACATGCTATGGGCAGCGATTTACGTTTTGCCCATTTGCTGTACCAAGCTCAGCAACGTGAATCTCAGCATCCTGGTTTTGTGCACCTGGCGGTGTATTTTGTCGCCTTGATGGAGGCTCGGGTGCGTATTGATGCTGAGCTTGCTACCGCTATCAGTGCGCAACTGCATCGTCCTCACCCAGCATTTACGCAACAACTGAAGTACTGGCGCCAGCGTTTATCCTTGCCGGCGAACAAAGACTTACCTATGCACTTGCTGCCAGTGGTCGTGGCGTTGGCCTATCCTGACCGTCTAGCCAAACGGCGTGGCTCGGGTATGTTGCTCAGTAATGGTGCGGGGGTGAGTGCGTATCCGCAGTTGTGGTTGGATGAGCAGTATGTGGCCATCGCCGATGTTGGTGGCAAAGATGGCCAGCATATTTTTAGCGCCACCGCTTTTTCCCCTGCCATGCTGCAAACCCATTTGCCACATTTGTTTAGTGAGCGTCAAGTGTGCGAATTTGATATCAAATCAGGGCGTTTCATTAATGAGCAGCGCCAGCAATTGGGTGCAATCGTTATTGCCACTAAGCCCAGTGGCAAAAAAATCGATGCCCAAATGAAAGTACAGGCATGGCTGGAGTTAATACAACAGCGGGGCTGGGAGCTGTTTCAGCATCCACAGTCGCAGCAACTACGAGTGCGTATGTTACTGGCTAGTCAATTGCTTGGTGGCGAGTTTACTCTCGCCGATGAGGCGCAGCTATTGCGCCAAGCAGAGCAATGGCTGGCACCGTTTTTAGAGCATGTGGGGTCATTATCGCAATTACAGCAGTTTGACTATCGGAGTGCTTTGCTCAGCCTGTTAGATTATGCGAGCCAACAGCGCCTGGAGCAGCTCTTACCAAAGTCAATGACACTGCCTTCGGGTGCCAGTCATCGCATTCATTATCAACTAGATGGTCCGGCCAAACTCAGCGTCCGTATGCAGGAGGTTTATGGTTGGCAGTCAAGCCCGGAGTTGGCGCAAGGCAAGCTGCCGCTGCAACTCGAATTACTCTCGCCGGCGCGGCGACCGTTGCAAATAACCCAAGATCTTGCGCATTTCTGGCAAAGTAGTTACCGCGAAGTGCAAAAAGAGATGAAGGGTCGCTATCCAAAGCATTTTTGGCCCGATGATCCGAGTACCGCGCAGGCCACCAATAAAGTGAAAAGTAGAATGTGACGCGGTTTGTTGTCTATGTGCGTTTAGTTGCCCTAGTAGGTTGTGCGTACTATCACGCCATGTTGCCATAGCTTCACAGACGTCTGGATAGACAAAATTTACTTTGCGCGATAATGCTTTCATAATAGCTCTTTTCTGACCTAGCTAAGTGAGTACCGTGTTGCAACGCCCGTTATTACAGGTTAAAAATTTATCGCATCAGCTTGGCGAACATCGGGTACTTGAACGCCTTAGTTTCTCGCTTGAGCAAGGGGAGTTTGTGGGCCTGTTGGGACCTAACGGGGCTGGGAAATCCTCACTGCTGCGCTGCATTTATCGTTATTACCGCACTTCGGCTGAGGCTATTGCCCTTAATGGCGAGTGCTTACAGGCTCTGCCACAGCGCACATTGGCACAAAACGTAGCCGTGGTGCTGCAACAGCCAGAAAGCGATATGTCACTCACTGTTTATGAGGTGGTGACTCTTGGCTTATTGCCCCAAGGGGGCATGTGGCGTGCATTAACGCAGGAGCAAAAGCAGCGAGTCCATCAGGCTTTGATGGATGTAGGGCTGTGTAACTTGCAGCATAAACCCTTAGCCCAGTTATCGGGAGGAGAGCAGCAGCGCGCTCATATTGCTCGGGCCTTAGTGCAGCAGCCGCAGTTGCTGATCATGGATGAGCCCACCAGCCATTTAGATATTAAATATCAAATAGAATTGATGGAGCTGGTGCGTTCGTTAAAGCTAACGGTGTTGGCGTCATTTCATGACCTTAACTTGGCCTGTGCGCTGTGTGACCGATTGTTGATTCTTAAGCACGGTCAACTGGTCGCGGATGGTGCGCCAAAAAAGGTGGTGACCGAGCAACTGCTCAGTGATGTTTTTGGCGTTTGCGCAAAAGTCAGTGGTCATCCGCAGCAGCCCGATAAGTGGCCGCTGGTACAATATTTTTACGGCTATCAAAGGCATCAGCATGACGGTTAAATATGTTTTATCTCTGATTGCAGTACTTTTGGTTTTTGTGCTTAGTGGGTTGTTTGCACTTAAGCAAGGTGCCGTGAGTCTAAGTTGGCCGCAACTGTTAGCTGTACTCAGTGGCGAGGACAGTGATTCGCTGTGGCAGCAAATTATTTGGCAATTGCGCAGCCCTCGTGTTGGCATTGCCTTTCTAGCGGGTGGTGGGTTGGCGTTGGCGGGGGGGATTTTACAAACGGTCACACGCAACCCGTTAGCGGATCCTTACTTGTTTGGTATCTCCTCGGGGGCAGCTCTGGGCGTGGTCGTGACCATGGTGCTTTTTGGGGTTAGTGCCCCTGTGCTGCTGAGCCTCAGTGCCTTTGCAGGCGCCATGCTGGCCGTGGTGTTGTTGCTGATTGTGGCCTACAGTGTTCGCTATATGCAAAACTCCATTTTGGTGCTGGCAGGGGTGGCCTTATCTTTTGGTTTCAGTGCACTGACCAGCTTGTTGCTGTATTTTGGCGAGCCGCAGGCTGTGAGCGCGGTGGTCTTTTGGACTTTGGGCAGCTTTTCTGGTGCCTCCATGGCCATGTTGCTACCGGTGGGTTTGCTTATGGGCGTCAGCCTAGTAATCGTATGGCTGTTACGGGCGCCGTTAAATGCCTTGCTGCTCGGGGATGAGAGTGCCCATACCTTAGGTATTAATGTGCCGCGACTACGCTTAGCTATGCTGCTATTAAGTGCGCTGATCACTGCAGTGCTTGTGAGTGTATGCGGCGGTATAGGCTTTGTCGGGCTGATGATCCCCCATTTGGTGCGAATATTGGCCCCTCATGCAGGTAGTTATTTATATCCCGCGAGCTTTTTTAGCGGCGGGCTATTTATGGTGTGGGTAGATTTGGCCGCACGCACAGTGTTAGATAATCAAGAACTGCCAGTTGGGGTGATCACCTCAGCTATCGGAAGCATATTCTTTTTACTGTTATTATTTTCCCGTTATCGCACACAATAAAAAAGCCCCGCTCTGCGGGGCTTTTATGCATTAACTTAATGACGTTGCGGTTATTTCAGTTGCTTGGCTTGTCGGCGAATAGCCACTAACGCAAGGAACATAACTAGCCATGCTAGAGTACCGCTACTTTGCTTACGCTTTGGCGGCTGTGAGTTGTCTACCTCAGCAGCAACCTCGATATTAAGCTCGCCTTGTGCGGTGGCTCCGAGTTCATCGCTTAGGGTGTAGCGAACTAACGCATTACCGCTAAAGCCATCAGCGGCGCTAAAGCGTAATGAGAAGTCACTGTTAATTACTACCTCCCCATGTTCGCTGCTTACTTGGGTTACTGTTAACGCTTGTCCTTCTGGGTCGCTATCATTGGCGAGTACATCCACTGTAACCGTACCTTGGTAGGCAACCGATGCGCTATCAGCAACTGCAACCGGCGCTTGGTTAGCGACAATGTTAATACTTACCTCGGCACTGTGGCTATTGCCAGCAGCGTCGCGAATACTGTAAATCAAACGGTCGTTACCAATGAACTGGCTAGGTGTTTGGTATTGAATTTTGCCATCAATAATACTGGCATCACCCAGCTCCGCCTCGACGCCAGTAAGCATGATTTCATCACTCTCGGCATCAGTATCATTACTTAGCACATCAAGCATCGGCATGGCGTTCTCTGCTACCGTGTACACATCATCGTTTGCAATCGGTGGCTGGTTGGCGTCAAGAGCTATAGCCACCACACCAGGGTCAACAATGCTGCCATTGATGATGCCATCAGCATCATTGGCGCCGCCATCTGTCAATGTTAATTGTACGCACCAGTGCCCGGCTGTCAGCCCGGGTTGCCAAAGCTCACTACCTGGTGCTGGGCAGTAACCTTTACTACCTAACGCTGAAGCAATAGCATCATCGCCTTGGGTATCCAGATCTTGCCATTGGTCATTGATATACTTGCGATAGAGTGCATTTTGCGGCAGTGGCTGACGCTGCGGAAGCACAAAATCAACGGCAGCACCAGGTACCGGTAGGGCACTGACTACAACACCGTAAAGTGTGCCAACATGACGTGTGTCTTCATCACTTGCGACCTGCTCTGGCATCAGCTCAGCCCCTGCATTCGCAGCATCAGCAAATATACTGGTTTGCAGACAGTTGCCATATTCAGTCTCGACGATAAAGTTATCTTCTTGCGCTGGTGTTGCTGCAAGTAAGTGACATACGCCGATGGCGTCTAAATAATCAGCAACGCCGTCACCGTCACTATCACGGTAACCTTCACTAGCATCAGGGATCAGATCGCCGTCACTATCATTATCGCTCAAAGGCGGTAGCGTACTGCGCACATCTAACTGCAGTTTGACACTTTGACTGGCCGCTGGAGTGCCGCTATCAGTGACTTCGAGACTGACATTATAGATACCCGGAGTGAGATCACTGGCCTCGATAATAGCGCGTTCACTACTCGTTTGGTTCAAAGGTAGTGTCGGGTTTATTTGCCACTGATAAGTATGAGAGTCATTGATATTCGCATCGCTTACTTGGGCAACAAGCTCAATATCCTGGTCGGCAACAAATAACGTCATCGCTTGCGCGTTTTGCTGTGCTGTTACCTTCACTTGTGGGGCAAGGTTACGCTGTGTAATCGTTACTTGGTGCTGCCACGTTGGGCCTCTATTGATACTTTCGTCCAGTGTTATGGTGATGGTTTCATCCTCTTCATCAAGGGCATCAGCGAATACATCAAAGTCGATGGTTGCTTGCTCAGAGGTGAAGCGTAGTTCTGCATTGGTAAGTGAATGGTCATCACTGCTGCTACTGCCACTGACGGTAAAAGGCACTATAAGTGGGTAGCTTGGCGCAGGACCGTTTAAGTAAGCGGTAATGCTATGACTGCGCCCCTCAGTGATAATACTTTGTGCACTCAAGCTTACCTGTGGGTTGACCTCCACACGCTGTGATTGCAAGGCACTGCGACCTTGATCATCTGTAGCTTGCCAGTAAATTTTATGCACGCCTGGTTTGAAATACACCGGATTGTCTAGGATTCTAACCGCAATGGCTTTACCCGTTGCATCGACAGCAGTGGCAACACCAAGATTTACTTTCGTGTACAAGCCTGTGGCATCAACACTGACATCCGCAGGCAGTGAGAGTAGTGGGATATCGTCGGCCATAGGGCCATCAAGGGAGAATCTGACCGTTGCTGTATCCGCTAAACCTTGCTCGTCGGCGATGCGATAGCGCAGTGTCGTGGTTTCATTAAGACCACCAGGAGGCGTATATAGCAGCGCGCCATTGTCGATAGTGACATCACCTAATTCTGCGCTAGCTGTTGTTATGCGTAAGGTATCACCTTGATCTGGATCGCTGTCATTGCTAAGTACCTCAAGAATGTATGTGCCGCTGTCATTGCGCGTAAGGCTCACAGTATCATCATTGGCTATTGGTTTGTCATTGACTCCGGTGACAGTAATTTCAATAGCGACAGGTTCACTTTGTAAATCACCGTCACTTGCTATCAAAGTTGCACTATCAGTGCCTTGAAAGTCAGTATTCGGTGTGTAAGTGAGGCTTAAGCCATTGACGAGTAGCTCACCCTGCACAGGCGCTGAAACGACTGTAATAGTGACTTGTTCTGCCTGTTCATCGTCTACTTCTAGGGTCACCGTTTTTGACGTATCTTCTTCAACACTGAACGTGCGAGTGATAATACGAGGGGCCTGATTAGCCTCAGTGACTTCGATAGCAAACGCCGGGAGTTGCGTACTCAAGTCGCCGTCACTGACGGTAATTTGAATATTGCTAACGGTGCCAACATCGCTCTCACTGGGTGTACCTTGCAGTTGCCCTGTTGCGGTATCGAAGGTTGTCCAGCTGGGCTGATTGACGATCGAAAAGGTGAGGGCATCATCATCGGGATCTGATGCAGTTGGGGTGAAGCTATAGTTCTGCTCAATCGCAACCTTTGTATCAGGAGTGCCGCTAATCGTAGGTGCTTGATTTGCTGCCGTTACCGAAATAGAAAATGCGGGCAGAGAATCTGTGGCTGAGCCATCCGAGACAGAAATAATGATATTTGAGTAATCACCAATATCAGCATCGGTTGGCGTCCCCTGTAGCTGACCATTATTGGAGTTAAAGCTGGCCCAGGCTGGTAAATTAGAGATGCTAAATGTTAGTGGATCGTTGTCTGCATCAGTTGCACTCGGCGTAAATGAATAGTTACTACCTACGTTTGCATTAGCAGCAGGTGTGCCAGAAATAACAGGAGAGCCATTGGGTGGGCTGTTTCTTGTAATAGTGGCTACATCAACGTATGTGGAGATATTGCCCGCAGCATCAAGTGCAGCTACCACAAAGTTATTATCGCCCAGTGTCAGCGGTGCCGACAGCGACCACGCATTCCCAGATACTGCAGATGAAGCCAGTACACTGGTTGAATCAGCAGTACCATCATCATTAGCATCAGCGTAAAGCGCGACATTGACACCGTTCTCGCTATGCGTACCAGCTACTGCTAATTGTGTGCTGGTGGTGCTCTCAGGTGCGCTTGGGGTGGTTACAGTTGGGCTTACTGGAGCTGTGGTATCTATCACCAACGCTTTATTAGCGCCTAGGCTGCCCGTTGCGCCAGGAGTCGCTAAGGTTAAGCTCGCGTTATTTCCGGCGCTATCACTCACCTGAGCCCCGTTAAGTGCCAACGCAGAAGTTGTTGTGTAATCAAGGTCGGCACTGGTATCACCAGCTTGCACCGTATAGGTGAACATCAAGGTATTTGTGCCGGAGCCAGAACTGTAAGCAATCGTTCTATCTGTGGCACCGGTTTCCAGTGTTAGACTAGGTACTCCGCCAGTGACATTAATGGCTTCGCTAAAGGTGACTCCGATATTAATTACTTCGCCAGCGCCGTAAGCGCCATCACTTGTTGTTGCACTGACTGAGGTAACGGTCGGGGCTATGCTATCTACTAATACTCCAGATAAAGCGCCAACGTTATTCAAAGTCACGTCTAAGGCATTACCTGCATTGTCATTGATAGTTCCCCCAGCTAGGGTAAGTGCGGTTAAGCCAATACCGTTAGTATCTTCAAGGCCGGCTGCTAGGGCGGCAGTTCTAAAGTTCAACGCAGCTGTTCCTGAGCCGGATAGGTAACTTGCAGCGACAGTAGAGCCACCGATATCGATAGTTAAGCTTGGCGTCCCGCCAGCTGTATTGACGGTTAAGTTTTCATTACTATTTAGAGTGAAGTCTAAAGTATCACCTGTTTTATATGTGCCATCAGCAGGAACAGATATGCTGGAGATTTGTGGTGCAACTACATCTACATTATGTGTTTCGCCGGAATTAAACGCAGGTACATAGCCATTGTTATTATTGCCGTTGCCAGAGTCATCAACGATGTCGGTATTGGCATTTAAATCGAGACGGATGCTGCCGGTACCAGCGATGTTGTTGACGGTGATGTTGACGCTCGAGCCACTGGATGCAGACACTGAAGCTATGTCACCACTTGCGGTCCCAGACACCGTCGTGAGTGTGAAATCATCGGTGCTGATATTATTGGCATTTTTACTGAAAGTGATGGTGTAGGTGATACTACTATCATTTGCAGCGGGAGTTCCCGCAAGGGCAATACTTGTCACACTTGGAGGAACATTATCTGCAGCGGTCAACTGAGCACTGTCGGCTGCGGTCAATGCGCCAGATGACGCTCGCAAGTTGAACGATTCAGCAGCGGTCCCGGAGAGGGTATAATTCAGGGCTAAATTGGTAAAGGTTGCCATCCCTGAAGAGGGGGTAACTGTTACGGTCGCGCCATTGCCATCGTTGTCACCTGTGGCTGTCATGGTCACACTGCCAGCGCCATTAACCTCAGCTAATAGTATATCGGTGCTGTAGCCAGTGTCGACAACGCCTGCAGCATCTACCGCTGATACTTGTGGCACGGTCGTGAAGCTAGTGTTCTGTCCAGCTGGAATGGCTGTTGGCGCTGGTTCTGTATCAAAGCGCAAACGTGTGGCAACCACATCAGAGGTAATGCTATTAGCGTCGACACTGACAAAATCTGCACCTGTCGCCTCATCATCAGCGGTTAACGTGAAGCTTTGCTGGTCGGCAGTGGCGGTGTAAATCAAGCTACTAAAGCTTGCAACCCCTTGGGTTGCGCTCACACTGGCATTGCTGAGTGAGCCTGCTGAGGCCTCAGTCAAGGTCACTATTTCGGTAAAGTCTTTATCGGTATTACCAAAATCATCTACGGCTCTTACTTCTGGGGTGGTTGAGAGTACGTTGCCAGAGATACTGCCCGAAGGTTGGGTTCTAAAATAAAGCCCTGTGGCGGTGATATCTAATACCGAGCCGGTACCATTATCTACCAGGGTAGTGGTGCCCATTGTTGTCCCGGAAGACTCAATAACATTGCTTGAGCCATTAACGCTTAGTCTAAAAGTGCGTTTATCCACCATGTTGGTGTTTACATGGTAGTAGGCATTGATTACATAATCCTCTTGGGTGCCATCGACAATGCTGATGTTTAACCCTGAGAAGGTCAACGTACCGGCAATATAATTACCGACGATGTTATTGGCATCAGGGCCGTGGAGGCGCCAAGTGGTACTGCTACGCTCGTACTCTGTGGCTGTACCATTAACCTGTACTTGAATGCTTGATATATTCATTGGTAGGTTATCGCCACCGCCATCAACAAGCGTAAAATCCAACACATCTACGGCTGTTGCCGGGCTGTTCGAGGTTGTCGGCCTCAACACCGGCTCACTGACACCCGCAGCAGGGATGAGATCGCCGTTATTCAGCGGCGCTTGCACAGTGACGCTGACATCTTGGTTTGTTGAGGTACCGCCATCACCATCACTGACGGTAACGCGCACTGTGCGCGTACCTGTAGTTGGGTTGGCGGTATCGATATTTTCAAAACTGATCTGTTGTAACAGGGTTTGTACTCGCGCCGCTGTGGCGTCAGTGTTGAGGTTGACGACAAAGTCGTTCCCCACAGCAATATTATTCAATAAGGTACCAATTGTGGTACCAGACACGGACACATTACTCCCTGCTGTGGTGCCCGCTAGGGCTACCGTGCCTGAGGTATCTACAGAAAGTAAATCCTCAGCGCTATCTTTTCCTGAAACGATCGTAACCGTTAAAGCGCCACCGTTGAAGTTAGCGCTGTCGCCATCGGTTATGATCGCTGCTGTGCCTTGGTCAAGGAGTGTTTGCGCACCAGGGAACAGGCTGACACTATCGCCATTGAGGTTGCCAATTGACGGGGGAGTGTTGGCAGGTGCTAAATTAGCGAGCACAAGATTATCGATTCTGACACACTCGAGATCTCCACCCGCATTGTTTACGATGGTGAGCTTGGACACGCCATTCCAATTTAGGCTTTGTGTTCCGCCAATACCATTAGCTAGAGAGCCTGTTGTTGCTTGGTCGCCATTATCCGAGTAGATTTTGAAGTTTTGGTTAACGCCAGAACAGTTAAACATGTCAATCGAGGTGACGTTAAAGGTTTCACCACCAGAGAAGTAAATCTCCCCTTTAGTTTCACTGGTATTACCCCCAAACTCTGGGGAGAAATAGGCATCATGAGATGAGTACACAGCTCCAGTGTAAATTGAGGATGCCCCGCCATCGGTACTTAATTGTATGGTATAACCCGATACTGTATATGACTTACTCGCAGCATACCCGGAGGGGAAACCCGACATATTGATAGTTCCGCTATAGGCTAATACATCGGAAAAGTCGGCAAGTGCAATAGCGCTAAAAGGAGTCGCTGTATTTATATCACCATGCTTGATTTCTAACTCCCAGTTACCGCCTTGATCAACATTTCCTGTGTTGTCAATCGACGCGGCGACATCGGCATGGGTGTATGTAGCGATAAGTTGAATAAACTCTGTACCAAGCTCTCCTTTACCAAGGTTACAATTGTAAAAGTGAATATCAGCGTCCGAGCTAAGTTTGTCCCCTAGTTGCTTTAAGTCATCGAGGTAGTTGTGTAATTGTGCCGCTCCTACCTGCTGCTTGCCGACATGAATAAGTCCTTCTGAGCCATGGCTTACCCAATGAATCGCGTTGAGGTTATGATAGCTTTCTAGTTTTCTATTAAGTTGCGCAAAAACAGGACTGCTATCATCGATTTCAATAATATCAACGCCCGGCTTGAGTGCCTTATAAAAGGTTGACTTATCTTTAAGCGTTGCGTCAATCACCATGATTTCATGGATATTCTGTCCACTTACAAGGTTAGGCTCTGCCAAGGTTGAGTTGTTAGTCTGTGCAGATGGGGCGCCCTGGGTCATTACCAACTCTGAGCTTTCAAATTGCTTTGCTTTTAGTGGCAAATGGGTTGCTGTTGCGCTGCTTGTCTGCAAAGTAACTGACTGTGATGTGCTGCGCATTGTCTCATTGCGTATATAGCCGCTATAGGCGCCCGCCAAAGAGGGAAGAGCACTTAAGCCCAAGGGCACAAGCATTCCTGCTAGTTTGTTGGCTTTAAATTGAATCATGGTTGTCTCCTTGGCTCGGTGTGGCGCAGATCAAGCTGGCTTGTGTGCCAGTTGTATCCTGCCAAAAGGCCATCTCGCTGTACTTCTTAAATAATTCTGGTGGTAAAATGCTGCGTCTTGGGGTGAACTGCACTTGCTTTTTCACGGTATGGAGGCCTTTCACGCCGATGTTGGCATCGAACTCTCCCTCGTCATATTCCACCTGATTAAAGTCATGGTCGAATGTGGGCAGAGCAAGAAATTGATAAACAAGCTCCATGGAGCGAGCCGGGTGCTGAGTGAGTAAATCGTAATCCAGCAGTAATAAACGCTCTGAAAACTCGCCGTAGTAAGCTTCTTTAAGAGCCGTCCACGCGCTGCCTAATGCACCTTGATGGTGGGCCAGAGATTCACAGCGGGTATAGACTGTTTGTCGGCTCTGAGGTGAGTACATACGGCTATAGTCGAAGGGGTTTTTACGGTAAATACACTCGAAACTATCCATCACCCAAGCCGGGTTGCGAACACAACAAATTACTTTGAAATCACCAAATAGTTCTACCAGTTGGTGCATACGCGCAGTCCAAATACGGTTAGTATCAAAGATAACGTCTTTATCTCTGTGCTCACTGTAATAACTGTTGGCTAAGCTTAGGCAAAGGTCACGGCGCTTAGACTCATTAAAAAACGGGGAAAATTCACTCCCAGCGCCTATTTGCTCTAAGCAGCTGCCCATAAGGGGAGCAATAGGGCTGCTCATGGCGGCATGAAATTGCGGGTTTTGCCTGAGTAAACCAGCTAATAAAGTAGAACCTGAGCGGGGCAGCCCTGAGATAAAGTGATACTGCGGCATGATAAATCCTGTCATTATAAATCAAGGCAATATTAGCTTAATATTGCCTGAATAGTCCTTGTTTTCTGTCAAGTTTAGTTCCTAGATGGGAAAATACCTACTTCAGCGATAGAGTAATTCACTCCCAAGGTAGGTTGCAGAATATTAAAGCTTCGATCGCCACCAGGGCTCATTACAGTAGCCGTGCCGTTTAAAGACACACCCGCTAAGCTAACGTTACTGCCGCTATTCGCGGGAGCATAGATTTTTTCAGGCTGGTCCGCAGGAGAGCTACCGGGCAGAGCGGTTGCTAATATAAAGCCGTCCTGCGGTGATGCAGAAGTGCCCTCTACAGTGGTCGCAGCTAGGGTGCCCGTTACCCCAGACAGTGATGCTGTGGCACTATGCGATGGTAGCTCTACAGGAGTAAGAGTATGGGTTTCCGCGCCCCTGGTATCGCCCATTTTCCAGTTAAACTGGCTTCCTGGGTGATTGCCTTCGCCCACAGCCGTACGCCCACGTAAATCTGGTAAACCATAGGTGGTACGGCCGTCACCACCGTAGTTAGTGCCGAGTAAAGAAAATAACGCGGTGTTTGAACTGATAGACAGGAGCTGCCCAGCACACAGTGCCCAGCCGCGAGGGGCAAAATTAAAGCCAAAAGGTTGAATTTGTCCTAAAAATGCTTCCATTGTGGTATTCCTTATGCTTGCTGTTGTAAGAATTCTGAGTTGTTTAGACGCTCACCGGCATCTAAGTGGATAAGGTGCGCAAGACGTTCGCCACTGAGGACGCCAAGCTCGCAGGCGAGAATATCCAAACGCACACAGCCACTTTGACTGCTTACCACAAGTCCATGCTCTTGAGATATCATCACCACAGTGCCAGGAGCGACACCGTAATTTGGGTAATCGACAGCCGTGGCTTGAATAACTTCAATATGCATTCCTTTAGCTTTGCATAGCACACGACCAAAATGACCATTGCTTGCTCGCGTAAGCGCATCAATTTGACCCGCACCAAACTGGCTAAAATCAAGGTCAATATGAGGTGGAGGGAGCGCTAATGCCGACACTGAGTTGACATGCTGCTGCTGGCTATTTCCGAGCTCATTAAGAAGAGCATCTAATGAATGTAACGCTAAATATGCGAATCGTTGGGTTAGGCTGGCATAGGTGTCTTCAGCGGAAATCATCGCGGGCTCTTGCAGTACTACTTGACCACTATCAAGCTGTTCACTCATATGGTGCCAAGTCAGTGCGCTGTGTGTTTCTTGATTACGTATTTGCCAATAGATTGGGTCGCGTCCAGCGTACTCTGGAAGTTTGGAGGCGTGGCAGTTGATGATGCCACGGGGATAATGGCTCAACACGGAAGAAGGTAAGCGATAGCGAAAGCCCATAACCAGCGCTAAGTCTGCCGTAAAATGCGAAAGATGGCTGGGGACCAGGTGGAGCTTTTCTTTACACACAGCTTCAAAAGCAATGTTGTTAGTTGCTAGGGTATTTAACAATAACAAAAGTGCTTCTTTGCCTTGCTGATATTGACTCGGATCTGGGGTTATCACGCCTACCAGTTGCTCCGTTTGCTGTAGTTTCTCAATACAAGGCCAAGCGAACAAGGAGCTGGCGTAGATGACAATGCGTGGCTTAGTCATGGTGATGTACCTTAGTCACTAGGAATCCAGGTAAGCCATTGAGGCAATAATAAAATTTGAGTTCATCGCCTGATTGCGCCACGGTATCATCGGGATGACGGTCTTGAGGTTCAAAGTTAATACAAACAGATAAGTCAGGCAGTGGGTGAGTGATCCCAGATTCATACAAATTCAGTGTTTCTCCAGCGAATAGGGAGATATCGGTGTATAAACTAAGGGTTTGTTTATCGGCCTTTTCAGGCAGATGAGGAATGCGCAGCGTTGCTCCTTCAATGAGTTGTTGCTGCTCATTAATCTGTTGGGGGGCCATCGCTTTTAAACTGTCAGCGGTTAGGCTCATGATTTGCCCCAGCTCGGTGCGCTCACTGGCAACCTCGGCTTGCAATTGGTGCTGTTCTTGTGGCGTTAAACCGTGCTGCTGCCACTGCTCTACATATTCCCGTTGAGCCACATTAAGCATGGCATGAATATCTATTCGTTCGGGGATAAGGTAGCCAGTGTGGCTCAGCTGCTTGGCAAAATGGCGAGCAATCGCTAGGTGACCCTCGCGGCTAAAGCCATGCTGCATTGCCTCAACCACCACAAGATCAAATAACATAGGCGCGTTGTACTGGCAGGCATCGCCGCAATATAGCTGGTGCACGTATTCTTGTAGCCCTAACTGGGCAAGTAGGTGATGCAGAGCCTTGATAGCGCCGGGTTGTATATCGATAAAAGTGACGCGCAATCGACGACCATCAATCCCCTGGCTTTGGTAATAACTCAATAAGGGCACTAATAGAGGAGCAAAAGGACCGCAAGCAGGGTAAGCGATATGCAGTTGTCCTTGCTCGTCATCTAAAAGCGCGGTTACCGCTTTATCTATGGCACGCAAATAGCGACTAACACGCAGCGTATCTTTGATAGTATGAATACAATAGTTAGGTGCCATCACCAGTCCATGCTGATGGATAAACTGCTGTCGGCGTTCATTGGCGGTAAGTTCCGCTTGGTCGTATAAAGCACTAAAGTGTGTAAATAACGAGTTTAACTGCTTACTAACAGCATCTCGGTCAAAACTATGTGGAGTGATAATTTGGCGTGCTGTATCGACGACTAAGGCGTTAAGTGCATCACTCTCTAGGTGGATGGGTGACGTTGTAAGTTGTTGCTTGAGTAAACTTTTTTGTTGTTGGTGTGCAAATAGCCCAGCTACACTGCCATCCATAGCGGAGTCATCGCTACAGCTAGGTGTATGTGGTTGATGTGCAAAAGCGTGCATGACCGAAGTCCCTGTTTTATTACCCTACCACTAGCGTATACTGAGCATGAGTGATTACTCGTTTTTGTAATACAGTGATATATTTCACCTGCTTTTGGCTCAAAAAGGTGTAAACAAGAAGCTGTGTTATAGGTCATAAGCGCCGACGAATAGAGTAACAGACTGAGTATATCGCTCTCTTAGAGGCTGTGTTCAGTAACCCGTACTTGACCATAAAGGTTAATGCAATCATGGAGTTGTAAATGGCGGATAAAAACGAACAACATAAAAAACGTCAGCAAAAAGTGAAAAGTGAAGTGGATGCACGTATTGCCGAAGCGCAAACCGAACAGGGAGTGTTACAAGTGATCACTGGCAACGGGAAGGGGAAGTCAACATCTGGCTTTGGTACCGTTGCCCGTTGTGTTGGTCATGGCCAAAAAGCGGCGGTGGTACAATTTATTAAAGGCTTGTGGGAGTGCGGTGAGCGCAACTTATTAGCTCAGGTAGGGGTGCCTTTTGCGGTGATGGAAACAGGCTTTACGTGGGAGACGCAAAACCGTGAAGCGGATACCCAGGCAGCACAGCAAACTTGGCAGCAAGCTAAGGTTTATTTACAAGATAGCAGCATCGACTTGGTGTTGCTCGACGAGCTTACCTATATGATCACCTATGATTATTTAGATCTTGATGAGGTGCTCGCTGCACTACAAAACCGCCCACCCATGCAATCAGTGATTATTACTGGGCGAGGTGCTCATCGACGTTTAACTGAACTGGCCGATACCGTCAGTGAGGTTCGTAATGTAAAACATGCCTTTGAGGCCGGCATTAAAGCGCGTGCGGGGTTTGATTACTAATGCGTATCTTGATGTTGCTATGGATGCTGTGTGCCAGCCTTAATACTTATGGTCACAGTGAGCAGCGCATTATTGCTCTTGCTCCTCATATTGTGGAAAACCTTTATGCCATTGGCGCCGGCGAACACATCGTCGCGACCGTTGAGCACGCAGACTACCCGCAGGCGGCTCAGGATATCCCCCGTATTGGTGGTTATTATGGTATTCAAATTGAAAAGGTATTGGCACTACAACCAACCTTAGTGGTGGTGTGGCAAAGTGGTAACAAAGCCAAAGACATCGAAGCATTGAAGCGCCTAGGTGTGCCGCTGCTAGTCAGTCAAGTGGAAGGGCCATTAGATATCGCCAAAGAGATCCGTGCGATTGGCGAACTTACCGGCCACGCAATAGAAGCAGAGCAAGTTGCTGCTCAATTTGAGCAGCGCTATCAACGCTTAAAAGAGCAATACCAAAGTGCTTCACAACAGCGTAAAAAGGTGTTTTATCAGTTGTGGCCAAAACCCATGATGACGGTGAATAATAATACGCTGATCGGTAAAGCAATCGAGCTGTGTGGTGGTGACAATGTATTTGCCGATAGTCGCGCTGATTATCCGCAAATCAGTGTTGAAAATGTATTATTAAGTGCACCGGATGTCATTGTTATGGCCGATGAAAAAGGGGCTGATAACAGCGCCATTAATTGGCAGCAATGGACCACGATTCCGGCCGTGAAACATAATCATATCAATAGCATTAATGCTGATTTACTGCACCGTTATAGCTTGCGCCTGCTCGATGGCATCGAGCAGCTCTGTACGGTGGTGAATAACAGTGAACAGCAAGCACATAGTCGCCAACGCGACGCAGTACATTAGGTGTGAACCTTTATCGCGAGCTGATAAATGCACATATACTGGGTGTCCTTAGCGATACCCAGTTGATTGGCTATTTTCATCTTTAACACCGCCCCTGCGCGCTGCGCAATGTTGATGCTGGCGAGGCTATCTTCCAAGCAGTGAAAGTGTACGAAGTGCACATCTTCTCGCGCCCTCAAGTAGGGAATGATGTAAGCCAAGATACTGTCTATGACTCTGTGTCCCCGCGCTATATTCGCTAACCAGTAACCTAATTCACAGACTTGGGTATGAGGGTCTATATGCTTGATAGCGAATACCCCAGCAAATTCACTATGAAAGTAAATAGCGAACCATTTGGCGCCTGGCAACGGGCTGTTAAGGCGCTGCGTAATGTAGTGTTTGGCACTGGCATTATCAACGATATTGCGCTCCCACGGCATTGAGCGCGATAGATGTTCGCGGCTCTGCTCTACCGCATGGTAGAGCGCTGCTGCATCACTGCCACGCAGTAAGTCTAGAGTGATAGCAGAACTCACTACTATTGCTGTCGAGCTGTTGCCAATCATGGAGAGCATGACCCTTCGTGTAAATAGCTACTATGCCATTTCTCGCTTAGAAACTGAACTAAAAACTCCGTTATTACAAGCTGTTATAAATACTTCTTGAAAACAACTTGGGGAGCAGTTTTTAAATCGTATATACTGTATAAATAAACAGTATTTTGGGTGGTGGTTATGAATTCAACATTAGCCTCAATGCAGCATCAAGGGTTAATTTTCAATGCAAAAGCACAGAGCGAACAGACAGGGTCGTGCCCGTTAACATACACACTAACAGGGTTTTCTGAGCTTGATGCTTTATTGCAAGGCGGTTGGCCTGATGCTGGGGTGATCAGTGTTTTTAGCCAGCCGGCAATCGGTGAATTTAGGTTACTGCAAGCACTACTAAGCGCGCAGCAATCGGGTTTAATTATCCTTATTAACCCCCCGGCAGAACCTTGTGCCCATTGGCTTGCCCAGTTGCAGATAGCCAGCGAGCGCGTCGTTATTTTACGACCAAAAAGTGACAGTGAGGCGCTGTGGGCGGCAGAGCAATGTGCTCGTAGCAGCAGTTGTGCCTTAATATGGTTATGGCAGGAAGGCCTATCCTTTACCCAAGTTCGGCGTTTTAACTTAGCCTGTCAGCAATCGCAAGCGGTGCTGGTCTTGCTCAGTTATAGCACCCAGCCTTGCTCACTGCCGGTACAGCTGAGTGTGCATATCTTGCCCACTGACAGTGGTTTAACCGTGCGCTTATTGCGCCAACAAGGGCGTTTTGCCAGTGGCGAAGTACACCTAAGGCGCACTCAGCTATGGCCTTTTTTACATTACAGCGACCTTCATCAGGTTTTCAAGGGAGGCGATAATGAGCCGTTACAGCATGTTGAGGTAGGCTGATGTTCTTAGCTGTGCACTTTTGTGATTTGCAATTGCAATGTCGGGCACTGACTGAGCCGGCTATTTTAGTGTGCAAAGATAAGGTGGTGCAAAGTAACCCGCCAGCGCAACAGGCCGGCATTAAGCCGGGGATGGGGCTCGCTAGTGCGGCGGCCCTGTGCAATACATTGGCTGTGTTTGCCTATGATGAACAGCTTGAGCGCCAGCTATTACAACAAATAGCGCAGCATTGTTACCAGCGTACTGGCGATATTATTCTATGTGGGAGTGACTGCTTAATTTTTGCGACCCACAGTATGCGGATGCTCTATCCTGATATTGAGCAGCTATTTAAGGCGCTGCAAGGGGTATTTAGGCAGTGGTTGCAACACTATCGCTATGGTTGTGCACCGAGTATTGAAGCGGCGGAAGTGTTAGCGCGTGCGGGCACTGAGATGATCACTGACAGCCCCGCTACGGCACAGCACCGCTTGGAACAGTTGCCAGTGAGTGCGTTGCGTATAAGTAGCCAATACCACCATCAATTGGCGCGCTTAGGCTTGAATACGATTGGGCAGCTATTAGCGCTGCCTAAGGCCGAGCTACGCCAACGCTTTCCCTATGAATTATTGGACTACATAACCCGTTTGCAGGGGCAGCTAGGGCATGTGCGTTTACCAAAAAAAGGGCGCTACTATCGCTTTTACCAACCTAGTCAGTACTTTCAGCGCTTGCAAGAGCTGAATTTTGAAATAGACGAGAGCGCGCGTTTACTCCCGGTGATGACCACCCTATGTGAGCATTTATGTGCTTATTTACGGCAAATGCAATTGCACACCCAGAAGCTGCAGTTTAGCTTTTATTTTCGCGAATTACCCACACAGCTGTTTGCGGTTCATAGTGTGGCACCACAAGGGCAGTTAGTACCTTGGTTAACTTTAGTTCAAGTTAAGCTTGAGACCCTTAGCTTGGATGCTCCCGTTATTGCCGTGCAATTAACCTGTGAGCAATTCAGTGATGCCTTAGGTGAAAGCCAAAACTTATTTGATAAGCGCCAGCAAGGGCTGGCAAAACAGCAGTTGCTAGGGGTATTACACGCGCGCTTAGGGGCGCAACATTGTTATCACTTGCATTGCACTAATGCGCATATCCCTGAGTATACGCAAGTGAAGGAAAGCCCTTTACACAGCTATAGCATCTCCAGCTCCAGTAAAAAAACAGCCCCTCTGCGCCCTAATTTTTTACTGGAACCACAAGTGCTTAGCGAGCAGGTTTGTTTATTACGCGGCCCAGAGCGGATACAAAGCCATTGGTGGCAACAGCAATTAATTGAACGTGACTATTACATTGGTGAAAATGCCCAAGGGCAATTATGTTGGTTGTTCAAAGACAAGCATCAGGGTTGGTTTGTACAGGGGTACTTCGCCTAATGAATGCTGTGCAATACAGTGAGCTCTTTTGTCAGAGTAACTTTAGTTTTCTCAGTGGTGCTTCGCACCCCGAAGAGCTGGTGGCGCAAGCATGTGAGCTGGGGTATCAGGCTTTGGCTTTGTGTGATGAATGCTCTGTTGCCGCAGTGGTGCGGGCGCATAGTTATATTAAAGAGCGGCAACTGCCGCTGCGTTTAATCGTGGGCAGCTCTTTTCATTATCAACACTTACATTTTATTGCCCTGTGCCCCACTAAAAAAGCCTACAGCCAACTATGTCGGGTGATCACTAACGCCCGTCGGCGCACTGCCAAAGGTCATTATCAGCTTAGTGAGTGGGATTTGAAAACTCTGCAAGGCTGTATACTTATTTGGCTGCCCCAAGGCCAGGGGCAGGTGTTGAGTGAACATGACCTGCACTGGGGAAAGTGGCTTAAGCGCCACTATAACAACCACCTTTACATTGGCGTACAGCGTCATCTAAGCAGCTTTGAACCCGAGTATTTGACTTATATCGAGGCCTTAGCGCAACACCATCAGCTAACGACTGTAGCCGTTGGTGGGGCACTAATGCATAGCGCCGAACGTTTGCCGTTGCAGCATGTGCTCAGCGCCATTGCCGCCGGGAAATCGGTCCCCGAGCTAGGCGCGGCCTTACTCACCAACGCGGAGCGCGCACTGCGACCAAAAGCTAAGTTAGCCAAGCTGTTTTCGCCAGCGCAACTCGCAGCAACAGTGCATATTAGCCAAGCCTGTACTTTCAATCTCGATGAGCTCAGCTATCAATACCCACATGAGCTAGTACCTAAGGGGTTAAGTGCCAGTGAGCACTTGCGTGCCTTGGTATCCGAAGGCGCGAACAAACGCTTTGGCGGGCCCCCACCGGCACACCTGCAAGCGCAAATAGATAAAGAACTCAAGCTGATTAGCGAGCAGCAATATGAGCCCTTTTTTTTAACTATCTACGATATTGTTTGCTTTGCCAAAAGTCGCGATATTCTTTATCAAGGGCGAGGTTCGGCGGCCAATTCCGTGGTGTGCTATTGCTTGGAAATCACGGCGGTAGATCCCCGACAAATTGATGTCTTATTTGAACGCTTTATTTCCAAGGAGCGCAATGAGCCCCCGGATATTGACGTCGACTTCGAACACCAGCGCCGAGAAGAAGTGTTTCAATATATTTACCGCAAATATGGGCGGCAGCGAGCTGCTTTAGCTGCAACGGTGATCACCTATCGTTTGAAAAGTGCCATTCGTGATGTTGGCAAGGCGTTAGGGTTTAGTGAAACACAACTGGATTACTATATTAAGCAGCTTAATCACCGCCATGGCAGCGAGCAATGGCAGGCGCAACTGATAAAGCTTGGCCTTGACCCGGATGTGGCCATTAACCAACATTTTTTCCGCTTAGTAGATGAAATTCGCGGCTTTCCTCGGCATTTATCCCAGCATGTGGGTGGCTTTGTGATCTCGCAAGGTCCGCTGCATGAGCTAGTGCCAGTGGAAAATGCGGCAATGGCCGAGCGCACCGTGATTCAGTGGGATAAGGATGACCTTGAAAGCCTCGCCTTATTGAAAGTCGATGTACTTGCCTTGGGTATGCTCAGTGCTATTCACCGCTGCTTCAAGTTACTGGCGCAACATTACCAACACCGTATCAGCATTGCTGATATTACCCGCCTCGGCGATGATCCTCAGGTGTTCGCGATGTTACAACGCGCCGATACCGTCGGGGTATTCCAAATTGAATCGCGCGCACAAATGAGTATGTTGCCAAGGCTTAAACCACGGTGTTACTACGACTTAGTGATTCAAATTGCCATTGTGCGCCCTGGGCCCATTCAGGGGGATATGGTACACCCGTTTCTAAAGCGCCGCGATGGCACAGAGACCATCGCTTACCCCTCTAAAGAAGTTGAGCAAGTCCTTAAGCGCACCTTAGGGGTGCCGATATTTCAAGAGCAGGTGATTAAAATTGCCATGGTCGCTGCAGGCTTCAGTGGCGGTGAAGCCGACCAGCTACGTCGGGCCATGGCTAAATGGAAACGTGATGGCGAGCTGACTCAGTTTAAACGTAAACTCATCACTGGCATGTTAGCGCGCGGGTACGAGCAGCAATTTGCTGAGCGTATCTATCAACAAATTTGTGGTTTTGGCGAATATGGCTTTCCCGAGTCGCATTCGGCGAGCTTTGCGGTGCTGGCCTATGTCTCTGCTTACTTAAAATATTATTACCCGAGTGCGTTTTTCTGCGCCTTAGCAAACAGCTTACCCATGGGCTTTTATTCATTAGACCAGCTCATGCAGGACGCGCGACGTCACCAGGTTACGGTGTTGCCCGTTGATATCAACACCTCAGTGTGGGAGCACCAGCTGGTACGCCAAGGGCAAAGTTTCGCGATACGCTTAGGGCTGTGTTGCGTTAAAGGGTTTCGTCAGCAAAGTGCGCAACAGCTTGTTAAACAACGGCCAATAGCCGGATACCACAGCGTCAGTGAGCTATATCAAAGCGGCTTGCGCGAGGTAGAATTAGAAGCGTTAGCGAGCAGCAATGCACTCGCGAGCATAGCGCAAGACCGCTTTAATAGCCGCTGGCAGATTATCGACAAACAACAGCGGTTACCGCTCTTTGGTGAACAGAGCGATGCATTGCCATTAGCACCGCCAAGTAAGTTACAGGATACCCTAGAAGATTATGCCAGTATGGGGGTCAATATGGGCGCGCACCCCCTGTGTTATTTACGCGCCGAAGGGGGATTACAGCACGCAAAAACCGCCCAGCAATTGCGTCTTTGTCGCAGTGGCGCCAGTGTCACTATTGCTGGCTTGGTCACTGGACGGCAATCACCAGGCAGTGCCGCCGGGGTGACATTTCTAACTTTGGAAGATGAAACCGGCAACACCAATGTCGTGGTGTGGCAGGCAACGGCGAAGGCCCAGCAACAAGCCTTTCTAACCGCACGTTTATTGGAAGTAAAAGGGGTAATAGAAAACCACCAAGGGGTGATCCATGTGATTGCTGGGCGGCTTATTGATCATAGTGACAAGTTACCGGCACTGATACTGAAAAGTCGATTTTTTCATTAGCAATAAAAATAAAATAGTGATTTTTTATTTATTTTTATTATGTTTTGGATTTAAAAATATCATTCTTTTAGGGCTGTGAAAAAAATTCAATCCTTGTTTAAATAAGCTCACACATCCTTGATAGGCAAATGCGCGGTTTGCGCGTACAATAACACCTTTCAAATCGACAATTACGTTGCACCTAGGAGACAGCATGTTAGAACGTAGCATGAACATTGCAGACTTTGATCCAGAACTTGCCAAAGCGATGGGCGATGAGGTTTCTCGTCAAGAAGAGCATATTGAGCTTATTGCCTCGGAAAACTACTGTAGTCCACGCGTACTTGAAGCGCAGGGCTCACAGCTTACCAATAAATATGCCGAAGGCTATCCGGGCAAACGCTACTACGGTGGTTGTGAGCACGTCGACGTTGTTGAGCAACTGGCGATTGACCGTGCTAACGAGCTGTTTGGCACTGAGTATGCAAACGTGCAACCGCATGCCGGTTCGCAAGCTAACGCCGCAGTGTTTCAAGCGCTACTTCAGCCACACGACACTGTACTAGGCATGAGCTTAGCTCATGGCGGTCACTTAACTCATGGTGCACATGTAAACTTCTCAGGCAAAACCTACAATGCCATTCAATATGGTTTGAATGAGCAAACCGGCGAGATCGATTACGATCAAGTTGAAGCCCTTGCCCTTGAGCACAAGCCAAAGATGATCATTGGTGGTTTCTCAGCTTATTCTGGTATCGTTGATTGGCAGCGTTTCCGCGAGATTGCCGATAAAGTCGGTGCTTACTTATTTGTAGATATGGCACACGTAGCTGGCCTTATCGCTGCCGGTGTGTACCCAAGCCCAGTGCCTTACGCACATGTGATCACCACCACCACGCACAAAACGCTAGCGGGCCCACGCGGCGGTTTAATCATCTCTAATTGTGGTGATGAAGATATTTATAAGAAGCTTAACAGCGCGGTTTTCCCAGGCGGTCAAGGTGGCCCACTGTGTCATGTTATTGCAGCCAAAGCGGTGGCTTTCAAAGAAGCGCTACAGCCAGAATTTAAAGCATACCAGCAACAGGTTGTGGCTAACGCACAAGCAATGGTATCAGTGTTACAAGAGCGCGGTTATAAAGTGGTATCAGGAAAAACGGACAACCACCTATTCCTGCTTGATTTAATCGATAAAGACATTACCGGTAAAGATGCTGATGCAGCACTCGGTAACGCCAATATCACGGTGAATAAGAACTCAGTACCGAATGACCCACGTTCACCGTTTGTCACTTCTGGTTTACGTCTTGGTTCACCAGCGATTACTCGCCGTGGCTTCAAAGAAGCAGAAGCGAAAGAACTTGCTGGCTGGATCTGCGATGTACTTGATAACATCGAAAGCACTGATGTTCAGGCAAAAGTGAAAGAGCAAGTGAAAGCAATCTGTGCTAAGTTTCCAGTGTATGCCTAAGCTGCACTAAATAGCCATTAGGCAAACATTTGTGTATGATAAAGGCCGCAAAAATAGCGGCCTTTTTGTTTTCTACAGGAACCCCAGTCACTATGCATTGTCCTTTTTGCAGCGCCAAAGATACCAAGGTTATCGACTCCCGGTTAGTGGGCGGCGGCCATCAGGTTCGACGCCGTCGCGAATGCATTGATTGCCATGAACGTTTCACTACTTTTGAAGGCGCCGAGTTGGTAATGCCGCGCGTGATTAAACGGGACGGCTCACGTGAACCATTCAACGAAGATAAGCTCCTTAACGGCTTACATCGTGCCTTAGAAAGGCGGCCGGTGAAAACCGAGCAGGTTGATGAGGTGGTGCATCAAATCAAATCGCAAATTCGAGCTACCGGTGAGCGAGAGGTCAGCTCTTTGCTTATTGGCGAATGTATTATGGAAGCGCTGAAAGGGCTGGATAAAGTGGCCTATGTGCGCTTTGCATCGGTGTACCGCTCGTTTGAAGATATCCGTGAATTTGGCGAAGAAATCGCCCGTCTAGGGGATTAATATGAGCTTCAGTGCACAAGATGAGCACTTTATGCGCCGCGCTATTGCCTTAGCCTGGCAGGGGCGTTTTACCACCACCCCCAATCCGAATGTGGGCTGCGTGTTGGTTAAAGATGATAAGGTGATTGGCGAAGGCTTTCACATTCAGGCGGGGACGCCGCACGCAGAAATTCATGCCTTAAATGCCGCTGCAGAAAATGCCGAGGGAGCCACCGCATATGTGACCTTAGAGCCGTGCAGCCATACCGGCCGCACCGGCCCTTGTGCTGGCGCCTTGATAGCCGCCAAAGTTGCTAAAGTAGTGTGTGCTATGCAAGACCCTAATCCGCAAGTCAGTGGCCGGGGCATGGCGATGCTTGAGGCCGCTGGCATCGACGTTGAGTATGGTTTGCTCGGTGCCCAAGCCGAAGCGCTTAATACGGGCTTTTTAAAACGTATGCGTACTCAGCGCCCGTTTGTCACCTGCAAACTAGCAGCCAGCATTGATGGCAAAACAGCGCTCGCCAATGGCCAAAGTAAATGGATTACTTGCAGTGACGCCCGTGCTGATGTGCATAGCTTGCGAGCGCAACATTGCGCCATTGTCTCGGGTGCCGATACGGTGATAAGCGACAATGCGCAATTAAATGTGCGCCTAAACGAACAGCAACTTGCCGATTACCCGCTGGCGCAAGTGCGTCAACCGGTGCGGGTGATTATCGACAGTCGCTATCGGCTCACACCCGATTTAGCGTTAATGCAGACGCCCGGTAAGATTATTATCGTGCGCTCACGCACAGCTCCTGCGCTTGATAAAGTGCAGCAATGGCCCAACAATGTAACCGAGTTGCATGTCGCCGGGGATAACGATGGCCATGTAGATTTAGCCGCGTTACTCACGCAACTGGCTGCAGATGATATTAATTCGCTGTGGCTTGAAGGAGGCGCGACCCTAGCGGGAGCCTTTGCGAAGCAGCGGCTTATTGACCGCTATGTGGTTTATTTAGCCCCTAAACTTATGGGCCAAGGTGCCAAAGGGCTGGTGAACATAGGTCCATTTGCCGATATGAACGACATTGAACAGATGCAATTTATCGATATGCGCCCCATAGGCGAAGATGTGCGCCTTACCCTAGATAAAAGAGCAGTGGAATAGCCATGTTTACAGGCATTATAGAAGCAACCGGAACCTTAAGTTCACTCACTTTTGTTGATGGCGATTTAAAAGTGCGCGTCAGCAGCGATAGTCTCAACATGGACGATGTGGCCTTGGGTGACAGCATTGCCACGAACGGCGTTTGCCTTACGGTGACACAAAAATTCAGTGATGGGTTCAGTGCCGACGTATCGCGCGAAACCTTATCACTCACACGCTTTGCGCATTACCAGCAAGGCCAACGTGTTAATCTTGAAAAGGCGCTGCAGCCATTATCAAGGTTAGGGGGTCATTTGGTTTCTGGGCACGTAGACGGCATTGCCGAAGTGGTTGATGTGCGTAGCAACGCCCGCGCTATTGAGTATTGGCTGCAAACCGACGCCGAACTGATGAAGTATATTCCCTATAAAGGTTCAGTGTGTATTGATGGTGCCAGTTTGACCGTCAACGAGGTTCACGGTAGTCGCTTTAAGCTGACCATTGTGCCGCACACTTTAGAGCAAACCACGATTGCAGATTTTCAAGTGGGCACCCAGGTTAACCTTGAGGTTGACCAAATAGCTCGCTATTTAGAGCGCCTAATTAATGGCGCCAAGGCTGAGCAGCCTCAATCCTCAGTTTCCGAGAGCTTGCTGGCGCAAGCTGGATTTATAAAATAAACGATAATGGGCAAGATATGAGTTTAAACACCGCAGCGGAGATCATCGACGACATTAAAAATGGCAAGATGGTTATCCTCATGGATGATGAAGATCGTGAAAACGAAGGCGATCTCATTATCGCCGCCGAACACATCAGCGCCGATGCCATTAATTTCATGGCCACCTATGGCCGAGGCCTTATTTGCTTGACGCTTACCCAGGCGCGTTGTGAACAATTAGCACTGCCTTTAATGGTCAGTAATAATGGCGCGCAATTCTCAACCAACTTTACCTTATCCATTGAAGCGGCAAAAGGGGTGACCACCGGTATTTCGGCCGCAGATCGTGCCCGCACGGTACAAGCCGCTGTTGCCAAAGGAGCAGTGCCAGAAGACATCGTCCAGCCGGGGCATATTTTCCCCATTATGGCACAGCCTGGCGGCGTACTGACACGTGCAGGGCATACTGAGGCTGGCTGCGATTTAGCACGCCTTGCGGGCCTTGAGCCGTCCTCGGTTATCGTCGAAATCCTGAACCCCGATGGCACCATGGCGCGTCGTCCGCAACTCGAAGTCTTTGCTAAAGAGCATGGCATAAAAATGGGCACTATTGCCGATTTAATCGAGTACCGTAATCTTAACGAAACCACCATCGAGCAAGTGGCGAAGTGTAAACTACCAACACAGTACGGTGAGTTTGATCTAGTTACCTACAAAGACACCATCGATGGTCAGCTGCACTATGCGATGATCAAAGGTGATATCAGCGACCCAACCTTAGTGCGGGTGCATTTACAAAGCACCTTTAACGATATTTTACTTTCCGATCGAGGCGCGGACCGCAGTTGGACATTGTCTAACGCCATGGCCTATATCGCTGAACATGATGGTGTGTTGGTTATCCTTGGTAAGCAAGAGCGCAGTGAAGATATCGAAGCTATGGTTAAGGCCTTTGCTTTGGAAGATGCTGGCGAAAGTGCCAACCACCGTAAAATCCAGGGAACATCGCGCACCGTGGGCATCGGCTCGCAAATCTTAGCGGATTTAGGCATCACCAAAATGCGCTTAATGAGCATGCCGAAGAAGTATCATGCGCTGTCAGGTTTCCACCTTGAGGTGGTTGACTACGTACAGCCAGAATAAGCAGCTATTTTTTTTCAATTATGCTATGATGCGCGGCAATTTTGCGATATCCGCATTTCGCCGGCATCACGCCTTGGCAGAATCAATTAAGGTTTACAGATGAAAATTATTGAAGGTAACAAGTTTGCACCGGGCAAAAAATTTGCCATCGTGATTTCGCGTTTTAACGACTACATTGGTCGCAGTTTATTGGACGGCGCAGTCGATGAGCTAAAGCGTACAGGTAACGTCAGCGATGATGATATTACCGTGGTGTATGTGCCGGGTGCGGTTGAGTTACCTCTTGCTGCCAAGCGCATTGCCGCCAAAGGTGAGTTCGATGCTATCATCGCCTTGGGCGTGATTATTCGTGGCGGCACTCCGCACTTTGATTTAGTTGCCGGTGAGTCGAATAAAGGCTTGGCGCAGGTATCGCTTGAGTATGATGTACCGGTTGCTTTTGGCGTATTAACGACTGAAAGCATAGAGCAGGCCATTGAGCGTGCCGGTACAAAAATGGGTAACAAAGGCGGCGAAGCTGCATTAGGTGCCCTAGAAATGGTTAATGTTTTAGACAAAATTTAAGGGTTCACAGTGAAACCAGCAGCGAGACGCAAAGCGCGCATATTGGCCTTACAGGCCGTTTACTCTTGGCAAATGAGCGGTAACGCTATTGCTGATATCGAACAAAACATGTTAATCGAGAATGACGTGACTAAGGTCGATGTAGAGTATTTTAAAGACCTAGCGCGCGGTGTTGCCGTTAACTCAAAACAACTAGACGAAGTCTTAGCTCCGCATTTGACGCGTCCGTACGAAGAAATTGATATGGTAGAAAAAGCCATTTTACGACTTTGTGCGTATGAGCTTAAATTCCGAGATGACGTGCCATACAAAGTGGCCATCAATGAAGGCATTGAGCTGGCGAAAATGTTTGGTGCCGATGACAGTCATAAATTCGTTAATGGTGTGCTTGATAAAGCCATTAAGCAGCTACGTAATAGCTAAGCACCTTTAACAAGGAGAGCCGGCTGAGGCCGGCTTTTTTGTGTATGCAAGAATTTGAATTAATAAACCGATACTTTAAAGGCCGAGGGATCACACGCCGGGATGTGAATCTTGGCATAGGTGATGACTGCGCCTTGGTGAGTATTCCGGAAAACAGCCAATTAGCCATTACCACTGACACCATGGTGGCTGGTGTGCACTTTTTTGAAGATATGTCACCGCGCGCTTTGGGGCACCGGGCTATCGCCGTTAACCTCAGTGACCTTGCTGCAATGGGCGCCGAGCCTGCGTGGGTTTCTGTGGCGCTTACCTTACCGAAAGCCGAAGTAGAATGGTTAGAAGAGTTCACCGCAGGCATGCATGAAATAGCAGAATATTTCAACGTGCAAATCATTGGTGGTGATACTACGCAAGGCCCACTTACTGTTACCGTATGTGCCAAAGGCACGGTGCCTACCGGCAAAGCGTTAACACGCGGCGGTGCTAAACCCGGCGATTGGATTTATGTTACCGGACCGTTGGGTGATGCGGGCCTGGCTATCGAAGCGCGCAAACAACACTTAGATATTGCCCCTGAATGGCTGAAGAAGCTGACCACTAAATTGGAGTATCCGACGCCCCGGGTGGCAGCAGGACAGGTCTTACGTGGCTACGCCAGCTCTGCCATTGATATCTCCGATGGGCTCTTGGCTGATTTACAACATATTTTAGATATGTCTTTGGTCAGTGCCACCATTCATGCCGATAAAATTCCAACGTCAGAAGCCTTTCGTCAGAGCATTGAAGGCGAGGCGAAATGGCCTTATGTGCTTGGCTATGGCGATGACTACGAGTTGCTTTACACGGTACCCGAGAACCACAAAGCGATGCTGGACAATCGTTTGAGTCAGTATGGCATCGAGGCTGTGTGCATTGGCCAAATTCGTGGTGGCGAGGGGAAGGTCGAGGTACTTAACGGTGAAGATAAACTCGATGTCGCCCAAGTGGGCTTTGAACATTTTATACAGGGTGACGCGTGATCACTACAAGCTTATTTAATCTACGTCGTGGTCATCAGTTTTTAGGCCTAGGTTTTGGCTTAGGTTTAAGTCCCAAAGCCCCAGGTACCGTGGGTACCTTTGCGGCAATTCCTTTTATTTTTATGACCTGGGGTATGCCACTGTGGGTGCAGGCAGCAATGGCGCTCATGCTATGCACTGTGGGTGTGTGGGCCTGTGGTAAAACCGCAGATGACTTGGGTGTGCATGACCATCCGGCTATTGTTTGGGACGAAGTGGCAGGGTTTTATATTACCATGATAGGAGCGGCTATTAATTGGCAGACCTTAGTGGTGGGCTTTGCCCTGTTTCGGTTTTTCGATATTGCCAAGCCTGGACCAATCCGTATGCTTGATAAACGTCTGCATGGTGGGCTTGGGATTATGGCAGATGATATTCTCGCCGGCATATGCTCGCTAATTTGCCTCCAAGCGTTAATTAAAGTAGGTTATTTGCCAGGAATATAAGATTTGAGTCTGGGTGTGACATTGCAGCGGTTTTTTCAGTCACTAGTATTGGTGTGGGCAGTTTTTGCTTCGCACTTGGCGTCGGCATCAATCACGGATTATGTGGTTAAGCAATGGAATACCCGAAATGGTCTGCCTTCACAATCTCTCAAAAGTGTCACCCAAGATAACAAGGGCTATATTTGGGTAGGCACTCAATTTGGTTTAAGTCGCTTTGATGGCGATCACTTCACTAACTTTACGCAGCAAAATAGCAACTTCCTCAATAGTAATGCAATTAATAAGTTATTGATTGATAAAGAAGGATTATTGTGGATAGGCACCAAGCGCGGCATTTCCGTGCTTGACCCTGACTCAATGAACTACTTTGAGTTTGGTATTGGCGGCCCGGTGCGCGATATATTGCAAGATGATAAAGGCAATATTTGGGTGGCAGCCAACGAACTGTTTTATATCGAGCGTAATCAGGTCGCTTTTCATTTGCCTGAGAGTGAGCGTCGACGCAGCGGCCGTATTCAGGGACGCTTGACTGCCATCAACCAAATTTCGGTCAGTAAAATGGCACTGGCACCGCAAGGCGTGTGGTTAGTCAGTGAAAACTACTTACTGCGCTTAACCAACATGTCGTCGTCGTCATCGCGCTTGCGTTTAAAAATAACTGCGCGGGTGACCCTGCCTGATCGTTTAGCACAAACCATTATCCACGACTTAGCCTGGCTAGAAGGCACTCTGTACCTGGCCTCTGAATTAGGAGCTTACTTTTTAGACATAGATGATGAGCTACGGCCATTTACTTTACCCAACGCCAGTAATGCGGCGGTGTATAAGTTTATGAGTGACTCCGATGGCGCATTGTGGATCTCAACCTATGGGCGATTACTGTATCGCGACAATTCTAAAGAGTGGCAATGGGTTGAGCCGGCAGCACTGGATCAAAGCATCTGGTTTTCCGATATTTACCGCGATGAACAAAACAATATTTGGCTGGCGAGCTTCAGCGAGGGCCTTTGGCTTGCCCATGCGGGCCGGGTTGAGCGCCATAATGCACTCTCGAGTATGACCGAAGCGGTGATGGCCATTACCTTATCACCGAGTGGTCAGCTATGGGTGGCTAATCGCAGTGGTGTTGGTTATTTCGATCAAGATAATAATTTTATTAATCGCGTGCCTCGGGCTAAATTACGCCGCAGTGCGGTGCATGATTTGCATTTTGTTGGTGAGCGGTTGTATATCGCCACGGATCGCGGTGTGTTGTACTTCGAAGATGAGCAGCTATATAACATCGATGCGCGAGAATTACGGCAAAACCCGGTGTTTGCTATCAGTGAGTCAAGTGCTGGCGGACTGTGGTTTGGTACTGGCCGGGGTATGTATCGCATGGGATATCGAGGCTTAACACCCTTTACCTACAATGCTGTACTCGATAGTAAGTTTATTACTTACGTGCTGGATAAAGGCAAATATGGCTTAATTGGTACCAGCCAAGGCGGTTACTTATTCTCAGATAAAGGCATTGAGCGCATCGGCGACTCTACAGCGCTGGAAAGCGCTTATGTCACCAGTATTTTAGAAATTGATGATGTTGGGACGTTAGTTGGTTCGTTAAATGACGGCTTATTCTATCGCAGTACCCAAGGGCGCTGGCACCAGCTTGATGTATCCAATGGCTTACCCTATGGCTCCATTTTTAGCCTGCATCATGATAAAGCCCTGCAGCGGGTGTGGGTCAGCACCATGAAAGGCGTCTACCGCATGCCGGTGGAGCAATTCTCGGATGAAATTGGAAACTTACAAGTAGAGCAGGTGATTTCCTCGTATGATCGCCAGCTCGATGGTAAAGCCAGTCAATGTTGTGCTGGTTTAGGCCATGACGCGGTGGCTGACAGTGGTGACTCTATTTGGTATCCGAGTTTGCAAGGGGTGGTGGAAATCCCTAAAAATGTGCAGCTCTTTGGCCAAGACCAATTAGCGCCCCAAGTGGAGAGTATTGCCACCCCCAGACGTACTTTATATACCGGTGGCTTGGGTGTTAACCCTGAGCTCGATACCGATGAGCGCGACTTAACGATTAATTATACAGCGATTGATTTTTACGCCCCGGCTGAGGTGGAGTTTCGTTACCAATTAAGTGGCTTGGATACCGACTGGCGCTATGCTAAAAATCGTCGTGAAGCCATTTATACTAACTTACCTCCTGGCCCATTTACTTTTAAGCTTGAAGCCAAGCGCACCAGTGACAGTTGGGAAGAAGCCACAAGCACACACTATGCGTTTCAGGTACCGAAACGCTTCGATGAAACGGTGTATTTCCGGTTGCTGATTGTTTCCGGGTTATTTTTTATTATCTATTTATTGCTGTGGGTGTTTAGAGCCCAGGAACGCCGCAAGCAAGCAGCCTTGGAGAGTTTGGTGGAAGAGCGCACTATGGAGCTGCGTGATGCCAATGATAAGCTTAACCAGGTGAACTCTCAGCTGAAGTTAGTGAGTCACTCTGACGAGCTGACAGGACTGCGTAGCCGACGTTTCTTATTCGATCAGCTGCCTAAAGATATTGAACATTACCAGCGTAATTCGTCTTCATTACAAGAGCAGGGCAGGGCTTTAGTACTGTTGATAGTGAATATCGACAAATTCTCACGTATTAATGATGCCTACGGACCGCTGAGCGGCGATAGTTGCTTACAACAAATGGCGACTCTATTGAATTCCTGCACGCAGGGCTCTGACTATGTGGCCCGTTGGAGCGGCGATGAGTTCTTGTTGTTGCTGCGCGATTTCGAGCTTGATCAGGTCAATCAGTTTGCGCGTCAGTTATGCAAATCCATCGCAGAGAAAAGTTTTCAACTACCCAATGGTAAAAAGATTAATCTTAGCGCATCGCTGGGCTGGTCTTGTTATCCGATGCCCTTGCTCGGCGGCCAAGTGATCGGCTGGGAAACATCGGTGAACTTAGCGGATATCGCCCTTCATCAGGTGAAAAAGCGCGGCGGCGATGGCTGTGCGCATATTGAGTTTGATGATCAGTTGGATGCCTTTGAGTTTGAGCAAAGTGAAAACTTAGATGCGCAAATAGCCACCTTACAAAGCACCGGCTTAGCCGACATTAAAATTTGGATGCGTTAAGAAAGTGAATAAATAAAAAAGGAGCCTTTGGCTCCTTTTTTATTACCGAATATCCAACTCGCTAGCTTGTTAATCTA
Source organism: Pseudoalteromonas sp. CNAT2-18.1 (assembly GCF_022347865.1). Lineage (NCBI taxonomy): Bacteria > Pseudomonadati > Pseudomonadota > Gammaproteobacteria > Alteromonadales > Pseudoalteromonadaceae > Pseudoalteromonas > Pseudoalteromonas sp. CNAT2-18.1. The sequence continues at coordinate 11,189 of NZ_JAKRFR010000003.1, read as the reverse complement.
ACCACGTACTTATCTGGCGAGTGATACCGTCGCCGTCAAGGCCAAGCTCAGCATGCATTTCTTGCTGCGTACCATGCTTAATAAATACATCCGGTAGGCCAAGGTGCAAAACTGGCTTAAGCTGCTTGCTTTGCGCTAAGTACTCGCTTACTGCTGAGCCTGCACCACCGGCGATAACATTATCCTCCAAGGTGACAAGCGCATTATGCTCACTTGCCAACTTATCAATCAGCTGGTGATCGAGAGGTTTCACAAAACGCATATCAACTAGGGTGGCATTGAGCTGCTCTGCTGCTTGTTGGGCATTCTCCAGCAAGGTACCAAACGACAGTATTGCGACTTTTTCGCCGCTCTTAACAACACGTCCCTTGCCAATGGGTAATTGTTGCATTTCGCTATCAAGCTCACCGTCGCCGGCACTGCCACGCGGGTAACGCACAGCGGCGGGTTTATTAAGCTGATGCCCGGTATAGAGCATATTACGGCATTCATTGGCGTTAGCCGGCGCCATAATGACCATATTAGGAATACAGCGTAAATAACTTAAGTCATACGTGCCCTGATGAGTTTCCCCGTCGGCGCCAACCACGCCAGCGCGATCAATGGCAAAGAGCACAGGCAATTCCTGTAGCGCTACATCATGAATAAGTTGATCGTAGGCTCGTTGTAAGAAGGTTGAATAAATTGCTACTACGGGATTTAGGCCTTCACACGCAAACCCTGCACCGAGTGTGACCGCATGCTGCTCTGCAATGGCAACATCAAAATACTGTTGTGGATACTCTTTAGAGAAGCGCACCATGCCCGAGCCTTCGCGCATTGCCGGAGTGATGGCCATCAGTTTGTCATCAACGCTGGCCATATCACACAACCAATCGCCGAACACTTTTGAAAAGGTCGGTGCACCCGGCTTAGATTTGGGTAATTTAGTCACGGTCGGATCAAACTTGGGCACCGCATGGTAACCAATAGGATCGGCTTCGGCAGGCTTATAACCCTTGCCCTTTTGGGTTTTTATATGCAGTAGCTGAGGGCCCTTGAGGTTGCGCATATTGCGCAGGGTGTCGACCAGCATGTTGACATCATGGCCATCGATTGGGCCGATATAATTAAAGCCAAGCTCTTCGAAGAAGGTGCCCGGTATAACCATGCCTTTAAGGTGCTCTTCCATACGGCTAGCCAGTTCTTTCACTGGCGGTAACCCTGATAAGAGCTTTTTGCTGCCCTCACGAATATTGGCGTAAAAGCTACCAGAGAGAATACGCGCAAAATGATTATTTAACGCGCCGACATTTTCTGAAATAGACATCTCGTTGTCATTTAAAATGACTAACATGTCGGAATTAATATCGCCAGCGTGGTTCATCGCCTCAAAGGCCATGCCCGCAGTGATAGCACCATCGCCGATGACGGCAACTGTTTTACGGCCTTGGCCTTCTTTTTGTGCAGCAATAGCCATACCTAGCGCGGCGGAGATGGAGGTACTCGAATGACCGACACTAAAGGTGTCGTACTCGCTCTCACCGCGATAAGGGAACGGATGTAATCCATCTTTTTGGCGAATAGTGTGCATTTGCTCACGGCGGCCGGTGATCAGTTTGTGCGGATAGGCTTGGTGGCCTACATCCCAAATCAGGCGATCAAACGGGGTGTTATACACATAGTGCAGCGCAACAGTCAGTTCAACCGTGCCGAGCCCGGAGGCAAAGTGACCGCTACTTTGCGATACGGAGTTTAGTAAGTAGTCCCGCAGTTCGTGGCTAAACGCGCCTAACCGCTCTTGCGGTAGCTCGCGAAGTTGTTCAGGCTTGCTGACCTGTTGTAATAAGGGATACTTGCTACTATCCAAATTCATGCGTCGTTTTATCCTTTACTGCGATGGCTGAAGTATATCAAACCAGCCCTTCGCATCAGTAGTCATTTTTAATGATCTCTGGCGATGATATAGCCTGCGAGTTGCTCGAGAACACGGGTGTCATATGGGAGCGGGCACACCGCATCAATAGCTTGTTGATACAAATGCTGCATCTTATCTTTGGCACCATCAAGGCCCATAAGCGCAGGATAAGTAGATTTATTTGCAGCCACATCAGAGCCTTGCGGCTTTCCTAGCGTGGCGGTATCTCCTTCAACATCCAAAATATCATCTTGCACTTGAAAAGCCAGGCCGATGGCACGGCCGTAATCGTCTAATGCAGCACGTGTGCTGTTTTCTACGTTCGGGGAGCACAAATAGCCCAGCTTAATGGCGCAGCTTAGTAATGCCCCGGTTTTTAGACGATGAATATGCTCAAGTTCACTTAAGGAAATCGCTTTATCGGTGGCCGCGATATCGAGCGCTTGGCCGCCTACCATACCCAATAGTCCTGAAGCTTGGCTTAAACTTCGTATCAGTGCTAACTGTTGGCTAGCGCCGATATCAAAATCAGTGCTACTGAGCAGCTCAAAGGCAATGGTTTGCAAGGTATCGCCAGCTAAAATAGCGTGGGCCTCGTCAAATGCGATATGGCAGGTGGGTCGACCGCGCCGTAATTCATCATCGTCCATGGCCGGTAAATCATCATGCACCAGAGAGTAACTATGAATACACTCAATGGCTGCAGCGGCTTTGTGAAGATCGTCTTGATGTGCTGCAAGCATATTACCTACAGCATAGACTAAAAATGGTCGCAAGCGCTTGCCACCATTTTCAATACAGTACTGCGTTGCCGCCAATAACTGAGGCTGTGTTTGTTGCTGTGTTTGAAAATAACGCTGTAGGGTGTGTAGCACATCCTGTTGTGCCTGTGCTAAGGCATGTTTTAAATTCACAGGGGCGACTACTCTTGATCATCCATTGGGGTGAGCTCAGCATTTAGGTCGTTGCTCATTAACATGCTTACTTTCTGCTGGGCGTTATCAAGCTTTTGAGCCGATGCATTTGCCAGACCAATACCGCGTTCAAATTGCTTTAAAGATTGCTCTAAAGACAATTCTCCTTGCTCCATATCAGTTACAATTTGCCCTAATTCATTAATGGCTTCTTCAAAGCTTAGGTTTTCTGGTTTTTTTTGGGCCATGGCCTTGTCACTCACTACACCTAATAAGAGCGCCAATTTTAGGGGGAATCGTGGACTAGGTCAAAGATGGATGCGATTTTCACGGCAAAGCTGTGTAGGCATGCTAGTTTTAATATTGTCGCTTCGCGATTTTAAAAAAATGATTCAAGTAATTCAGCAAGTTGCCGATATCTCAAGAGTAATTATAATAACGTCTGATATTCCCTGGCCATATATAGGGCTTTAGTGGGAAGGCGCTGAATAGAAAAGTGGGTGGAGGACATGTGGATTTAGCAACCATAATAGGTATTCTCGGCGCGATTGGTTTCGTTGTCATGTCTATGGTGCTTGGTGGTGATGTGGGCATGTTCTATAACACTCCTTCGGTGCTAATTGTATTTGGTGGTTCTCTTTTTATTGTGCTTGCTAACTACACCATGGGGCAATTTTTCACCATAGGGAAAGTAGCCGGCAAGGCCTTCATGTTTAAGATTGAATCGCCCGATGAGCTTATTGAGAAGGCTGTAGAGCTGGCAGACTCTGCTCGTAAAGGGGGCTTTTTAGCGCTAGAAGAGGCAGAGATTAACAACAAGTTTATGCGCAAAGGCATTGATATGTTGGTTGATGGCCATGACGCCGATGTGGTTCGTGCTACTTTGCAAAAAGATATTTTGTTAACCACCGCTCGCCATGAGCAAGGCGCTGGCCTGTTTAAGGCCTTGGGTGATATAGCCCCGGCAATGGGTATGATCGGGACCTTGATCGGGTTGGTGGCGATGCTCTCTAACATGGATGACCCCAAAGCGATTGGCCCCGCGATGGCGGTGGCGCTACTAACCACATTGTACGGTGCGTTTCTCGCCAATGTGATAGCAATTCCTATCCAATCCAAGTTAGAACTGCGCAAAGACGAAGAAGAGCTCAATCAACGGCTGATCTTAGACGCTATCTTAGGTATTCAAGACGGACAAAACCCCAAAGTTATTGAAGGCATTCTGAAAAACTATCTGGCAGAGTCCAAGCGCCAAGTTGATACCGAGGAGTAAGTATGTCGGATGAAAAACCCTGCAAATGCCCCCCTCCCGGATTACCGGCTTGGATGGGCACGTTCGCAGACTTGATGTCGCTACTGATGTGCTTCTTTGTATTGCTATTGGCGTTCTCCGAGATGGATGTGCTCAAGTTTAAGCAAATTGCTGGTTCCATGAAGTTTGCTTTTGGTGTGCAAAATAAACTGGAAGTAAAAGACATACCTAAAGGAACCAGTGTCATTGCCATGGAATTTAAACCGGGGCGCCCAGACCCCACGCCCATCGAGACAATTCAACAGCAGACTGTTGAAATGACACAGCAAATGCTGGAGTTCCAAGCTGGGGAAGAAGACTCTGCAGGCGGTCGTAAAGAGCAGCGTGGCGACCAACGCGGCGGGGAGTCTGCCAGTACCGCCGATGAGCAGTCGCAACAGCAAGCCATCGCCGCAGCAGACCAAGAGCGTACCAATGAGCTGGTGAAGAAAATTGCACAACAGCTAGAACAGCAAATTATTGACGGCGCCATAGAACTGGAATCTTTAGGGCAGCAAATAATTATTCGCATTCGTGAAAACGGCTCTTTTCCCTCCGGCAGTGCTTTCTTACAGCCAAAATTTAAGCCTATTATTCAAGATATTGCTGAATTACTAAAAGATGTACCCGGGGAAATCACTGTCTCGGGACACACCGATGACTTCCAAGTCTCTAATGAGCTCTATACCAACAACTGGGACCTGAGTGCGATGCGCGCAGTCGCGGTTGCCAGTGAAATGCAAAAGGTTGATGACTTTGATAAAAGTAGAATGGTCGTGGTGGGGCGCGCAGACACGCGGCCGTTAGTGCCCAATGAAACTGATGAAGATCGTAAGCGTAATCGCCGCGTCGAAATTTCAATCATGCAGGGTAAAGCAAAAGAATCTGACCCCATTGAAGTTGTGCAGTAACTATTGGCTTTGTGCCAAAAATACGGTAATTTAGCAACTGAATTAAAGCTGAATAGACAGGGAGCACAGGATGTTGGATTTGCATAAGTTTGCCAGTATACCCGGAAATGGTAGCGGCACTGATGATAAAAGCGGAGACGATAACAAAGACACCGAACAGTCGTTAGGCTAAGTACTTATGCCTAGTTGGCTAGAGGAAACGTTAATCTTTCTAAACAATAGTTGGGCAGCATTTTTGCTGCCCGCTATTGTTTTCTATGTCCTTACTCGTGAGTACAAGGCCTTGCGGTTTGTCCTTCTAACCGCCGCTTTCTTTCTTTACGGAACACTGATACACGATTTTTTGCTCGATTGGGATAAAGACATGATCTGGCGTTATGTCATATGGGCAAGCAACGATATTACCTGGATGGCGATTATTGCTTACTGGGGCATTCGTGGCAAAGTGCATATGTGGCAAAGCATTGCTGGTCAGCTTATTGTCGTTGCCGCGCCTTTTTTACAGCTTTGGCGTGTCGCTGATCGCCATTTATGGGATCTAACATTTAATAGCTCGTACCTTTACAAAACCCTAATACCAATCATAAACAGCGTCACTTTAATATTGTGCTATTTACCGATACTGTTTTGGTTGCAGGCAAGAAGAAACAAAACAGCCGCGCGCACTCTTTCCTAGCTCGTAATTATACTCTACACTGTAATAACTGTATAAATAGCCAGTTGTTGTCATGAAGCTTTATATTGCCGAAAAACCCTCTCTTGGCCGTGCCATAGCCGCAGCCTTGCCCAAACCTCAGCAAAAAAAAGAAGGCTATATAGAGGTCGGCAATGGCGATTGTGTCACCTGGTGTATCGGTCACTTGCTTGAGCAGGCTGAGCCCGATGACTACGACCCCGCTTTTAAAAAGTGGCAATTAGCGCACTTGCCTATTGTTCCGAAGCAGTGGCAGCTAAAAGCGAAAAGCAAAACTCGTAAACAACTCACTTTAGTTAAGAAGCTGATAAAACAAGCTCACACCTTAGTGCATGCCGGCGACCCCGATAGAGAAGGGCAGTTGCTGGTTGATGAAGTGATTAATCAGGTATCTTTGTCGCAACATAAAAAGCAAGCGGTTGAGCGTTTACTGATCAGTGATTTGAACTTGCCTGCAGTGAAAAAAGCCCTGAACCAGCTGCAGCCCAATACCCGGTTTGTGCCTTTGAGTATTTCAGCACTCGCCCGCTCGCGCGCCGACTGGTTGTTTGGCATGAACCTAACACGAGCTTATACCTTGGCGGGACAAAAAAGCGGTTATCGAGGGGTGCTCTCAGTGGGAAGGGTACAAACCCCGGTGCTGGGTCTGGTGGTCGCCAGAGATAAAGAAATAGCCGAGTTCGTTAGTAAGCCGTTTTATGAAGTGCACGCGCAAGTGACTACAGCACAAGGCGAATCATTTTGGCTGAAGTGGCAACCAAGCGAAGCGTGTCGGGCCTATCAAGATGAACAGGGCCGAGTATTGCTGCGTAAGCTTGCAGAAAATGTAGTCGGCCGGATTATCGGCCAACCGGCAAGTGTGACCGACTTAAGCAAAGAGCAAAAGCAAGAGCAAGCTCCTCTGCCTTATAACCTATCGGCACTGCAAATAGATGCAGCGAAGCGCTTTTCTCTCTCCGCGAAGGCGGTATTAGATTGTTGTCAAAGCTTGTATGAGAAGCATAAATTAATTACTTACCCGCGCTCAGATAACCGCTATTTGCCTAAGGAGCATTTTGCTGACGCCAGCAATATTATTAACGCAGTGCTTAATAATGGCGTTTTCACCGCCCAGCAGCTCACAGCTGTAGATAGCAATAAAAAGAGCCGTTGCTTTAACGATAGCAAAGTGGCAGCGCACCATGCCATCGTACCTACAGCCAAGCACACCGCAGCGCAGTTGAATGATAATGAGCGCAAAGTGTATGAACTGATCTGTCGCCAATACCTCATTCAATTTATGCCTGCATATCGCTATTACCAAAGTGATGTCGAGGTGACCATAGCCGGAGGCAAGTTTACAACAAAAGCCCGAGAAGACATTGATCTGGGTTTTAAAGAGCTCATGGGCAAAAAGGCGAAGCAAGATGAGCAATGTTTACCACCATTGACCTTAGGGCAATTGCTACAGTGTGATGATGCACGTATTGACGATAAGCAGACCACACCCCCGGCACACTTTAGTGATGCCACTCTATTAAGCGCAATGACATCCATTGGCCGTTACGTCAAGGACACACAACTACGTAAAGTGCTGCGCGATACCGATGGCTTAGGCACTGAGGCAACCAGAGCAAGCATCATCGAATTGCTTTTCTCACGTGGTTTTCTTACTCGTAAAGGAAAATCCATTTGTGCTAGCGAAGCGGGAAGCGCTCTGATCAGTGCGTTGCCCGAGCAATTAGCAACGCCGGATATGACGGCGCACTGGGAAATGGCATTAGCAAAAATTGCCGAGCAAGAGCTCAAATATCAAGACTTCATGCAGCCATTAACCACACAGTTGAGCGACTTGGTCAATCAAGCAAAGAACTGTGATGCTGGTGTATTTAGCAATATTAAAGGGCCCGCCAAGCGAGCCTTGAGAGGTGGTAAACGAAAGCGCGCCCGCAGTTACAAAGCTAAGGGCGCGTCTAAAGCGCAAGCTTAAGGTGTATTGAATAGCTTGAGCGCCGCATGAGTCATCGCTTTGACACCCGTTGGAATGGCCTTTTTATAATCAGGCGCAAACTTACTAGAGTGCAGCGATGGCAGTTGCGCCCCAGATTGTTGAGCGGCGTTATATGTTTCTGGGTTTACTCCGCCGAGCCAAAACAGGGTAATAGGCAAGTTGTCGTCGGTGCGTCCGTACAAGCCAAAATCTTCCCCGGCCATGACTGGCTTGGTTAATTCTACATTATTCTCACCGATAGCGTTTTTAATGGCGTCTGTGACTAAGGTGGTTTGCGTGGGATCGTTATAAGTAGAAGGAATTGATTCTTGTTCATGGACAATGACTTCAGGGTAAAGGGCCTGCTCTAACCCCGCACTAGCAGCAATACCTGCGCTTATGCGTTTAATGGCAGCAATTTGTTGATTACGTACCTGCGGGTTATAGCTGCGTAGCGTGAGTTGCAGAGTCACTTCGTTAGAGATGACATTATGTTTACTGCCGCCATGAATAGACCCGACAGTCACAACGGAAGGTTCTAAAGGTGAGAGCTCACGGCTGGTGATCGTTTGTAGCGCCAACACCAAACGTGAGGCAATGACCACAGGGTCGATGGTGGTGTGCGGGTAGGCACCATGCCCACCTTTACCTTTCACAATGATGTCCACCGAGTCTACACTGGCCATGGTATATTCCGGCTTTAAGGCAACCTTGCCCGCAGGCACACTGGCACTGACATGCAAGGCTAAAACATGATCTGGTTTAGCGAAGCGACTAAACAAGCCCTCATTGAGCATTGCTTTGGCACCCGCGCCGATTTCCTCAGCAGGTTGAGCTACCATCATCAGCGTACCTTGCCATTGATCTTTATGGGCCATGAGGTGTTCAGCAGTGCCAATGAAACTGCTCATATGAATATCGTGACCACAGCCATGCATCACTCCAACTTTGGAGCCATCATCTTTTGTCACCGTCACTTTAGATGCGTAGCTCACATCGGTTTGTTCGACGATTGGCAAACCGTCGGTGTCGGTGCGGATCATAACGGTCGGCCCAGAGCCATTTTTATACAGACCAACGACACCGTAGCCACCCACTTCTTTGGTCACATCAAACCCTAAAGTTTGCAGTTTACTGGCCAGCTTTTCACCGGTTTGCTGTTCGTGTAAAGACAGCTCTGGTGATTGGTGTAAATCAAGATAGAAGGCTTCAAGCTCAGGGAGTCTATCTTTAACATCTATACTGTGTGCTGCTGTTGATGTGCATGCAAGTAGTAAAGCAGCACTGAGAGCGGTGAAAGAAGTAGGCAATTGCATGGGTGATCCTTGCTCTTGTAATTGTTATGTTAGTCACCATATCAAAGCGTAATTATAGTGAGATGGCAACATAAGCATGACGAATCAAATTCAATTGACGGCAGAGAATATCCAGCAAGTATTAGGCGACACTTCGCAAGAAAAGTTGGTGGCGTTGAGCTTTTACTCTGCCCAAAGCCCGGAATGTCAGGAACAGGCCAGTATTTTACAAGGCATAGCGCAGCAATATCAGCAGCATCTTGTCGTGGCAACTTTAGATTGTGACACACAGCAAGCATTGGCGGGTCAATTAGCGCAGCAAATTGGCTTACAAGCGCTGCCTACTTTGGTGTTATTAAAAGAGGGAGCACCCGTCGATATGCTCCCAGGGCCACAAAGCGAGGCGCAAATTAAAGAAGCACTGCAAAAGCACTTACCACAACCACAAGATATGTTGCTGCAACAAGCCAAAGATGCATTGATGGTCCAAAATCATAACGAGGCCTTTAAACTGGCAAAACAGGCGTATGATATAGACAGCAATAATAGTCGTATCAAACTGGTGCTGGCTGATATTTGCATCCAAATACATAAGCTTGATGATGCCAAAGCGTTATTGGAAACCATAGGCTTAGTCGAGCAAGATGCATATTATAACAATATTAAAGCTAAGCTAGAGCTTGCTGAACAAGCGCAAGACTCACCAGAGATCCAAACTTTGCAACAGACCGTTGATAACGAGCCTGAAAACCTTGAGGCAAAAGTAAATTTGGCTGTGGCACTCAATGAAGCGGGTAAAAAAGAAGACGCGTTAGCGACACTGTTTAAAGTGCTTAACAAAGATCTTAATTTTGGCGATGCGAAGAAGTCCTACCTTGATATCATTGCTAGCCTACCTGAGGGCGACGCCCTAGCAGCTCAATACCGCCGTAAACTATATAGTATCTTGTATTAAGAAATGCATACGTTGCAATCGAGATAAAAGAGTGCACGCTAAGTGCACTTTTTTATAAGCCTTACCTTGATCTTTAGTGTAGTTGTTCAATACTTATAGGCCGCCTTAAGGAAAGAGCACAAAAAACAGCCTAATCGATGTTCGTTTACCTTTAGTTTGTTGGTATTTTGAACGTTTGAGCTTGGGTTAACGTTTTTTTGCGGTTTTTAGTAAAAAAGGGGTTGCGTTGATTTTGTTTCTCCCTATAATGCGCTCCCACTGACACGGCAGACAGCAACGGATAACGAGCTAAACGCGGTGTTAGAGAGTCAAATAAAACTTAGTTTAAAGCGAATTAAAAAACTTAAAATTAAGTGTTGACACAAAATCAGGAAAGCGTAGAATGCGCAGCCCTGAACGGGAGCAAAGCTTCCGAGGCGAAAGCCTAAAACGTTCTTTAAAAATATGAAGCAATCATCTGTGTGGGCACTCGTACAGATTGAGTTCTAACAGCCGATTCTAGTTCGCTAGATGACGCAAACAAATTTAGAGTCTCAATTGAACTGAGTGACCAACAGAATAAATTTAATTTATTCAGCACAGTCAATTCGATATCGATAGATATCAAAATCAGTATTCATTGAGCATGATTCTTCGCCTTTCATTAGGTAGAGAATAAAAAACTTTTAATTGAAGAGTTTGATCATGGCTCAGATTGAACGCTGGCGGCAGGCCTAACACATGCAAGTCGAGCGGAAACGAAGAGGTGCTTGCACCTCTGGCGTCGAGCGGCGGACGGGTGAGTAATGCTTGGGAACATGCCTTGAGGTGGGGGACAACCGTTGGAAACGACGGCTAATACCGCATAATCTCTACGGAGCAAAGGGGGCTTCGGCTCTCGCCTTTAGATTGGCCCAAGTGGGATTAGCTAGTTGGTGAGGTAATGGCTCACCAAGGCGACGATCCCTAGCTGGTTTGAGAGGATGATCAGCCACACTGGGACTGAGACACGGCCCAGACTCCTACGGGAGGCAGCAGTGGGGAATATTGCACAATGGGCGCAAGCCTGATGCAGCCATGCCGCGTGTGTGAAGAAGGCCTTCGGGTTGTAAAGCACTTTCAGCAAGGAGGAAAGGGTGTAAGTTAATACCTTACATCTGTGACGTTACTTGCAGAAGAAGCACCGGCTAACTCCGTGCCAGCAGCCGCGGTAATACGGAGGGTGCGAGCGTTAATCGGAATTACTGGGCGTAAAGCGTACGCAGGCGGTTTGTTAAGCGAGAT